>NZ_JBFAGB010000002.1:0-407019 GCF_040639875.1 Actinomadura sp. NPDC023710
GCCGGCCGCCGCGGCGGCCGGCCCGGACGTCCCGGACGTTCTCGATCAGGTGAGGTCGTACCGGTCGAGGTTCATCACCTTGTCCCACGCGGCGACGAAGTCGTGGACGAACTTCTCGCCCGCGTCGTCGCTCGCGTAGACCTCCGTGACGGCGCGCAGCTCGGAGTTGGCGCCGAAGACGAGGTCGGCGCGGCTCCCGGTCCACCTGAGCTGCCCCGAGGAGTCGCGGCCCTCGAAGGTCTCGGAGGTCATCGGGTCCTCGCCCGTCCCCTTCCACACCGTGCCCATGTCGAGCAGGTTCACGAAGAAGTCGGTGGTGAGCGCCCCGGGGTTGGCGGTGAGGACGCCGAGGGACGAGCCGTCGTAGTTGGCCCCGATGACGCGCAGGCCGCCGACGAGGACCGTCATCTCCGGCGGGGTCAGCGTGAGCAGGTTCGCCCTGTCGACCAGGAGGAACTCGCCCGGCAGGACGTTGCCCTTCTGGAGGAAGTTGCGGAACCCGTCGTGCGTCGGCTCCATCGCCTCGAAGGACTCGACGTCGGTCTCCTCCTGGGAGGCGTCCGTGCGTCCCGGCGTGAAGGGCACCTCGACGTCGTACCCGGCGGCCTTGGCGGCCTGCTCGACCCCGGCGCACCCGCCGAGCACGATCAGGTCCGCGATGGAGATCCGCTTGCCGCCGGTCTGCCCGGCGTTGAAGGCCTCCTGGACCTGCTCCAGGGTGCGCAGCACGCTCCGCAGCCCGTCGGGGTTGTTGACCTCCCAGCTGCGCTGCGGCTCCAGCCGGATGCGGGCGCCGTTGGCGCCGCCGCGCTTGTCGGTGCCGCGGAACGAGGCGGCCGACGCCCACGCGGTGGTGACGAGCTGGGCGACGGACAGCCCGGAGTCCAGCAGGCGGCGCTTGAGCTCCGCCACGTCCTGCGCGTCGACGAGCTCGTGGTCCACCGCCGGGACGGGGTCCTGCCAGATCAGCGTCTCGGACGGGATCTCGGGACCGACGTACCGCGAGACCGGGCCCATGTCGCGGTGGGTCAGCTTGAACCAGGCGCGGGCGAACGCGTCGGCGAACTCGTCCGGGTTCTCCAGGAAGCGCCGCGAGATCGGCTCGTAGATCGGGTCGAAGCGCAGCGAGAGGTCGGTCGTCAGCATCATCGGCTGGCGGTTCAGCGTGCCGTCCTCGGGGTCGGGGACGGTGTCGGCCCCCGCGCCGTCCTTCGGCCGCCACTGCTTCGCCCCGGCGGGGCTCTCGGTCAGCTCCCACTCGTACCCGAAGAGGATCTCGAAGAAGCTGTTGTCCCACGTGGTGGGCGTGGGCGTCCAGGTGACCTCAAGGCCGCTGGTGTAGGAGTCGCGGCCCTTGCCGGTGCCGTGCGTGCCCTTCCAGCCGAGGCCCATGTCCTCCAGCGGGGCGGCCTCGGGCTCGGCGCCGATGCTGTCGGCCGGCGCCGCGCCGTGCGTCTTGCCGAAGGTGTGGCCGCCGGCGATCAGCGCGACGGTCTCCTCGTCGTTCATCGCCATGCGGGCGAACGTCTCGCGGATGTCGCGCGCCGCGGCGACCGGGTCCGGGTTGCCGTTCGGGCCCTCCGGGTTGACGTAGATGAGGCCCATCTGCACCGCGGCCAGGGGCTTCTCCAGCTCGCGCTCGCCGCTGTAGCGCTCGTCGTCGAGCCAGGCGGTCTCGGGGCCCCAGAAGACGTCCTCCTCGGCCTCCCAGGCGTCCCGGCGGCCGCCGGCGAAGCCGAAGGTCTTCAGGCCCATGGTCTCCAGGGCGACGTTGCCGGCCAGGATCATCAGGTCGGCCCACGAGATCTTGCGGCCGTACTTCTTCTTGACCGGCCACAGCACGCGGCGGGCCTTGTCGAGGCTCGCGTTGTCCGGCCAGCTGTTGAGGGGCGCGAAGCGCTGCTGCCCCGCGCCGGCGCCGCCGCGGCCGTCACTGACGCGGTAGGTGCCCGCGCTGTGCCACGCCATGCGGATGATCAGCGGCCCGTAGTTGCCGAAGTCGGCGGGCCACCAGTCCTGCGAGTCCGTGAGCACGTGCGCGATGTCCTGCTTCACGGCGGCGAGGTCGAGGCTCTCGAACGCCTCGGCGTAGTTGAAGTCCGCGCCCAGCGGGTTGGACAGGGGCGGGTTCTTGCCGAGCAGCTTCAGGTTGAGCCGTTCCGGCCACCAGCCACGGTTGCCGCCACCCTGGGTCGGGTGGGGGGCGCGCTCGTGCGCGACCGGGCAGCCGCCACCGGCGGCGGCTTCGTTCTTCTCGGACATGTGATTCCTTCCAGGGCGACCGTGGGTGAATCAGGAACTGTGTGCGGTTGTGCAGTCGGGGCAGAGGCCCCAGTAGACGACCTCGGCCTCGTCGATCAGGTAGCCGTGGTCGTCGGAGGCCGTCAGGCAGGGCGCCTCGCCGACGGCGCAGTCGACGTCGGCGATGGCCCCGCAGGAGCGGCAGACGACGTGGTGGTGGTTGTCCCCGATCCGCGACTCGTAGCGGGCCACGGAACCGGACGGCTGGATGCGCCGCAGCAGGCCCGCCGCCGTCAGCGCGCGCAGCGAGTCGTAGACGGCCTGGTGGGACACCTTCGGAAGTACCTCGCGCACGGCGCCGATGACCGACTCCGTGTCGGCGTGCGGGTGCGCCACGACCGCGCCCAGCACCGCCAGCCGCGGGCGGGTCACGCTCAGGGCGGCCGCGCGCAGCATCTCGTGGAAGTCCAAGGAGCTGGCCACGCCCCCCAGACTGTCCCATTTTCTGGAATCAGTCAAGATATTGAATGAACCATGTTCAGGAAGATCGCTTCTTTACCCGCGCCGGCCCAGGGAGGGGTTCAGGCGAGCCTAGATCGGCCGGCCGGGCCGGTCACCTGGCGATGTTCGCCGTTGATCGCCGCTCTTTCCGGCGAGAGTTGCCGATTTCGAAGATCGCCAGAGCTGGTTCGGCGCGCGAGCTGGGGTGGTTGCCGGACGGCCGCGCGGCGCCCGCACCGGGGTCTTGCCGACGTCCCGGACGCTGGCTACCTTGACCCTAAATAGATAGGAAACCTTCCTGTCCAATACGTGAACGATCTCGGGGTTCGGGGGAATCCGCCGGCCTTCTCAAGCGATGGAGTGAGCCCTTGCGCCCCCGCTCTGCTCTCAGCGTCCTCGCCGCCCTGCTCCTCGTCCTCGCCCTCGCACCCGGCGCGCACGCCGCCGGCGCGGCGGCCGCGACCTTCACCAAGCCCTCCGACTGGGGCTCGGGGTGGGAGGGACGCTTCACGCTCATCAACGGCACCGACGCCGCGATCAACGGGTGGCGGGTCGAGTTCGACCTGCCGTCCGGGACGTCCGTCGGGTCCTACTGGGACGCGCTGCTGACGAAGAACGGGCAGCGCAGCACGTTCCAGAACCGCGATTACAACGCCGTCGTCCCGCCCGGAGGGTCCGTCACGTTCGGGTTCCTCGGGAACGGTCCTGGGAGCCCGCAGAACTGCACGTTCAACGGCGGTCCCTGCGAGGGCGGGCCGGGCGATCCCCCGGGCGGGCTCGGTGCCCCCGGCACGCCCACCGTCACCGGACGGACCGACACCTCGCTGACGCTGGCCTGGCAGGCCGGAAGCGGGACGCCCGCCGGGTACCGGGTCTACGAGGGCTCGGTCCTCAAGGAGACCGTCAGCGGCACCGCCGCCACGATCGGCGGGCTCGCCAGGTGCTCGACGCACGGCTACACGGTCAAGGCCTACGACGACAAGGGCGAGTCGCCCGCCAGCGCCGCCGTCACCGGCACGACCAGCGGGTGCGCGACCGGCCCGCTGCCCAGGCACTTCCTGACCGGCTACTGGCACGACTTCGTCAACCCGGCGCAGGAGCTCAGGCTCTCCCAGGTGCCGGACCAGTACGACCTGGTCGCCGTGGCCTTCGGCGAGGCGACCGGCCGGGCCGGCGAGGTCTCGTTCCGCGTCGACCCCGAGCTGTCCACGGCACTCGGCGGCTACACCGACGCCCAGTTCAAGGCCGACATCGCCGGCCTGCACGCTAAGGGCAAGAAGGTCATCCTGTCGGTCGGCGGCGAGAAGGGCGCCATCCGGGTCGCGGACGGCGCGTCCGCGCAACTGTTCGCCGACTCGGTCTCCGGGCTGATGACCCAGTACGGGTTCGACGGCGTCGACATCGACCTGGAGAACGGCCTCGACCCGACCTCCATGGAGCAGGCGCTGCGGGCGCTGCGCGCCAGGGCCGGAGCCGACCTGATCATCACGATGGCACCGCAGACGCTCGACATGCAGTCGACCGGCGCGGCGTACTTCCAGCTCGCGCTGAAGATCAAGGACATCCTCACCGTCGTCCACATGCAGTACTACAACTCGGGCGCGATGCTCGGCTGCGACCAGAAGGTCTACGGCCAGGGGACGGTCGACTTCATGACCGCGCTCGCCTGCATCCAGCTGGAGAACGGGCTGCGCCCCGACCAGGTGTCGCTCGGGCTCCCGGCCGGGCCGGGCGCGGCGGGCGGCGGCGTCGTGGCGCCCTCGGCGGTCGGCAACGCGCTGGACTGCCTCGCCAAGGGCACCGGCTGCGGCACGTTCACGCCGTCGCGCGCCTACCCCGACATCCGCGGCGCGATGACGTGGTCCATCAACTGGGACGTCACCAACGGCGGCGGCTTCGCCGGGACCGTCGGCCCGCACCTGGACACCCTGCCCTAGGGAGCCGGTCATGAAGAGGATCTTGGTTCTGGCGGCCGTGATCGCCGGACTGTCGGCCGGGGTCACGGCCCCGGCGCACGCGGACGGCATCCTGGCCAACGCCGGGTTCGAGAGCGGTTCGCTCAGCCCCTGGACGTGCGACGGCGGATCGGTCGTGACCAGCCCGGCGCGGACGGGCGGCCACGCACTCGCGGGCGGGGTGTCGGCCGGGAGCACCGGCCAGTGCACGCAGACCGTGAACGTGAGGGCGAACACCGCCTACACGCTGTCGGCCTGGGTGCGCGGCAGCTACGTCTACCTCGGCGTGACGGGCGGGACCTCCGTGTGGACGCCGTCCGCCGCCGACTTCACCAAGCTGTCGGTGACGTTCACGACCGGCGCCGACCAGACGTCCGTGCAGATCTACCTGCACGGCTGGTACGGCACCGGCGCTTACCACGCCGACGACGTCGCCCTCGACGGCCCCGGCGGCGAGCCCCAGCCGGGGGTGCCGGGCGCGCCCGAGGACCCGAAGGCCGGCGCCGTCACCGACGGCTCGATCGCCCTGCGCTGGGGGGCGTCGTCGGGGACGGTCACCGGCTACCGCGTCTACGAGGGCGGCGCGGTCAGGGCCGCGGTCCCCGGGACGAGCACCACCGTCTCGGGCCTGGCGGCGTGCAGCTCGCACACCTTCACGGTCACCGCCTACAACGACCTCGGCGAGTCGGCGAAGTCCGGGCCCGTCAGCGCGCGGACCGGCGGCTGCACCGGCAGCGGGCTGCCCGAGCACGCGCTCGTCGGCTACCTGCACGCGAGCTTCGCCAACGGCTCCGGCTACGTGCGCATGGCGGACGTCCCGGACGCGTGGGACATCATCGACCTGGCGTTCGGCGAGCCGACGTCGCCCACCTCCGGCGACATCCGGTTCACCCGCTGCCCGGCGGGCGAGTGCCCGAACGTGGAGAGCGACGAGGAGTTCATCGCGGCGATCCGCGCGAAGCAGGCGCAGGGCAAGAAGGTGCTGATCTCGATCGGCGGCCAGAACGGGCAGGTGCAGCTCACGACGGCGGCCGCGCGGGACGCGTTCGTCCGGTCCGTCTCGGCCATCATCGACAGGTACGGGCTGGACAGCCTGGACGTCGACTTCGAGGGCCACTCGCTCTACCTGAACGCGGGCGACACCGACTTCCGCGCCCCGACCACCCCGGTCATCGTCAACCTCATCTCGGCCCTGAAGTCGCTGAAGGCCGAGTACGGCGCCGAGTTCGTCCTGACGATGGCGCCCGAGACGTTCTTCGTCCAGGTCGGGCACCAGTTCTACGGCGGCGCGGGCGGCGGCGACAACCGGACGGGCGCGTACCTGCCGGTGATCGACGCGATGCGGGACGACCTGACCGTCCTGCACGTCCAGGACTACAACTCCGGCCCGGTGATGGGCCTGGACGGCCAGTACCACACCATGGGCGGCGCCGACTTCCACATCGCGATGACCGACATGGTGAAGGCCGGGTTCCCGGTCGCGGGCACCGGTCGCACGTTCCCGGGGCTGCGTCCCGACCAGATCGCGGTCGGCCTGCCCGCCGCGGTCAGCGCCGGCAACGGGCACACGCCGCCCGCCCAGGTGCAGCAGGCCGTGACCTGCCTGGTCAAGGGGCAGGGCTGCGGCTCCTACACGCTGCGCGGCGGGACGTCCCCCGACCTGCGCGGGCTGATGACGTGGTCGATCAACTGGGACCGCTACTACGGCTGGGAGTTCATGAACAGCCACGAGCCCTTCCTGAACGGCCTCCCCTGACGGTCCTTCCCCGACGCCCCGCCTCCTTCACCGGAGCCCACCCCCACCGGAAGGAAACCCATGCGATCGACCCGCAGGAAGGCCGCGGCCGCGGCGGCGGCCGCCGTGCCGGCCGCGTCCGCGCTGGCCGTGCTCGGCACGGCGACCGCCGCGAGCGCGCACGGCACGATGTCCGACCCGCCCAGCCGCGTGTACGTGTGCAACCAGGAGGGTCCGGAGAGCCCGGAGTCGGACGCCTGCAAGGCGGCCGTCGCGGCCGGCGGCACGCAGGCCTTCTACGACTGGAACGAGGTGTCGCTGCTGGACGCGGGCGGACGGCACCGGGAGATCATCCCGGACGGGCAGCTGTGCAGTGCCGGGCGGGCCAAGTACCGGGGCCTGGACCTCCGGCGCGCGGACTGGCCCGCCAAGCCGATGAGGGCGGGCCGGCAGACCATCACCTACCGCGCGTCCGCGCCGCACGGGGACAGCAACTTCGATTTCCTCATCACCCGCGAGGGCTGGGACCCGACGCAGCCGCTGCGGTGGGGCGACCTCGTCCCGCTGGCCGGTTTCACGCACCAGAACCCGTCCGAGTACACCGGCTGGACGCTGGACATCCCGCCGCGGACGGGCCGCCACATCCTGTACTCGATCTGGCAGCGGGTGCTGGGCAGCCAGGAGGCGTTCTACACCTGCTCCGACGTCGACTTCGGAGGGACCGGCGACCCGACGCCGACCCCCACCCCGACGCCGACTCCCACGCCCACCGAGACCCCGTCCCCCACACCGACCCCCACGCCGACCGGGACGCCGGGCGGAACGTGGAAGGCGGGGACGTCCTATGCCGCGGGCGACCGGGTGACCTATGGCGGCGCGACCTACGCGTGCCGCCAGGCGCACACGGCGATCGCCGGATGGGAGCCCCCGACCACGGCCGCGCTCTGGCAGCCGGCCTGACGGGCCGGCCACGATGAGGCGCGGCCTGACGACGTCCGGCTCGCTGGCGCTGGTCGCCGCGTGCGTCGTCCTGCTCGCGGTCCAGTGCGGGGCCGGCGGCGGTCCGCCGTCGCCGGTCCCCGTGCGGGCGCGCGGTGGGACCGGGTTCAACTCCACCGACGTCATGTTCCTGCAGATGATGGTCCCGCATCAGGGCCAGGGCGTGAAGCTCGCCCGGATCGCCCGCGGGCGTCCCGTCCGTCCCGAGGTCGCGACGCTGGCCGCGGCGATCGAGACGACGCAACTCGCCGAGATCAGGGACATGGCGGGACGGCTGCGGGCCTGGCACCGGCCGCCGGCGGCGGACCCGCACTCCCACGAGCACGACCCGCACGGCGGGATGCCCGCGACCACCGACGCCGAACTGAAGGCGCTGGCGAGGACGCCGCCGGACCGGTTCGAGCGCGCGTTCCTCGACCTGCTGATCGCCCACCAGGACGACGCCGTCCAGCTGGCGCGGCTGGAGACCGGCGGGGGCGAGGACGCGTGGACGAGGCGGCTCGCGCGGCGCGTCGACGGCTCCCGCTCGGCCGAGATCGGCCAGATGCTGACGCTCCTCGGTTCCCCGACCCCGAAGAACCACCCCCAGAAGTAGGTGTTCGGCATGCGCAGATCAACCGGAATCCTTCTGACCTTCGTGGTCGTGGCGGCGCTGGCCGTCGCGCCCGCGCGGGCGGCCGACAGGCTGACGGCGGCCTTCAGCCTGTCCGGCACGACCGGCAAGTACGTGGTCGGCAACCCCGGGTCCGCCGACGTCAGCGGCTGGAAGCTCGTGTTCGGGCTGCCCGCCGGGGTGACGGCGAGCAACCCGCAGAACGCCGTGCTGGCGCAGAACGGCACGAAGGTGACGCTGACCCCGGCGTTCTACATCAACACGGTCAAGGCGGGCGGGAGCACCGAGCCCTACAGCCCGACGTTCACGCTCAGCTCCGCCGCCCAGCCGACGAGCTGCACGCTGAACGGCGCGAACTGCGACGGGACGGGTGAGCCCCCGCCCGCGCCCGCGGGCGTCACCGCGGAGTACACGGTCAGCGGGTCCCAGGCCAAGGTCGTCGTCGCGAACCACACCGGCGCGCCGATCAGCAACTGGTCCGTCGTCTTCGACCTCCCGGCCGGCGTGACCGCGAGCAACGCCGGCAACGGGACGGTCGGCCAGAGCGGCACCACGGTCACCCTCACCCCCGTCCACTACAACTCCACGATCGGAGCCGGGCGGACGACCGAGCCCTACAGCCCGACGTTCACCGTCAGCAAGTCCGGCGCCGAGCCGACGAGCTGCCGCGTCAACGACGTCAACTGCGACGGGACCCCCGACGCGCCGCCGAGCGCGCCCGGTGGCCTGAAGTCCACGGTCAGGACCACCAAGACCGTCTCGCTGGCCTGGGACGCGGCGAAGCCCGGGAGCCTGCCGGTCACCGCGTACGAGGTCTACACCGGGTCGACGCTCGCGAGCACCGTCCCCGAGACGAACGCCACGGTCACCGGCCTCACCCCGAACACCGAGTACACGTTCACGGTGAAGGCCCGCGACCGGAAGGGGAACCTGTCCCCCGCCGGGGGGCCCATCACCGTCAGGACCAACGACCCAGCGGCCGACACGCAGGCGCCGACCGTCCCGTCCGGGCTGCACAGCACCGGCAAGGACTCCTCCGGCGTGAAGCTCGCGTGGACGGCCTCGACCGACAACACCGGCGTCGCGAACTACGACGTGCTGGTGGACGGGAAGGTCGCCACGACCGCGGCCGGCACGAGCGCCACGGTCGCGGGCCTGTCGCCGTCCACCGAGTACGCGTTCGCCGTCCGGGCGCGCGACCTGTACGACAACATGTCGGCGGCGAGCGCGGCGGTGAAGGTGAAGACCGACGACGTGGTCGCAGACGGCTACGCGCGCGTCGGCTACTTCGTCCAGTGGGGCATCTACGGCCGCCAGTACTTCGTGAAGAACCTGGACACCACCGGCAACGCCGCCCGCCTCACCCACATCAACTACGCGTTCGCGAACGTCGACCCGGTCAACCTGACATGCCTGCAGGGCGTGACGAAGGGCACCACGTCCGACCCGCAGGACCCGAGCCAGGGCGACGGAGCGGGCGACGCCGAGGCCGACTACGGGCGCCCGTTCAGCGCCGCGCAGTCGGTGGACGGCGTGGCCGACACGGGCTGGGAGAAGCTGCGCGGCAACTACAACCAGCTGAAGAAGCTCAAGGCCAAGTACCCGAAGCTGAAGGTGCTGATCTCGATCGGCGGCTGGACGTACTCCAAGTACTTCTCCGACGTTGCCAGGACCGACGCGTCCCGCAAGAAGTTCGCCGCGTCCTGCATCGACACCTACATCAAGGGCAACCTGCCCGACTACAACGGCGCGGGCGGGCCCGGCACGGCCGCCGGGATCTTCGACGGCATCGACCTCGACTGGGAGTGGCCGGGCGCCGAGGGCCACGCCGGCAACCACGTCGGCCCGGACGACAAGCACAACAACACGCTGCTCATCGCCGAGTTCCGCCGCCAGCTCGACGAGCTGACCAGGTCGACCGGCAGGCGGTACCTGCTGTCGGCGTTCACCCCCGCCGACCCGGCGAAGATCGACGCAGGCTGGGAACTGGCGGAGGTCGCCAAGTCCATGGACATCTTCAACGTCCAGGGCTACGACTTCCACGGCGCGGGCAGCGACAACTCCTGGGAGCCCAACAGGACGGGCCACCAGGGCAACCTCTACACCGACCCCGACGACCCGTACTCGTTCCACTTCAGCGTCGAGAACGCGGTCAAGCCGTACCTGGACGCCGGGGTGGACCCGCGCAAGCTGACGCTCGGCCTCGCCTACTACGGCCGCGGCTGGCAGAACGTGACCGACGGCGGCAAGAGCGGCGAATGGCAGGACGCCAAGGGCGCGGCGCCCGGCCAGTTCCAGGAGGAGGCCGGAACGCGCGGCTACGGCAACCTGATCGCGGGCGTGCCCAACTGCAGGATCGTCCACGACGAGCAGGCGGTGGCGACGTCCTGCTACACCGGCGACAACGGCCAGTGGTGGACCTTCGACGACGCCTGGTCCATCCAGAAGAAGACCGCCTGGCTGCGGAGCAAGAACCTGCTCGGCGCCATGATCTGGGAGATGTCCGGCGACCCGGGCGTCCTGACCAAGGCCCTCGACGACGGCCTGAAATGAACGGGCCCGAGATGACGGCCTGAGCTGACGGCCTGAGCCCGTCCCGTCCCCGATCCCAGGGCCGGCGTCGCTGCCCCGCTCGCGGCGCCGGCCCTGTTCCATGCTCAGATCAGCGGGTCATCTCCGGCTCGGGCGTGCCGGGGAGGCCGGCGGTCCCGCGTGCGTCTGGCGCGGAGACGGGGATCACGCGGGGCCGCCGGTGTCTCCGGCGGGAACCGTTCATCACCTGGGGCTGGGGGCGCAGCCGCTGGAGCCGGCCTCCTCGCCTCCGTGTCCCCGGGTGCACACCCAACCCTAGAAGGTTGTTGGCGCTGCGGCAATAGCTTATTGGCGTTCCGCCAATAAGCTCGACGGCAAGGCGCCCTCACCAGCGGTCGAGGTGGAGGATCTCCTCCAGCGGTACCCGTGGGGCCGGGCGGAAGGTGTCGCCGGTGTAGTAGGCGGTCGGGATGAGCGCGCCCTGCCGGACGTCCTCGGGCAGGCCGAGCAGCTCGGCGACCTCCCGCTCGTACGTCAGGTGCAGGGACGTCCACGCGGTGCCGAGCCCGCGGGCACGTGCCGCGAGGGAGTAGTTCCAGACGGCGGGCAGCAGCGAGCCCCACAGACCTGCCTGGTTGCCCTCCGGCAGCCGCCCGCCGGGCACGCGCAGGCACGGGACCACCAGGACCGGGACGTCGCCCATGCGGTCGGCCAGGTGGGCGGCGCTCTCCCCGACGCGGCGCTGCACTTCGGCGCGCTCCGGGTCGTCCTGGTACTGCCCGCCGCCGGCGCCGCCCGCCTGCGCGTAGGCGGCGAACGCGCGCCGGTAGTACTCGCCGATCGCCGCGCGCATCTCGGGGTCGGTGACGACGACCCACTGCCAGCCCTGCCGGTTGCTGCCGCTCGGCGCCTGCACGGCGATCTCCAGGCACTCGCGGACCAGCTCCAGGGGGACGGGACGGTCGAGGTCGAGTCGCTTGCGCACGGTACGCGTCGTGGTCAGCAGCTCGTCCGGGCTCAGCGGCAGCGTGGTCGTGCCCTCGTCAGTCGTCATGCCCACCATCGTCCCCAGACGCCCCCGGGCTACCCGCTGCGGGTGGCGCGATCACTCGGGGACGAGTCGGTCGGTGTCGATGACCGGATTGAGGAAGACGTCCTTCGCCTCCTGCGGAGTGAGGCCGGTGCGGCCGGTGAGGTCGTTGCGCGCGTCGGTGAACCGGAACCGGTAGCCGCCGGGCGGCAGGTGGCCGATCTCCCACCAGTTGCCGTCGAGGTCCTTGAGGTAGAAGGAGTAGACGCCGTGCTGGCGGACGGGTCTGTTGAGCTCCTTGACCCCGTACTCCTCGCCGACCTCCGCCATCGCGCGGTACGCCTCGCCCACTTCCTCGTCGCTGCCCACGTCGATTCCGTTGTGGTAGAGCAGCGGCATGTCGGGGCGGTCGGGCCTGGACTCCACGCACACGTACGTGTGGTCGCCGCCGAGCCTGGCGTAGAGGACCGCCGTCATCGGCTGGACGACCTCCAGGCCGAGCACCTCCTCGTAGAAGCGCCGGGTGGCCGCCACATCAGTGATCTTGAGTGTGCCGTGCGAAAGGAAACGCGACCTGATCGCGGCCTCCTTGGTCGAGCGATGCGTGATCCCCGGCATTGCCCCTCCAATCCGCCGCTTTCCGAGCGGCGAGCGAGAAATGTTTCTCATCCATTTCACGGCAGAAATGCGATTAACGGAAGCCCTGCGTTCGATGGTGGAGATGGGGCGAGAGCTACTAGTCTGTCGGAATGATTCCCGCTTTGGGTGTTTCCCCCGCATCGTCCAGGCTTGGGTGGCTCGATGCGCTGCGGGGGGCCGCGGCCCTGGCGGTGGCACTGCACCACGCGAGCTACGTGTACCTGCCCGACCTCCGGGTGCGAATCGCCGGCTGGTTCGATCCCGGCCTGTTCGGCGTGCTGGTGTTCTTCCTGGTCAGCGGCTACATCGTGCCCGCCTCGCTGGAACGGCGCGGCAACGTGCGCGGGTTCTGGGTCGGCCGGTTCTTCCGCATCTACCCGCTGCTGGCGGTGACCTGCTTCCTCGGCGTCCTGCCGTTCCTGCTGGGCGTGCTCGGACTCCGGGCGGGGTTGGAGCAGTACTCCCCCGCGACCGCCGTCCTGGCGCACATGACGATGCTGCAGGACGTCCTGAACGTGCCGAACGCGATGAACGTGCTGTGGACGCTGTCCTACGAGATGGCCTTCTACCTGCTGGTCGTCGCACTGTTCGTCGTCGGCGGGCACCGCCGCTCGGCGCCGGCCGCCGTCGTCCTCACGGTGGTCGCGCTGGTGGCGGTCGCGCTGACGGCGTGCGGGCTGCTGACGGGCGCGTACGCCCCCGCCGCGCTGCTGTCGCGCACCGCCGGGACGGGCCCCGTGGTCGCGGTGACGGTGGCCGCCCTGGCGGTGGCGATCCCGGCGGCGTCGTCCCGGCGTCCCGCGCCGCGCGTCGCGGGCGGGCTGCTCGGCGGGCTGCTCGCCCTCGTGCTGGTCGCGGTCAACGGCCGCCTCGGCGCCTGGGAGGGCCTGCTCATGCTGGCGGCCATGTTCATGGGCACCGCCGTGCACCGCGCCGAGCACGGCCAGATCTCGCGGCGCGCGGCCGGTGCGACGGGCGCGGCGGTCCTGACCGGAGCGCTCGCCGCCGGGACGTGGAACGCGGCCCCCTACGGGCGCACCGCCCAGCTCGTGTGGTGCGGCGCGGTCCTGGCGGCGGCCGCGGCGTTCGCGGCCGGGTGGCGGCTCCGGCACCGGCGCTTTCCCGCCTGGACGACCGGTCTCGGCACCATCAGCTTCTCGGTCTACCTGCTGCATCCGCTGCTGCTCATGGCGGCCGCGCAATTCCTCGGCGTTTCCGGACGCGAGGACGCGGTCGGCATCGTCTTCTTCCTTCTCGTTCTGATCGCGGCGAGCTGGGCCTCGCAGCGCTGGATCGAGGCGCCGGCGCAACGGCTGGGAAAGCGCCTGGCCCGCCCGTCCGCGCCGGACACGCGGCTGGAACAGCACGCCCTCGCCTCCTGACCAGCGTGGTCGATCGGCCGGAAGCGCTTAATCGAGTGCAGTGATTTATGGCGCTCTGTCACCATGGCCCGGTGAACATCTGGCTTGAGGCATTGGTCGTCCGGCACACGCATCGCATTCCCGCGCCGTCCGGTCCGTCCGGAGAGGGAGCGGCGGTGGCGCGGCAGTTCGACGCCGCGTTGATGTCGGCCGGCTTCAAGCTGTCCGGGGACGTCCTGCGTGCCCTGTCGGGGCTGTCCGCGCAGACCGTCCGGAGTGTCGCGGTGCGCACGCTCGCGAACGTCCGCGAGATGGCGGGCGACCACGTCCAGCACAACACCTACTTCCGCGACTTCCCCGACAGCGTGCCCGACACCCTGGACTTCTGGCTCGGGCTCCTTCACGAGACGCTGCGGGACGCGAAGCTCGCGCCGGCGGCCCGCGAGGCGCAGCGAGGCGGCGTCCTCGATCTGCTCACGCTCAAGGGCTACGGCCGCTACCAGCACACCTACGAGGAGATGCTGGCGGCGCAGGACGAACTGGTCGCCGCCGCGGGCGACCGGGTGACCGTCCTGCACCTCGGGCGCGCCCTCGCCGAGGAGGCCGCGGAGCTGTACCTGCGGCTCGCGGAGAGCACCACGCCGCTGGGCGAGGAGGACCTGGAGACGCTCGGGAAGCTGGCCGCGCACCACGCCTCGGGACCGCACCCCGCGCGGATCCCCGTCCGGGAGAACCGCGCCGTCGTCAACCGGGTCCGACTGGCGCTGGGCGCCGACCTGCTCGTCGACACGGTCACCGACGTGCTGCGCCTGGCGTGCGCGCTGTCGGACGGCGACGTCACCCTCCAGGAGCCCACGCGGTTCGTGTCGATGCCGCGTCCCACGCGCCGGGCGCTGCTCGCCGCGCTCGACGGCGTGGTCCGCGACGACCCCGGCAGGCTCGGCGACGTCGCCGCCCGGCGCGAGCCGTGGAAGCGGCTCGGCGAGCGGCTCCACCCGTACGAGTACCCGAAGTGGCCTGGGGCGGCGGACGTGTTCGCGGTCGCGCGCGGCGAGAAGAAGGCGCCGTCGTTCGCGTCGCGCTTCGAGGCGCGGCTGGCCTGCGGCGACGTCGCAGGCGCCGCGTGCGTGGGGGCGGGCGCGCCCGGGATGCTGTTCCGGTCCCTGGACCGGCTGCTGCGCCTCGCGCCGGACTCCCAGGATGCGGTGCTGGCCACGGCCGAGTCCGTGGCCGGCCGGGTCTCGGGCCGGGTACTGCTGTCGGTGCGGGAGCACCTGCTCAACCGCGCCGCCGAGACCGGACGGACACGGCTGTTCGCCAACCGGCTCGGACGCGGCGTCACCCTGCCCGACACCCGCCCGCCCCTGGACCCGGACGCGGCGGAGCGGCTCTCGGCGCTGCTGGACGAGGAGATCCGCGGCCGCCTCCCGTCCGTCGGCCGGCTGGTCGTCGATCCCGACGTGCTCGACGTCGCGCTGCCGCTCAGCGGGAAGGCCGCCGGGAAGGGGCTCGGCGTCCTGCCGCGCGGCTCGGTGACGCCCGTCGACGGCGGGCTGCTGCGGTTCTTCGTCTACTGGCGGCAGCGCGAGCGCAGGACGGACTTCGACCTCTCTGTGCTCATGCTCGGCGAGGACTACGGCCACCCCGAATGGATCTCCTACACCAACCTCAAGTCCGTGGCGGGAGAGCATTCCGGCGACATCACCGACGCCCCCGAAGGCGCCTCGGAGTTCATCAACCTGACCCTGGCCAAGGTCGAGGCCCGGTTCATCGTCCCGCAGGTGGACATCTTTTCCGGGGAAGGGTTCGATCAGGTCGAGGAGTCGTTCTTCGGGTTCATGCTGCGCGACGGGGAGCAGAAGGGGCGCCCCTTCGAGGCGCGGACCGTCCGGATGAAGTCGGAGCTGCGCGGGCCGGGCCGGGTCGCACTGCCGATGGTGTTCCTGCGCGGGGACGACGGCCGGTGGCGCGCCAAGTGGCTGCACCTGCACCTGCAGGGCGCGCCGGAGTTCAACCGGGTGGAGGACAACCGCGTGACGACGGCGGAACTGCTGCGCGGCATCGTGGAGCGCCGCTACCTCACCGTCCGCCACCTGGTGGACCTGCTCGACGCCGGGGAGACCACCCGCTGGGACGGCACGGCGCCCGGCGAACCGGTCACCTACATCGGCCTGGAACGCCCGGACGGCCTGCACGAGGGCTCCACGGTGTACACGCCGGAAAATCTGAGTGACCTGATCCCGGCCTGACTGATAAAGTCGGCATACGAGGCCATGAAAGGGCTTCCTTCTCATCTCTCAAATGGCACCAGCCCTTTCGCTTTCCTCGCTTTGACAGAGACGGGCGCACCTTCCGGTGCGCCCGTTCTGTTATCGGTCGGCTGGTCGGCCCCGGGGCCCCGCGTCACGCGATCGCCTCCTCCCCCTCCTCCTCGGACTGAGACGCCCGGTGGGGCCGCGGCAGGAACGGGACGATGGCCGTGCCGGCGGTGGTGATGACGGCCGCGACGAGGAAGGCGGCCGAGTAGCCGTCCGCCAGGTCCGGCCCGGCGTGCGCCGCGGCGGTGCCGAGGACGGTGAGGCCGATCGCGCCGCCGATCGTGCGGGAGGTGTTGACGACGCCCGCGACCGCGCCCGCCTCGGAGGAGTCCGCGCCGCTGGTCGACGCCTCCACCAGCGGGGTCATCAGGAGGCCGAAGCCGAGGGCCATGGTCGCGCCCGGACCGAGGATCGCGGTGACGAACGTTCCGTCGGCGTCCAGCACGAGGCTCTGCCAGGCGAACCCGGCCGCGGCCATCACCCCGCCGATGCCGGCGAGGCTCCGGGCGCCCATCCGGGCCATCAGGGGCGGCGCGAGCCGCGAGCCGATGATGATCCCCGCCGTGTGCGGCAGGAACGACAGGCCGGTCCGGACCGCGCTGTAGTGCAGGACGTTCTGCATGTAGAGCGACAGGAAGTACCAGAGCGCGAAGCCCGCCATCGTCCCGACGAGGGTCGCGAGGTTGCCGACCGCGACGCTGCGCAGCCGGAACAGGCGCAACTTCACGAGCGGCTCGGCGGTGCGCGCCTCGACGGCGACGAACGCGGCGAGCAGGGCGATGCCGGCGGCGAGCGGGATCCCACCCCTCCAGCCGTGGTCCCCCGTCTCGCCGATGCCGAACGCGAGCAGGCCCACGCCCGCGGTGACGAGGACGGCGCCGGGCAGGTCGAGGCGTCGGCGCCCGGCCGCGTCGGCCTCGCCGCCCAGCCAGCGGGCCGCGATGACGGCGACGACCGCGCCGACCGGGACGTTGATCAGCAGCACCCAGCGCCAGCTCAGGTAGTCGGTCAGCAGTCCGCCGACGAGGCCGCCGGTCGCGCCGCCCGCGGTGCCGACGGCCGTCCACATGGCGATCGCCTTGGTCCGCGCCGGGCCCTCGGGGAACGTCCCGGTGATGAGCGACAACGTGACGGGCGCGAGGATGGCCGCGCCGAGGCCCTGGAACGCGCGGGCGCCGATCAGCATGGCGCCGTCCTGCGCGAACCCGCCGGCGAGGCTGGCGACGGTGAACAGCCCGAGGCCGGTGATGAAGACGCGCTTGCGGCCGAACAGGTCGGCGGCGCGCCCGCCGAGGAGGAGGAACCCGGCGAAGGTCAGCGAGTAGGCGTTGACGACCCACTGCAGGCCGGTCGCGCCGAGGCCGAGGCCCTCGCGGATGTGCGGCAGGGCGACGTTGACGACGGAGATGTCGAGGACGACGAGGAACTGGCCGATCGACGCGGCGAGCAGCGCGGCCCAGCCCGGGGTCGTCGCCCTGGCCGGCCGCGCCGTCGCCTGCGCGGTGAGTTCTGCGGTCATGCGTCCATGCTGGTCGCCGGGGCGGCCGGCCGCGTCGGTCTGCGGTCCCGATCGGCGAGGTCCGATCGGCCTAGGACCAGGTGAGGCGCGGCGGCGCGTCCGGACGGACGTCCAGACCTGGCGCGGGACGCCTCGGGTATGAGATGAATCTCCTCGACGCAAGCGGGTACCGGATGCTTGCGCAACGAGTGCGTCACAAGGTGTTAACCCGGATGAGTCGGAAACAAAGGGACGCACGGAGGTGACCATCCGGAGGGTTGATGCAAGAGTCCGCACGCGACGAGGACATGGACAGGCTCACCGGCGACGCCCGGACCGTCCGGCAGGTGTTCGAGGCGATCCCGGCCGCGGTCGCCGGGGTCGAGAGCCCCGGCGAGTACCGCCTGGTCGCGGTGAACGCCGCCTACCGCGCGCTGGTGGAGCGGGACGAGGTGCTCGGCCGCTCCGCTTCCGAACTGTTCCCCGAGTTCGCCGCCAAGCAGCTGATCGACCTGCTCGACCGCCCGTTCCGCACGGGAGAGACGGTGACGGCGCGCGAGTGGCGGATCCAGCTTCCCCGCGAGACCGGGCCCGATGAGGACGTCTACATCGACTGCACGGTCGTCCCGCAGAAGTCCGCGAGCGGCGAGGTCGTCCGGCTCGTGGCGTTCGCCCAGGACGTCACGGAGCGGGTGCGGGAGCGGCAGGCGGCGCGCCGGGCCGCCGAGGACGGCCCGGCCGAGCCCGGGGACATCGTCGGGGTCCTGCAGCGGCAGCTGCTGCCCGCGGGCCTGCCGATCCTGCCGGGCCTGCAGATCGGCGGGAGCTACCTGCCCGCAGGCGGTGGTTCCGCCGCGGGCGGCGACTGGTTCGACGCCGTCCCCCTCCCGGACGGCCGGACGGCCCTCGTGGTCGGGGACGTGGCCGGACACGGCGTCGAGGCGTCGGCGGCGATGGGACGGATCCGCGCCGTCCTGGAGGACCGGCTCGACCACACCGGCGACATCACCGAGGCGCTCGCCGCCGCCGACCGGCTGGCGGAACGGCTCCCCGCCGCACGGGCGGCGACCCTGTGCGTCGCCGCCGTGGACCCGGCGGACGGGCGGCTCACGTACTGCACGGCCGGGCATCCGCCGCCGCTGCTGATCCCGTCCGCGGGCCCCGCCCGCTACCTGCGCTCGTCCGGCGGGGGGCCGCTCGGCACCGGGACCCGCTTCCCGCTCGCCGTGGATCACCTCGCCGTCGGCGACCAGCTCCTGCTGTACAGCGACGGCATCCTGCGGCGGCCCGGCCTGGAGGTCGCGGCCGGAACCGTCGAGCTGGCGGAGGTCGCCGCGGACGTCGCCGCCGGCCGGGCGCTGCGCGAGGACTGGCTCGCCGCCGTCGACCGCCTCACCACGCAGACGCTGGAACTGCTGGTCAGGACGTCCGGGCACGACGACGACATCGCGCTGCTGGCCGCGCAGCGGACCGCACCGCACGCGCCGCTGCTGCTGGACCTGCCGGCCGAGTCGGAGGCGATCCCCGCCGCCCGCAAGGCCCTCGACGAATGGCTGTACGACCTCGGCTCCCGCGCCGAGGACGTGATACTCCTGCGGCACGCGATCGGGGAGCTCGTCACCAACGCGGTGGAGCACGCCTACGACGGCACGCCCGGCGCCGTCCGGATCCGGGCCGAGTGCACCGGGCGCGGCGCCGTCGAGATCGAGGTCGCCGACGACGGCCACTGGCGCGAGCCCTGGCAGCCCACCGAGGACCGCGGCCGCGGCCTGGCCATGGCGAGCGACTTCGCCGACGACCTGCACGTCGAGACGGGCTCGCGCGGGACGACGGCGACCGTCCGGCACCGGCTGACCCGTCCCGCGCGGCTGCTCAGCCCCGGCGAGGTCACGCCGTCACCGGCCCCCTCGGACCTGCCGAACCTGCTGCTGATCCTGGACCAGCCCTCGGACGGGCGCCCGCGGATCCGCCTGGACGGCCCGGTCGACGCCGCCACCGCCGAGCAGCTGCGCGAGGAGCTCGTGGTCCGCACCCGCGGCGGCACCACGCCCCTCACCGTCGACCTGACCGGCGTCACCCACCTGTCCAGCGCCGGCGTCGCCGTCCTCTACGAGGCCGAGACCCGCACCGACTCCCCGGGCCGCCCGTTCCTCCTCTACGCCCCGCCGGGCAGCCCCGCACAGCACGTCATGGCCGTGGTCGCCCTCCCCCACACGACGAACGAACCCGGCTAGGCGACCACGTTCACCGTCAGGGGCCCGATCCGGTACGTCCCCGGCCGCGGTCGGACGGCCTCGGCGACGGCGCGGGTCACCCCGTCCGGCAGCGTGATCTCCAGCGCCTCGCCGTTGCGGGTGTGGCGGAACTCCCGCCCCGGGAGCAGCACGACGGGCTCCCCGGGACCGCGCAGGATCAGCGGGTTCCCGTGCGGCACCCGGGCCGGCAGCACCTTGGTGAACTGCGAGACGTGCTGGACGCCGATCTCCAGCGTGACACCGTCCGAGGTGTCGGCGGCCAGCCGCTGGAAGAACAGGAACCCGGTCCCGGCGCCCTCCCGCGCCGAGCCCTCGCGGACCGTCCACGCGACATCGGGCAGGTCCGCCAGCGACATCCGGCCGAGGTCGGTGACCAGCAGCGGCAGGTGCGGGGCCATCGCCTCGACGAGTCCGTCCACATGCCACGACTGCGCCGCGTGCAGCTCGTCGGTGGTGAGGCCGACGAACTGCAGGAACGCGATCTCCCCCAGCTCCGTCCGCGCCCGTCCGAGCTCCGGGTCCAGCACCAGCCCCCCGGCCCGGACGTCCGAGTCCGGGCGCTCGGGGTCGAGCGGGTCGGGGAACTCGATGTAGTGCCCAACCTCGAAGTCGTTGCCGCTCTTCACCACGTACGACGCCAGGTGCTCCAGGTGCGCCAGCGCCCAGTTCGGCGCCGCCGTCTCCTCCGGCCGCCGCGGCACCCGCAGCGTGAACTCGTACCCGCGCTCCTCGTACGGCGCCGTCAGCGCGTACCCGACGAGATGCCAGTGCGGCACGGGCTCGTCCCGCGGATAGATCGCGATCGTGTTGGTGACGAACCGGCCCATCGGCATCGGACCCGCCGGCCGGTACGGCACGGGCGCGTCCCACTCCAACCGCTCCGCGTCCCCGTAGTGCGCCTTGAGCACCCCGTCGATCGCGTTCCACCCGTCCAGATTGAGCATCCCGTTCCCTCCGTCGACCCAGCGTCCCCCGTACCGACGCACCCAACGCGATCAAGGTTCACGTCGGCCGCCCGCGCTCCCGACCGGACGCCACCACGGCGGACCGCTCCTCCAGCGCCACACCGTTACCAGGCGGCGCGCAGATTGTTTCAGTTGAAAATCAACCACGCAAAGAATGTCCGTGACAATAATGTGAACCGCCCGATTTTCTGAGAATTTCACAAAGTGATGTGCGTCTCTCAGAGATCTTTCACATACCCATACGGGCGCAGTATTTCGGACAGCAGCACGAAGGACGACCGGGTTGATATCAACCATTCCCGCAGCTATGACCTCCGGGGAGCGGACGACGTTCGAGTTACGGACGACCGAGGTGCACCCGGAACACATTCACCTCGCGTCCGAAATATCGGGTGTTCCTCCCTCTGCGCGACATTCAAAAATTGCGCGCCGCCCCTGGAAGAACCACGATTGCCCTCTCATAATGAACCTGACCAAGGACGTCGAACGCGGCCGACAAGAAGGGTGTGGGCACCATGGACCCCGCGCTGGCAGGGCTCGCCGGCGCGGCGGGGGCAGCCCTGGTGGAGGCCATGACCACCGACGTGTGGGCCACCTTCAGAGCGCGCATCCTGCGGATCGTCGGCCGCGGCGCAACCGGCCGCCGAGGAAGAACTCGCCAGAGAACTGGAAGAGTCCGCGAGCAGGCTCACAAGGCGGCCCCCACCCGAACGGGTGACCCTGGAGGCCGAGCAGGCGCGGTGGACGGAGCTGCTGGCGGTCTTCCTGGTCGAGCACGCCGAGGCGTCCGCCGAGCTCCAGGAGTTCGTCACCCAGGTTCGGCGGTCGGTCGCGGACGCCGGCCACGTCGTGCAGAACATCAGGGTCGACCGGAACGCCTTCATCGCGGGCAGGGACCAGCACATATCGATGCCCATGGAGCCTTGGGACGATGATGGGCGATGAGCTGGAACGTCCAGCGCCCGCCCAGGACGTGTGGGCCAGGCGGGACGCCTTCGTAGCGGCACGCGACATCTACGTCACAGCGATGTCAGGCGGAACCGCACAAGGCGTCGGCGACGGCAGGTCCGCCTACCGGCGGGACCGGTCTCTCTTCGTCCAGTACACGAACCCCGAGATCCTGGCGTGTTACGGGACTCAGGCCGGCGGGGAGCACGCAGGCCTCATCCTGGCCCAGGCACTGGACGCCACACGGCTGGCGCTCCTGCTCACCGAGCGGCATCTCCTCATCCCGGCCTCCTACATCTTCGAGATCCCGTGGTACCGGATCTTCCTCGGCTGCCTTGAACCGCTGATGCACGCGGGAGCTATCCGGTACATCTCTCCCGTCCCCGACCTCACCGACTACCGGGAGATGAAGGTCCACGAGTACCGGCGGGACCCGCTCAACCCCTATCACCACGCCGAACTACCGCGAACTTGCGTCGACCCCGACTTCATGTGGGCCCCGCGCCACGGGAGAGCGACCGCCGCCGGAATCGGCGATCTGTGGCGCGACGCGCTCCAACCCGGCGGTGACCTGCACGGCATCGTGCGCGAGACCGCCCACCGGTGGCGCCGCCCCTACGGACGCGCCGAAAGGCTGCTGGAGAGGACCCCGGAGCGGTTGGACGGCCAGGCGTTCATCGCGCGCTTCGTAGAGCGGACCTTGCCGACCCGTCCAACCCCAGCGGAGAGAACCGCGCTCGCCTTCTTCCTCTCCCGCGCCTATCTCCGGAGCTACCTCCTCGACATGGACGCCGCCGTCCTGGTCGACCTCCCCACCGGCGATCTGACCTGCGGGCTCACCGGCATGGACGGCCGCCTGCTGTCGGCACGCCGGCTGGACACAGTCCTCCACTGGCTGAGAACCCGCGAATTCGTGCACCGCACCGCCCACTGGGACGAACTCCTGCGGCTGAGATCGCTGCCCGAGTTCGGCCTGATCGTCGAGCACGCCTATGACGAGCGCCCCAACCACACGCTGCGGACCGCCGCGATGAGAGCCCGGAGATCCTCCGGGTTCCGGCCCGCCGGCACCTATGCCGAAGCCAGGTCGAACGTCCTCGCGGTGGCCGACGCGATGACCGATCGCCGACCCAAGGAAGAGAACCCATGACCATCTCCGTGTACTGCTCCGGCTCCATCGCCAAGGGGCCCTCGGACGAGAAGAAGCTCTGCTGGTCGGACGTGGAGCGGCTGGAGGTCGCCAAGGGTGCGGCTCCTGCGGAGGTGGTGTTCCTGAACCCCGATGACCCGATCACCGATCCGGGCAACACGCTCGGTCAGTTCGGCCGCGACATGTACCAGGTCATGGTCGCCACGGCGGTCATCGTGGACGCCCGGGAGAGGCGCGGGATCGGCATCGGCGTGGAGATGTCGGCCGCCGCCCTCCTCGGCACGCCGATCATCGTGGTGGCACCGCGGAACTCCAAGTACCGGGCCGACGAACTGGAGTACCGCGGCGTCCTGGTCCACGACTACGTCCATCCCCACGTCGCCGCGCTGGCCACCGCGGTCGCCGACGACTTCCTTTCGGCGGGAGAGCTGCTCCCGCGGCTCGCGCCGGAGAAGGCCGCCGAAGCGCACCACATGCCCGACTGGCTGGACGATGCGATAACGGAGTACCGGCACAACGTCCTGCCAGGCGACCCGCCGATGTTGCAGGCCCTGGAGCGGCTGCGCGGGGAGCCGGCGAGGTGATGGCCGATTCGGGAGACAGCGTCGCCGAGCCCATCGGGGCCCCCGGCCCGCACATCCACATCGTGCACAATGCCGCCCTCGAAGACCTGCTCTTCGACCGCAATCTGACCGGGGTCGAGTTCCGCCGCGCCTGCCTTCGCTGCAGCCGGCATTTCATCGCCCACCTGGCGGACGAGTTACCTCCGGACGACACCGCCGAACTGATGATCCTCAGCAAGGGCCTGGTCTACCAACTCGCTGCGGCGATGGCGGCGGAGACCGGCCGGAACCTGCCCGCCAACCTGATCGCCACCTCTCGTGCCGCGGTGTCCCAGGGCACCGCTCGGATCGAGGTGCCGTACGCGTGCTTCGAGGCACCCGCCGGGACGCTGATCATCGGCGACACGATCGCGTCCGGCGCGACGATCGTGGCGGCGCTGAGCCGCTACCTGGAGACGCACTCGGTCCAGCGCGCCTTCATCGTCTCCTATGCCGGGACGCTCATCGGCGCCACAAGGATCGCGAGCTTCTGCTCCGCGCGCGGCATCGAGACCACCTTCCTCTACGGCCTGGCCGCGTTCGGCCTGGGCGACAACGGCTTCGACCTGTCGTTCCTCCACCCGGAGACGATCACCCGCGCCCACTACGTCCAGCGGGCGCGGGAGATGTACTCAGGAGAGGCCGTCTCAGCGGTGGGCTGGGACTTCGGTTCCCAATGTCTGGCGCCGCGCAAGTACCGCCACCTGGGCTGGGTCGAGGCGGAAATCTGGAACCTCACGGACGCCGAATCCTTCGCGTTCGCCGAGGAGCCCGAAGACTGGTCGGAACTGGCCCACGAACGTCCGGCCTATGAAAGCGCCTTCCGCTGCACCGACCTCAGCAGCACGCAGAAGGACATCTAGGGCGCCCGCCCAACACCTTTACGAGGGGTCTATGGAGTCCTATTCCGCCAGCCGGTCTCGGACGGCCTAATGCACGGGGGTCGCGACCAGGGTCAGGTTCCATGCCTGATGCTGCGCACCGTTGCAGTCCCAGACCTGGACCCGACCACCGTCTGTGTTGATGGTGCTGAACTGCGCTTCCAGGCACCGCTCACTCGCCACGTGCACGATCCGATACGGGTAGTTCCCTCGGATCGTCCACTCCTGATTCGGGCTGCCGTTGCAATCCCGCAAGTCGACCACATAGCCGTTGCCCGCCCAAGTCGGGACGTCCATACACCGAGTCGGTGTCCCGAAGATGCTCGAGATCCGGACAGTACCGTTGTTCCAGTAACGCGTCTCGAACGTCGACCCCGCGCGGGCGCACTCCCACATCTGGGTCGCCGTCGCCGCGTTGTTGACCGTCCACAGGTCGGCCTCTATGCAGCGGTGCGGGTTGTACTGGGACGGTGCGACGAACCTGGCGCCGATCAGGAACGGCGCCGCGTGAGCGGGCCCCGCAACAGCCCCCGCGATCAGCGGAGCGGCCGCTAACGGAGCCAGGAAACGGGCAACGACGCGCGACGATCGAACGGCAACCATTGCGCCCCCAGGAAGCGATCGGATACGGCTACGACCATTGTCCAAACGCGTGGCGTTCCTGTCCGTTCACCGTCCGGAGTCGGCCACTCCCTCCCTCAGGGATCGGGGGTGGGCACTGCTGACCGTGTCCGGGGCACGTCGACGAGGTGACGGTCGGTGGGAAAGGCGGCCTGGCAGGTGGATACCTGGCGGACGCGGCGTTGACCGGGTCGCTGGTTCTGGCCTGGAAAGGGAACTCGCCGTCAGCCGGGCGAGGCTCCCCGGTGCTCGGGTGCCGGCGTCGTCCGCTGGGGGCGCAGGCCGTCCAGGATGAGTCGGGCGATGTGGGCCGCGCGGTCGGGGCTGGTCTCTGCGGCGGCGTGGCGGATGGCGGCGAAGGCGCCGGCGACCAGGGCCATCACGTCGTCGGCGGTGACGTCGTCGCGCACTGCTCCGGCTGCGTGCGCGCGGTCGAGCAGGTCCGCGACATGGCGGGTGAGATTCGCCGCGACGTCCGGGGCGGTGGTGCGCAGGTCGAACTCGGCCGCCGCGAGCGCGCTCTTGACGGCCACGTTCTCGGCGCCGGTGGCCATCATCCGGGCCAGCAGCGTGAAGACCGCCTCGGGGTCGCCGCCGGCGGCGAGCGCCTCCGCCTCCGCTATGAGTCCTTCCAGCATGTCGGTCGCGACGGCGAGGTACAGATCCTCCTTGGCCGGGAAGTGCCGGTGGACGGTGCCGGGGCCGACGCCGGCGCGGCGGGCGATCTCGTCGAGCGAGACGCCCAGACCTTCCGCCGCGAACAGTCGCCGAGCGGTCCGCAGGACCCGCTCGCGATTGCGGCGCGCGTCGGCCCGGAGCTCCCGGTCGCGCCGGGGAGCCGTCGAGGGCTCGGGATCAGGTGGCCGGCTGGACATGTCGATCCGAGTGTAACCGGGGCGCCGCACCGGATAGTCTGGCCCTAACCGGGGCGGCGCACCGGTTAGGCCGGCGCCGCTCATCATGACCGGCCACGAGGAGACGCGCGGATGACCGCACGCGAGGACGCAGGCGCCCTGGTTCGGCAGATGCAGGAATGCTTCAACACCAGACGCTTCGACGATGCCGCCGCTCTGCACACGCCCGACTTCTTCAGCCACCCCCTCGGCGCCGGCTTCGAGGCCGGCCAGGCGGCCTGGCGCGTGCTCGTCGCCCGGTTCCCGGACATGCGCGTCGTCGCCAGGGACGTCCTGGTCGACGGCGACAGGGCCGCCGTCCGCTCGACCGTCGAGGGACTCGCCCTCCCGGACGACGCCGCACCGCCCGAACTGTTCGAGATCTTCCGCATCGAGGACGGCCGGTTCGCCGAGATGTGGGGCGCCAGCACGGGCTTCCCGACCTCGGCAAGCCCCGAGGACCTGCTCACCTAGTCGTGCGGGAGGGGCCGGGCTCCATCCGGGACCGCCGGGGCCGCCAAGGCGAAAGCACCGACCCCTCCACGTTCACACGCGTCGCGAGACCATCCGCGGCCGCGATCTTCTGGTCGTTCGCCGTACCCGGATGATCCACCCGGGCGGGTGCAGATCAGTGGGACGTGGGAGCCACGTACTTGTAGCAGGTGAGCCACGTGGTGTCGATGGTCACCGACGCCCCGGCCGCCGCGTAGGCGCCGGCGAGCGCGCTCTCGTTCTGAAGGACCCAGTCGGCCGCCTCGGGGAAGTCGGCGTTGACGGTTTTGACCAGCTTGCCGTCCAGGTAGAACCGCAGCGAGCCCGGCACGATCTCCGTCGAGTAGGTGTGCCACGAGGTCCATGCGGTGCCGGGCGCCACGTCGGCGTTGGACTCCTTGAAGCCGTGCGTGAAGACGCTCACGGGGTCGGTGGAGAAGTTCCCGCCCGCCTCCGGATAGTCCACCTCGTTCGGCGTGTAGCGCAGGTGGGCCATCTTGAAGCCGGGGGTGCGGGTGCGGACGACGAACCGTTCGGTGAACTTCCCGTACCGCAGGTTCATGCACTTCCGGGGAACCACGGCGGCCACGGAGTTGACGGAACCGTCGGAGGTCATGTGCACCCGCATCTGGCCGTCCCCGTTGGACGCCGTGTACACGCTCACGGCCTTCTCCGGCCGGTAGTACCCGCCGAACGTCCGGCCGCCGTTCCCGTCGGCCCCGCTCGTCGCGGTGTCCGGCCAGCCCGAGGGGTACGCGCCCAGCGTGTCGTAGTAGTGGGAGTAGCCGGTCTTCAGTCCGGCGCAGCGGAAGTCTCCGTCACCGGCGCACGTCTTGAACGCGCCCACGGGCACGTCGCCGCCGTTGAAGTTCTCCGCGTAGAGCTGGACGAAGGGACCGCAGTCGCCGGAGGGGGTGTTGTTGTTCGTCACCGCACAGGCGTCCTGCGAGGGGAATGTGTCGTCCGCCGAGGAACTCTCCGCAGCCAGTGGCACACATACGAAAGCCGCCGCCAGTACGGCGACGGCCTTTCGCGCCTTCAGAGTGGGGGTCATCCGGCACACTATAGAGGCCCGATGATCACTTGTCCGCTTACTCGGCAGAAAGACGAGCAGCATCAGGACCGTGCCAGGGAAGTCGGAGAAGAAACAGCGAACCAACGGGCCCGATGCCGAGTGAGAACCTTTTCCCGGCGGCCCCGGCCGCACATATCCCCCGTTCACAGCGTGCCCTTCGAAACCGCCACGCGTGCGCTGGTCGAGCAGGACGCGGCCGCCGGGGCTCCTGTGGGGACGTGCTCTTCCCGGTACTGTCCGGCACACCGGAGGCGACCGCACGAGAGGAACCGCCGACCATGGCCGACCACTCCCGCCTGTTCGACTACGACGCGGAACTGCGTCGGCACAACGAGATCTTCCGCGCCGCCGCCGGCGTCGGCCCCCGCGACCGCGTGCTCGACATCGGCTGCGGCGCCGGCCAGACCACGCGCGAGGCCGCCCGCGCCGCCGTCGAGGGAACCGCGGTGGGCGTCGACCGGTCCGCACAGATGCTCGAACGGGCCCGCCGGCTGAGTCGCGACCAGGGGCTGTCCAACGTGACCTACGAGCAGGCCGACGCCCAGGTCCACCGCTTCCCGCCGGCGCGTTTCGACGTCTGCATCAGCAGGTTCGGCACGATGTTCTTCGCCGACCCGGTCGCCGCGTTCACCAACATCGGGCTTGCTCTGCGCCCCGCGGCGCGTCTGGTGCTGCTGGTCTGGCAGGGACGCGACCGCAACGAATGGGACTCCGTGATCAGCCGGCCCCGGGATCCCGGTTCGGACTCCCCCGCCCCCGGCCCAGACCCTTTCTCGCTCGCTGACCCGGCCTTCACCGAAGGGGTCCTGACAGCGGCGGGCTTCACCGAAGGGGTCCTGACAGCGGCGGGCTTCACGGACACCGGCTTCACCGAGGTCGACGAACCCGTCTACTACGGCCCGGACAGCGCCGCCGCGTTCGACAACGTGACCCGCCTCTGGGACGAGAACCGGCTCGCCGGCCTCGACGCGGCGACGGTCGAGCGGGCACGCACGCGACTACGCGCCGCTCTCGACGCCCACAGCACCGACAGCGGTGTGTACTTCGACTCGCGTGCCTGGATTGTCGAAGCCCGCCGTCGCTCCTGCCGGTCGGCCGCGCAGAAGGGCGGAGCGTCTACCCGAGAAGCTCCTGCGAAAAGGCGCCGTTCACCCCTTCGGGGCACTGGAAACCCCGCCACTGAGCGAGGACGTCCTGCATGACGGCGTCCTCGCCGGCGGCCTCCACCCCCGTCCGCGAGTGCTCCACCATTTCGAGGCACTCGGCCGCGAACACGGACCTCATCTCCTGCGCGAGCGACAGTTCGTCCCCGGTGGGGCTCGGCGCTGGACCGCGTCCTGCGGTCATCGACGCGGGCGGACCACCTGACAGCGGCTCTGGGGAGGCGGACGGCACAGCCGATCGTTTGCCAGGAGGGCCGCATTCGGCACGGTAGGACCCGAGGGCTGTGGTGAGTCCACGAACGCCCGACAAACAACCCCGGTGCACGTGTCAGACACGCGCACCACGACCAAAAAGGAAAACCGACATGAACAGGCTTCAGCTGATCACGCCGGACGGCCTCCGGCGGATCTCAACGAAAGCGCGTCGGCTGATCTCGATCACCGTGGGCGTCCTCGTCGCCGCGGTCGTCGGAGGCGTCGTCGGAGGCCTGGACTACCTCGCCTTCATCGCCGACCTCCACCACCGCCACGAGATCGACGCCTTCGCGTTCCACTACCTCGACTACCTCCTGGCCCAGGTCATCGCCGGAGCGATCTTGGGCGCGCTCTTCGGCGTCATCGGCGTCCTCCTCGGCGCCTCCAAGAAGTTCGGCGCGCGGAAGACGGACGTCCGCATCGCCCTTGGCATCGTCATCGTCGGGGGCGCCACCTGCGTCGCGTTCGTCGTCCTGGCCGCCTTCGGCATCGCCGTCCACGGTCCGGTCGGCCCTCAGGGCTTCACCTCGCCCGGCGACTTCCTCATCGGCCCTTGCAGCTACGCTGCGGGGCTCATCGTCGGCGCCGTCCGCAGCGGTGACTGACTCACCCGCGGGACCTGGCACCACCAGGTCCTGCTCCCCGGGGGCCTGGCTCCGCCAGGCCCCCGTTCTCGTCCCTGCTCCCGAGCCGTCGCGCGCGGCCACGAGCATGTCCAGGTAGTACTCCCAGCCTGGACCGATCTCGCCGCTGGACACGCTTCGTCGTGCACACCGACGACCATCGCACGCCGGACAACACGTCCGGCGGCCTGTGGACGAAGGACGTCAAAGACTTCCTCACCTGGCTCAACGGCCTGTTCGGCGACGGCACCGGTTATCGCCTGCCCGCAACGACCGAGGCACGCCGGGCCCTCGACCGCGATTTGCACTTCCGGACCGTGGGCGGAGGCGGAACGCTCCTTTACGCCGCGGACCAGGACTGGGCCGATGCCCACGGCCAGACGCGTCTTGAGCGGAGAGGTCCTTGGATGCGGCGTCCTCGCCTTTCAGAGCCACGTGGTGCCGAGCCAGATGAGGGCCGCGGCGGTGGCCAGGAGCACGACGTTGAGCCAGATCAGCCGGGCCTCGCCGCGGGACACGTGGACCGCGATGCCGCCGACCTGGATCAGGACGAGGCCGATCGCTGCGCCGATCGCGACCCACGGGGCGATCCCGGACAGCGGCGGCAGGATGAGACCGACCGCACCCAGGACTTCCAGGGCTCCGATCAGACGGACGAGCGGCATCGGAACGGTGTCGACCCACCCCATCATCGGCCGCAGCCGATCCTGGCTCTGCGCGACCTTCTTGCCTCCGGCGTAGAGGTAGAAGGCGGTGAGAAGGGCTGCGACGATCCAGTAGGAAATCTCCACGAGGGACACCCCGGAAACTAGTGACGTAGCGCTGGCCACGATGGTTACCAGTCGTATGAAGCCTCATGATGCGTCACTATTGAAGGACTTACAAAAGGCACATACGTGTGCGTTGCCCACAGGGGGCCGTCATGTCGGAGTACGAGGACACCTGCATGATCCGAGGGGACGCGGGGCGAACGATCCGCGCCATCCTCGACCGCATCTGCAACAAGTGGACGCTGCTGGTCGTCGCCACCCTCGACCAAGGAAAACTGCGCTTCACCGACCTCCATCGGCAGATCCCGGGCATCTCGCAGCGCATGCTGACCCTGACGCTCCGCAACCTCGAACGCGACGGCCTGGTCTCCCGGACGGTGCACGCGGAAGTCCCGCCCCGGGTCGAGTACGCGCTCACCCCCACCGGGAAGAGCCTGCTTCCTCCCGCACTGGCCCTCGCCGGTTGGGCCATCGAACACGTCCCGCACATCGAGTCCAGCCGCGAGGCGTACCAGACCCGAAACCAGTGACCTGGCGCTCCGCCTCCACTCCGCAACACCGCCGCTCGAACCAGACGGTCAGGTCGTGACCTCCACTACGCCGGAGCCCTGGACCAGGTGACGAGGCCAGTCAGGGAGGCTGCCTCATGGTGCGATGCGCTGGGGCACTGAGGAGGTAGCGCGGTAGATCGATTGCCGGGACGCCTGTGCACGACACAGTAGAACCCAAGGACTGTGGTCAAGCCACGGAACGCTCCACAAACAACCCGGTTGCCCGTGCAAGGCACGCGCACCCCGACCCAAAAAGGGGAACCATCATGAACCAGCTTCGGCTGAACGCGTCGAAGAGGCTCCGGCTGATCTCGACGAGCACGCGCCGGCTGATCTCGACGAACAGGCGTCGGCTGATCTCGATCGCTGTGGGCGCCCTCCTCGGCGCCGTCGTCGGAGGCATCATCGAGGGCCTGGACTACGCCGTCTTCCTCGCCGACCTCCACCACCGCTACGGGATCGACCCGTTCGAGTTCGGTGACCTCGGCTATCTCGTCGCCAAGGCCATCGTCGGCGCCGTCGTCGGCGCCGTCTGCGGCTTCATCGGCGGCATCATGGGCGCCTTCGTCGGCTTCGCCAGGAGCCCGCGGAAGATCGCCATCCGCGCCGCCGGTGGCGTCGTCATCGGCGGGGTCGCGGCCTGCGTCGCATGCGTCGCCCTGGCCGCCTTCGGCATCGCCGTCGTCGGCATCCCTGGTCCCCTCGGTGCCATCACCGTCGGCGACCTCCTCATCGGCATCTGCAGCTACGCCGCAGGTGTCGTCGTCGGCGCCGTCCGCGCCGGCAACTGACCCACTCACGGGGCCTGGCACCCACCAGGCCTTGCTCCCGGGGGGCCTGGCACTGCCAGGTCCCCCGTTTCGTCTCTTTCACCGCCCCCGACCAAACGTTCAGGGGTGACTCCGGTCAGCGCACCGGGGCCTCCGGCGATCGGCACCGGGCGATGAGGCGGCCCGCACCGGGGCCCAGGTCAGGTTCGGGCGGCCAGGTCGATGAAGTACGGCTTCATGGCGGGGAAGTAGGCGTCGAAGTCCGGCTCGGGTGAGCCGTCGCGCGCGGCCACGAGCATGTCCAGGTAGTACTCCCAGCCTGGACCGATCTCGCCGAGTTGCTCCTCGGTGTCGAGGTGCTGCACAAACTGCAGCCGGGTCGAACCGTCGGCCTCGGACAGCAGCAACTCGATGCGCCAGGCGCCGAACTCGTCGGTCGCCGACAGGGCCAGCCGCGACGGGGGTTCGCAAGCGTCGATGTGCATGTCGCACCATGGCGCCTGGTCTTCGAACGCCATCTGCACCTTGATCGTCCGGCCCGGCGCTGCGTCGCCCTTCCACGAGCCGAACCAGCGAGCCGTGCGCTCGGGCTCGGTGACGCTGGCCCAGACGTCCTCGGCGGATGCCCGGAACGTCCGGGTCAGGACGAGATCACTTCCGGTGGCGGTACGAACCAGCTTGCCGGTGGGTCGAGGGTTCATGCGGTGTTCTCCTTCGCCTCGTCGGAGGTGCTGTGGGGACGGCGTTCGCGGCGGGTCCGATGGACCTCCGTCTCCAGCGCGTCGAAGCGGTGCTCCCAGCCGAGTGGCTGGACGAACTGCGCGAGCCACACGGCGAGCTGGGTCAGCTGCCCCGGGTCGATCTCATAGAGCCGTTCCCTGCCGGCGAGTTCGTCGCGTACCAGCCCGCTCTGTCGGAGCACCCGCAGGTGGCGGCTCACGGCCGGCCTGCTGATCTCGAAGCGTCCGGCGATCTGCCCTGCCGTGAGCCGACCGCCGTGCAGCATGACCAGGATCTCCCGGCGCACCGGGTCCGCGATCGCCCTCACCACGTCGTCCACACCAGAAGCGTAACCCATAGGTTACGCTTTCGTCGACGGCGGGCCGCCCTGCACCCTCCAGGCACAACCGCCGGATCGTTGCCGACGTCTAACGGATCTCCCCTTCGCGTGGCGGGCGAGTCATTTCTGGAGGTGCCCTGCAGATTATCGAGGTGACCGGATTCGGTATCCGATCTGCAGTGACAACCCTGCGGAAGGACGGCACGGCGCTGAAGTTCGCACTCTTCCCGATGGTCCATGGTCGAGCACGCTGTGGCACGCGAATTCACCCAGCCATGATGCGCGCGACTGCCAATCAGCGGCCGAAGTCAAAGAAGGGGTCGCCCTGCGAAAGGGTTCGTGGTTGCGGTAGGGGTTCCTGTCGTGCGGACGGAATTTGTGGCTGTTCGTGTACTCGAAAGGTGTCCTGGTCGATGGGGTCGGATACCCTGCGGACGGCCTCGGCCAACTCGGCGTTCGGCCATCTCGTCGCGGAGTGCCAGGTGCACTGAGCGAAGTGGCAGAGTACGTAGCTCGGATCGATCGGGCCGGAAATGTAGTGCAGGCGGGCGCCGTTGAAATCCGTCCCGGTGAGGTCGGCGCCGGTGAAAACGGCCCCCACCAGGTGGGCGCCGATGAACTTGGTCCGCACGAGTCTGGCGCCATTGAAGCACCAGGCGCCGACCTCGGGGGCGCCGCCTAGGTGGGCACCGGTCAGGTCGGCATCGGTCAGGTCGGCGCCGATGAAATCGCCGACGATGCCGAAGTCGGCGTGGCGTAGATCCGCGCCGATGAGTGTGGCGCCGGTGAACTGGGCTCCCGCGCTCGCGGTCCGGCCTGGTTCGGCCGAGGAGAGATCGGCATGGCGCAGATCGGCTCCGCTGAGGTCGGCGCCTCTGAGGTCGGTACCCTCGGGGAACCGGACGCCCCGCAGGTCGGCGCCGTGCAAGTCCTTGCCGACGAGCCGGGCGACGGCCTCGGCACTGCTGTCATCGATCAGTGCCGCCAGGTTCTCCGGTAAGCCGGACGGCCGCTTGGCCCCTGTCCGCTCGCCGGTGATGGCGTCTTGGGGGACGACCCTTCCGTGCAGCGCGTACAGGTGGAAACCGTCGCGGTAGCGTAGTGCCGGACCTGTGCGGCAGTGCAGCACCAAGGGGTCTTCCCCGAGCCTTCGCGCGGTGGCGAGACGGATCTGAGCGGGACGCTCGCACACCAGGCAGATCTTCTCGAAGGGCCACCAGCCGCCGCAGGACTCGATGAGTTCTTTCCACAGCGCCAGCCTGTGAATCCAGACCTCCCGGCGTCGTTTACGGGAAAACCATCCGCCCCTCTTGCCCGGACTACCGCTGAGCAGGGTCAGGAGGAATTCGCCCGGTTCCGGCACACCGTGGGCGGCCGCGATCGTCTGGGGCTTCGGCGTGCCGAACTCACTCCATTTCCAATCGGGATCCGCGCGGGGTGAGTCGATCCACACCAGCTGAGGCTGCGGCGCGCCGACCACTTCGTACAACCCGCGTATCGCCGCCTCGGCGGCAGGCCGGTCCGCCGGCTCAGTGGCTTGCCGCCCCGCCCAATCAGGCAGGCGAGCTGCCAGCCGTGTGATTTCCAGGCCGGCAGATTCCGGGCTGACATAGATCTCGGTGTTGAACGGGCGAGGCAGCGCCATACTCGCTCCCTATCACGGGACGCGTCACGCATCCAGAGGCCGGCCACCATCTCTCGCCTGGAGCGGGGGCGCAGTACTGGCCTCGAAGTGATGGGAAGACGGTTGATGCGCGCGACGTCGGCCGCCAAGTAGAGCCGGTCACGCCGTCGAGTGGCGTCGCGTCAGGCCCGGGCGGAGGGACCGGGCCGCCTCGAACGCGTCGTAGCAGTCGCACCCGATCGTTTGCCGGGCGGGGCGTGCTCGGCACGGAAGGACCCAGGGACGCGGTGAACCCACCGGTGCCTTCTGCACCGTCTACGACGGCCCCGACAGCCCCGGCGGGCGGAAGATCGTCATCCGCGTCGCCGGTGGCATCGCCATCGCGGCGGTCGCGGCCTGCGTCGCATGCGTCGCCCTGGCCGCCTTCGGCGTCGCCGCCATCACCATCACCGGCCCCCTTGGCGTCAGCCGCCTCGGGGACCTCCTCATCCTCGCCTGCGGCTTCGCCGTGGGTGCCGTCGTCGGTGCCGCCCGTACCGACAACTGATCCACTCGCGGGGCCCGGCCCAACCGGCCCCGTCCACCGGGGGCCTGGCACTGCCAGGAGACTCAGGCGAGGCCGGTCAGCGGGCCGAGCCCCGCTTGATCTTCTCGATCAGACCGGCGAACTGCCCACCGGAGAGGACGAGGTGTCCTCCATCCGGGTCCTTGCTGTCTCGAAACCCGATCCCGGCCTCTGGCGCAAGTCGTCCCAGCTCAACACAGTGCTGGTCATCCGCTCCACCGCTGTGAGTGCTCTTACGCCACTGGACGCTCATTCGTAACTCTCCAAGTACCGCTTGATGATCTCGCGCGAGTCCTCCAGAGAGGCCGCCTTCGCGCCGATACGGTCGAACTTAACCGACAATTCCCGGACCTCGCCAGGCATTTCGATCAAGCGGCCACCGTTCTGAGCACCCGAATAGGCGATGTCACGGCCCCCCAGACTGAGAATCTGGAGGGAGCCGTCAACCCCCAGGTGGGCCCCCGACTTGAACGGGACGATACGGAGGCTGACCTGCGGCAGGTCCGCCATGGCGAGGAGGTGCTCCAGTTGGGCTTTCTGCACCTCGGAACCGCCGACTTCACGAGCAAGCACGCTCTCATCGATCGTGGCCCACATCTCGACCTCGGTTCCCCGGCTGAAGAAGGAGTTCTTGCGAGCGACACGCTCGGCCATCTCCGCCTCGAAGTCCTTCGGAGTACCGGCCTGGACGTAGGCCCAGGTGTACTCGTCCGTCTGGAGAGCGAGCGGGATCACTTGACCGTGGTAGACCTTGATCAATGTGGTCTCCTGCTCGTACTTGACGAGGTGCTTCCCCCAGTTGGGGTCATGTGCCATCCGGGCGAACCAGAGCAGTAGCTGAAAAAGCCACCCGGTCCCGTAGTGCTTGTCGAGCGCCCGCATGTGATCTTCCTGGGGCCGTCTCCGTCCTGCCTCAAAGTTGGATACAGTGCCGCGCTGGACACCCATTATCTCTCCGCACTGCGTCAGGGAGAGATTTGCCTTCTCGCGACAAAACCGCAGGTAGAAGGCGAGGAAGTGCCACATCGACAGCCTGGGGTTGAGAGGATCGCGAACGATGGGCATCTCACACTCCCTGTATTCAGCTCGGATGACTACAGGCAAACCATAAGTCGATCGGGTGACCCTTGTCTCAGAAAATCGGAATCTCAGGCAAGGGCGGGGACGATGGTGATGACGGCTACCGGGGATCTACTTATGCCTCTTATGGGAACACCGTGCGCAGTGGGGCTGGCACGTACCCTTGTGGACGCACGAATCCGAAACTGGAACTATTCCCACATTCTCGACAATGCGCTTCTCGTCGTGTCGGAGCTCGTCACCAACGCGGCGCGCCAGACGCCGCACGAGGAGATCCGCCTCCAGCTCAGCCGGGACGCGCACGGCATCGTCATCGCCGTCTGGGACGCGGACTACGCCCTCCCCCAGAGCAAGCCGCTGAAGGCACTCACCCTCGAAGACCTGGACCTCTCCGAGGAGGCGTTCGACGACAACGGCGGCTGGGGCCTCCATATCGTCCAGGCGCTGTCGACCAAGTGCGGCGTCACAGGCGACCCGGCGGGCGGCAAGTGGATCTGGTCCCGCATCCGCCCGTGACTCTCCCACCGGACGTGAGAACGGTGCTGAGAAGAGCCCGTCCAACTCCTCGGACCCGTGGCCTCGTCAGGCGACGTCGTAGGTCAGGTGCGTCACGGTCTTCGTCGGGATCACGGACGACGTCGAGGTCCTTGCCGCCGGCCGAGGACGACGGCGCCCGAGCGGGCCGTCCCCTCGTTCAGGATCCGGCGATCTGCGGGGTCGTCGGAGAACGCCCAGGTGTGCAGGGCCTCGCCCCCGACGCCCAGCCCGTGTTCGGGCCGGGATCGGGCCCCGTGACGAAGCCGTCGATGGATACGGAGCCCGGGGAGAACGGGCTGCAGCGTCTTGCGGGTCTGATCGCTCCGGTGCACGGGGCCGGCCAGATCATGCACTATGGTCCCGAGCCGGTTCCGGGCCAGGTGTTCCGGATATCTGCGGCGAACCCCCTGAGGAGCCCTTGGTGACAGGTCCCGCTGGTCCGTCATGGGGACAGGGCGGACACAGACCGCCCCCGATTCCGCCGCAGCGCCGGCCGCCTCATCCCGGATACGGAGCACCGCCGCCCTGGCAGCAAGGCCCGCCGCCGCAGTATCCGCCTTACCCGCAACGTCCCCACCCGCCGCAGCCTCCGCCCCCGTATCGGCCACCCGGACCTCAGCCGCCCCCGCGGCCGCCGTCGCGGGCGGGACGGATCCTCCGGAAGCTGAACCCGTTCCTCGCCGCGCGGGCGGTGTTCCGGCCCTCGCGGCCGGACCTGATCGTCGATGCGCGGGTCCAAAAGCTGCAGGTCGCCCGTGCCTGGGCGGGCATCGTGGTGTCTCTCGCCGTGGCCGTGGTCTACAGGGTCACCGCTCCCAAGGAACTGGCGAGCGAGCGGTTCAACGACGCCTGGATCAACGTCCTGATCCTCACGTGCGTCCTGCCACTGGTCGTGGGGGCCTTCGTCATGGCCGCCCGGCCGCCGAACCGGGGCGCGTTCGCGCGCCGGATCCGCCACCCGTTGATCGCGGTCGCGGCGATGTTCGGCTCCATGTTCACGTTCGTGCTCGCGGCCGTCCCCGAGTTGGAGGGCGTGCGTGACGCGGCCGGGCCGGTGGTGCTGATCCCCGCGGGCGTGATCCTCTTCCTCTGGATGCTCCCCTTCGCCCTCTACGGCATCGTCCTCTCACTGACCAACGTGTTCCGGACAGCCGACATCCACGAGCTGGTGCCGCCCTTGGTGAGCGTGTCGGCGTCGTGGGTGATGGCCCTGGTCAACCTGTTCACCGACTCCTACAAGGGAGTTCCGCACGTCTTGGCCCTGGTGCTGCTGCTGGGGGCGCCGGTGACGGTGTCCGCCCTCGCCCACTACGAACTGCGCAGGCTGCGCCTCCTGCACGGCATCACGTTGGGCAACACACTGCTGCGCTGACTCAGCGGGCACACGGGAGAGGCGCCACCGACGCGGTCGGCCTGCCGGGACTCCGCCGCACCCGTGTTGCCGCTCAGGAGTCCGGTGTCCAGCCGTGGACGCTGAACGTCTCCCCGCGGCCGATGGCCGCGAGGGCCTGGGCGCAGTGGGGGATCAGGTCGGCCGGTGGGGCCGCCGGATCGATCCACAGCGCCTCCGAGGCCTTGTCGGGTTCGGCCGCGTGCGGCTCGCCTCCCCAGGTCCGGAACGTGAACCAGTAGTCGCTGACCGCTTGGCAGGGGCCCGGCAACGACTCGGCGGTGCGGTGCAGGACGTGGGAGAACTCGGCGTCGTCGCGGTGCAGCGTCACGCCGGTCTCTTCCCCGGCCTCGCGGATCGCCGCGGCCAGGACGTCCTCGCCGGGCTCGATCCGTCCCGCGGGCGGGCACAGCCAGCCGTCGCGGTATCCGGTGTTGTGGCGGCGCAGCATCAGCACCGCGCCGTCTTCGCGCCGCAGCAGGACGTGTGGCGCGATGAAAGATCCGTGCCAACCGCTCGCGGCCGGAGCGGCATCGCGGGCGGAGACGACGCCGAGCCGTCTGGCCAGGTGCTGTCCGGCCTGTTCAGGGCCGCCGGCCAGGTCGACCATGGGCACGGCGGCGGCCAGGATGACGTCGGCCAACTCGTCCAGGACGTCCGTGACCGTCTTGTGAACGCCTTTGCGGGGATTGCCGCCGGTCATCCCGATGTAGGCCTCGGCGACCTCGCCGACCTCCTCGGCGAGCTTCATCACCAGCAGGTGCGCGGGCACCTCGGCCAGGTAACCGGCCCGGACCCGGGCGGTGTCGGCCCAGAAGCCGTCGCAGGGCTCAGCACTCTCGGAGTTCACCACGCCGCGACCCTAGCTCCCGGAGCGACCACAGAACCCGCAGTCTCGAACATTTGGTCGAGTCGTGTCCGGGCGCCGGCCCGGCCGCGTCGGGTGGAGGCCGCTCCGGGGTTGGGGTCACAGCTTGCCGAGCGCCTTGGCCAGGGCGGTCGCGGTGGAGGCGATCACCTTGTCGTCGTGCGGGGCCGGACGGTTGCGGTTGGTGAAGACCGACAGGACGAGCGGCGCGTCCGAACCGGGCGTCCACACGATCGCGATGTCGTCGGCGGTGCCGTAGTTGGCCGCGCCACCGGTGCCGGTCTTGTCGCCCACCGTCCAGTCCTTGGGGAGCCCCGCCCGGATCCGGCCGGCGCCGGTGAGGCTGCCCTTCAGCCAGCCGACCAGCCGCGCCCGGTCGCGGGGGTGGAGGGTCTTGCCGGTGGTGAGCTTGGTGAAGGTGCGCGCCGCCGCCGCGGGGGTGGTGGTGTCGCGCTCCTCGCCGGGCTTCCACTCGGTCAAGTGGGGCTCCGGCCGGTCCAGGCGGCTCGTGCCGTCACCGGTGGCGCGGAAGAACCCGGTCAGCCCGCGCGGTCCGCCGATCTGCCCGAGGAGCGTGTTGCCCGCGAAGCCGTCGGACTTGGTGATTCCGGCCCGGCAGAGCTGGGCGGGCGTCATGCCCGTGTCGGTGTATTCGGTGGTCTCCGGGGAGTTCCCGGTCAGTTCGGCCATGTCGCTGGGCTTCCAGCGGATCACCCTGTCCATCAGGCCGGGCTCCGCGGTGCGCGCTTTCCGCATCACCGCCGCGCACGCGAACACCTTGAACATGGAGTTGAACGGGAAGCGCTCGTCGGCCCGGTAGCCGACCGTTCTGCCGGTGCCGAGGTCGATGCCCACGGCGCCGATACGCCCGTCGTAGGACTTCTCCAGTTCCTCGAGAGTCCTGTTCAGGTCCGAAGGGTCCTTGCCTCCCGTCCGAGTGGCGACGGTCGCGGCCTTCGTCTCGCCGGGGGCGCCGGCCGCATAGGCCAGCCCGCCCAGCAGCGCGGACGCGGTCACGGTCGCGACGCCCAGTCGCATTCCGAGGTGTCGGATCATGCCGAGAGAAGATCATGATCTCGCCGGCGATGTCCAATATCCACTGAATCATCGATCCATATGGATTCGCATATCACGTGCCTCGTCCACCCTTGCCGGGGATTTCGATGTTGGAGTAGTACGGCCGCGAGAAGGGGAATTCGGTGGCGACCCAGTGGCCCAGCGCGCTGTACAGGGTCTCGTAATGGCCGTTTCGGTAGGCGTCGGGGGTCACCCACCAGCTCACGTCGACGTCATAGCCGAGCAGGTCCTGGGTGAGCGGCGTACGCCGTCCCATCGGGTACAGGTAGCAGCAGCCCAGGTAGCGGTCCTCGTCGTCGTACACGGCGTAGCCGAATGATTCGTTCTCGCGGAACTCGCACTCGTGCCAGACCAGGTCGACGTAGTTGTACTCCTCGGTGACCGGCTCGGTCGGCCAGGACCCGCCGCGAGTGCGCCGGATCAGTTCAAGGCTGGCGTTGATGCCGCGCACATCGTCCCGCAGGTGTTCGCGGGCGAGCGCGCTGATCCGGATGTCGCCGTAGCTCAGCCTGAGGGGGGCGGTCCACCCGCCGGGCACCTGAAGTGTCTTTACCAGGCCCTGATAATCCATGCCTTCTCCGTGCGGGGCAGTGAAGCGAGATTCGGTCGGGGTCAACCGCCGCATCATCGCATTTCCGCAGGATTCGGGGTGGCGAGGTCACTCCGGGGGTGGGGAGAGTCTTGCGGCTATCGCGTAGTCGATCTGGATGTCTCGGTAGGTGGTCTGGGTCTTGACCTCGTCCGGGAGGTTGGTGCGGGCGCTTCCGGAGGTGGACTCCTCCGACGAGCCCTCGGTGAAGGTCACCGAGACGTCGGGGACCACGTCGAAGCGGAGTTCGTCGGCCTTCACCCTGGCGGTGAAGAGGATGTCCGCCGTGCGCTGGAGGTCAGCGTCGGGGTGGTCGCCGGGGCTCATGAGCGGGTTCCTCCTCGTGGCTGGGAGACCATCCGCAGGAGGGCCTTGCCCAGTTCGCGGACGGAATCCTCGGTCTCGCGCAGGGCACCTTGGACCGCCGTGACCTCCGGCTCTCCATCGGACGTGTCCGCGCCGTTCCCCTCCTCGCCCTCCGAGTCGTCCTTCTCCTCGTCCTTGGCGGACGAGTCGTCGGATGAGGCGTTGTCCTTGCCGCTCTCGGACGTGTCGTCGGGCGCCGCCGAGCCGCCGGCGTCTTCGGCGGTCTCCGCCGTCTTGTTCACGGTGTCCGCAGCCCCCTCGGCGGCTCGTCCGGCACCCTGGCCGACGCCTTCGGCCGCGCCGCCGGCGCCCCTGCCCACATCTCGGACGCCCTCGCCTGCGCCTTCGGCGGCACGGCCCGCGCCCTTGGCGGCTTCGCCGGCACCTTCGCCCACCTGCTCCGCCGCCCGGCCCGCACCCTTGCCCGCTTCGCCTACCCCCTCGCCAGCGCCTTCGCCCACCTCTTCCGCTGCGCGGCCGGCGCCTCGCCCGACCTCGCCGACGCCTTCGCCCGCGCCCTTGCCGACGTCCTGGACGGCGCCGCCGGCTCCGCGGCCCACGTCCTTCACCGCGCCGCCCGCGCCCTCGCCGACGTCCTTGACCGCGCCCCCGGCGCCCTCGCCGACGCTCTCGACCGCGCCGCCGGCTCCGCGGCCCACGTCCTCGACGGCGCCCCTGGCGCCCCGGCCGACCTCGCCCACGGCGGTGCCGGTTCCGGTGCCGATGTCGCTCACCGCCCGCTCGACGCCGCGTCCGATGTGCTGGAGGATCTCCGGGTTGCGGTCGAGGGTGGTCAGGACGCGGTCGACGATGACGGCGACGTTGTCCAGCCGGACCTGGAGTTCCGCCTGCGCCTCGACACCCTTGATCTCAAGCTTGACCCTGCCGAGGAACACGTCCGCGCCGACGTTCAGCTTGAGCAGGTCGAGGACCTGCGCGACGAGGGAGACGTGCGCCTCCAGGTTCTCGACCTCCAGCGAGATCTCTTCCACCTTGAGCTGCGGGACGTCGAGATGGACGTCGGGGCCCTCCGCGGGCTGCGCTCGCCTGTCCGGTTGAATGGCCCTTCCGGTCAGGCTCTCCGAGTCATCGCGGGACTCGTTCCGCTCGCGGTCAGCATTGCCGGACGCGCCGTCGCTCATCGTTCCCCCCGATGCTCGATCCTGGTCCCGGGGGTGTACATGCCCCCTCAGTGCCACCTTTCACCAGTGAAGACGTCAGGCGCGGGCGCTCTCCGCCTCCTTCGCCGCCTCCTTCTCCTCCGGCTCCTCCTTGTCGTCCTCCTGCTTTGCCTCCGGCTCCTTCTCGTCTTCCTGCTCCGCCTTCGGCTTCTCCTCCTCTTCCTGCTCCGCCTTCGGCTTCTCCCCGTCCTCCGGCTTCTCCGCCTCGTCGCGCTCCTTGGCCTCCTGCTCCTCCTTGAGCGCGTCCTCGTGGGTCTTGACGACCTCGCCGTCGCGGATCTCGCCGCGCCAGCCTTCGACCTCCTCCTGGTCCAGCAGCGTCTTGGTCATCATGTGGCGCTTGATGTGCTTGAAGTCCAGGCGGAGGCGGCGGCCCTGGGCGCGCCACATGTTCGCCGTCTTCTCGAAGAAGCCGTCCGGGTGGTACTCGGCCACCAGCAGGACCCGCGTCATGGACGGCGCCAGCTCGTGGAACGTCACGGCGCCGTCGACATAGCCCTTGGGGCCCTTGGACTTCCAGACGATCCGCTCGTCGGGGACCTGCTCGATGATCGTCGCTTCCCAGGTGCGGTGGGACAGGAAGACCTGCGCCCGCCAGTTGATCTTCTCGTCGGACTCCTGCTCGACGCTCTCCACCTTCTTGGTGAAGCTCGGGTAGTCGGCGAACTGCGTCCACTGGTCGTAGGCGACGCGGCGAGGCAGCCCGACGTCGAACTCCTCCAGGATGTTGGTGACCTTCATCTTGCCCTGGCCACCGCCCTTGCCGTCCTTGCCTCCCCCGCCGACGGCGCTCTTCACCTTGTCCTTCACCATTTCCTTCGCCCCGGTGGCGCCCGCGCTGAGGCCCGCCTTGAGCGGAGACTCTCCCTGGGCGAGCTTCTTCGCGCCGGTGGCCGCCGCCTTTCCGGCGACTCCCGCGCCGTCCCCGCCGTCGAGGCGCTCGGTCAGTCCCTCGATCTGGCCGCTCGCCTTCTCCAGCGCCCGCACCATGAGCGCCTGAGCCAGCGCGCGGCCGGCGTCCTTGAGCTGCTCGACGGGGAGGTCCTGCGCCTTGTCGCCGTTCCCCGTGCCCGCTTCCGTCATGGTCAGCCTTCGTTTCCTCGCTGATTTCACCTGACCCTGACGACATAGCCCCAGAAACACGGGCTAAAACGGCAAAAGCGCCACTGACCAGCAAAAACGAATGATCTACCATCCCTATGCATGGGGACGGCCTCGGTTTCCAGGCAGCCCTAATCCGAGTTATCCCGCCGTCGGCTCGCGGGGGAACGCGCCACGCGAAAGCCCACGTCGTCGATCCGGAAGGTCGGATGGCTGCGCCGCCGCACCGAGGCCCGGCAACTCCAGTGCTCGTCGGACCATCCGCCGCCTCGGAGAACCCGGTAGGCGCCGTAGACCTCGGCGTCGTAGAGGTCCCAGCACCATTCCCAGACGTTGCCCAGCATGTCGTACAGGCCCCAGGTGTTCGGCAGCCTGCCGCCCACGTCGTGGACGTGCTCCTGGGCGTTGCCGCGATACCAGGCGATCTCGTCGAGCGGCCCGTACCTCGGACCGGTCGTGCCGGCACGGCAGGCGTGTTCCCATTCGGCCTCGGTGGGCAGCCGGTACCCGTCGGCGGAGGCGTCCCACTCGACGCGCTCGCCGTCGGCATGGAGGCGGTACGCGGGCGCCGCCCCCTCCCGCCGGGACAGGGCGTTGCAGAACCGGATCGCGTCCAGCCACGAGACGCCTTCGACCGGCAGCCGCTCTCCGCGCGCGGTGCTCGGCCGCTCGGCGGTGACCTGCGCGTACTGCGACTGGGTGACCGGGAACGCCGCCAGCCGGTATGGCGCGAGGTCGACCGGCCAGCTGCGCCGCGTCCGCCGATCCGACAGCGTCACCGTCCCCGCGGGGACGGTGACCATCTCGATTGCGGGGCCCGTGTCCATCGGCTGGTGATCCTACCGACGCACGCCTTCGATTCGTGCGGCCATCGGACGTGGGGCCGGAGCCGCTTCCGGCTCCTTCATCGCCTGCGGCGGGCGTCGCAGCGCTCCAGACCGTCGAGGACGGCGTGGAGGCCGAACTCGAAGGTCGCGTCGGGGGTGGCGGCGTAGTCGGTACCCGCCGTGGTGTCCAGGCGGGCGCGCAGGCGCGGGAAGCGTGTGGCGATCTCCTGAGCCTTCGTCATGGCATCGCGGAACCGCTCCTGGGCGGTGCCGCCGTTCTGGTCGAGCCTGCGGGTGAGCGCGGCGGTGGCGGCGACGCCGGCCGCGTTGCCGAGCACGTAGGTGAACACCGCGGCGGCGGCCCGGTCGGCCTCGGCACCGGTGAAGCCGGCGGCCTCGTAGACGGCGAGCTGGTGGTCGTCGTGACGCGCCTTGCCCTCCCCATAGACGACGTGGGCGGCGAAGACCTGCACGAGCCAGGGATGCCGGGTGAACATCCCGTACAGGTCGAAGGCCATGGTGGTGGCCGCGGCACGCCAGCCGACCGCGTCCGGATCGGGCAGCGTGAGCTCGCCCCAGACCTGGTCGGTGGCCAGCAGGACCAGGTTGTCCTTGCTCTTGACGTGCCAGTACACGGCGGTGGCGGCCGAATCGAGCCGATCGCCCAGGGCGCGCATGTTCAGGCCTTCGAGTCCTTCGACGTCCATGAGCTCGATGGCGGTACGGACGATCTGGTCCCGGGAGAGGGTGTCGCGTGGCACGACTCTCAAGCTAGGCCGTCCTTGAACAATGTTCAAGTCAGCACTTGCACAATGTTCAAGTCTTGTTCTAGCGTTCTCGATGTCAGGCACTTGAACTAAGTACAAGTCCTCCCGGAGGGACCCCGTGCACGCTCTCCCCGCCGCCATGCAGTTGCTGGTCGCCGCCGCCTTCGTCAGCATCCCGCTGGTCCGCCACCGCTACGGCCCGGCCGCCGAAACCGCCGCGGTCGCCGAGTTGCGCCGCCAGGACGTCCGGCCCGAGGTCCTGGCGGAGAACGGGCTGCGCTTCGACGCCGGCGGCCACGAGACCGCCGTCCCGGCCGCCGTCGCCGCGGTCATGATCGGCACTGCCGTCCTGAACCTCGCCGGCGTCGGCCTCGCCCAGCCGTTGACCTGGGTCTTCTCCTCGCTGGTCCTCCTGTTGAACACCGGGATCGTCTACAGCAACCTCACCGCTGTGAAGTCCGTCCAGGCAGCCTTCCGCCGCAAGGGCACTCCGGAACTGGCCCGGGTCCAGGTCGCCGCCTTCCTCAAGGCCGCCGAGAACGCGTTCCCCGGCTGGGTGCGCGCCCAGACCTACATCCGCAACACGGTGGTCTTCGCCGGATCCGCCATCGCGCTGGTCGCCGTCTCCGTCTGACCACCGGTGCGATGGCGGCGGAATCCCTTACGTGGGGTCGTAGGCGAGGTTGGGGGCGAGCCAGCGCTCGACCTCGGCGATCGGGAGGTCGCAGCGGCGGGCGTAGTCCTCGATCTGGTCCCTGCCGACGCGCCCGACCGTGAAGTAGCGCGACGCCGGGTGGGCGAAGATGAGGCCGCTGACGCTGGCGGCCGGGGCCATCGCGTACGACTCGGTGAGCTTCATGCCGAGGCGGCCCGCGTCCAGCAGGTCGAACAGGGCCTGCTTGAGGCTGTGGTCGGGGCTCGCCGGGTAGCCGAGGGCGGGACGGATGCCACGGAACCGCTCGGCGTGCAGGTCCTCCAGGGCGGGGTCGGCGTCCGGCTCGAACCAGGCGCGGCGGGCCTCCAGGTGGACGTACTCGGCGAACGCCTCGGCGAGACGGTCCGCGAGGGCCTTCACCATGATCGACTTGTAGTCGTCGTTGTCGTGCTCGTACTTCGCGGCGAGGTCCTCGGCGCCGAGGATCGTCACGGCGAAACCGCCGAGGTGGTCGCCGGAGGGGGCGATGTAGTCGGCGAGGCAGCGGTTGGGGCGTCCCGTCGGCTTGGACGTCTGCTGGCGCAGCATCGGGAAGCGCGCGGCGCCGGGCAGGATGATGTCGTCGCCGTCGGAGTGCGCGGGCCAGAAGCCGTAGGCACCGTGGGCCTCGAACGCGCCGTCGGCGATGATCTGGTCGAGCAGCTCATTGCCCTCGTCGAACAGCTCGCGCGCGACGGGCTGGTCGAGGATCGCCGGGTACTTGCCCTTCAGCTCCCAGGCCAGGAAGAAGAACTGCCAGTCGATCATCTCGCGGATCGCGGAGATCTCGGGACGGACGATCCGCACACCGGTGAAGTCGGGCGTCGGCAGGTCGCCGAAGTCGACCCGCTCCCGGTTCTCGCGGGCCCTCTCGACGGTGAGCAGGGGGCGGCGCTGCTTGGTCTCGTGCTGCTCGCGCAGCCGGGCCTGCTCCTCGCGGTTGGCGGCGTCCAGCGCCGCGGCGCGCTTGCCGTCGAGCAGGTCGGAGACGACGCCGACGACGCGGGAGGCGTCCAGGACGTGCACGGTCGTCGCGTCGTAGGCGGGGGCGATCTTCACGGCGGTGTGCTGCCGGGACGTGGTGGCGCCGCCGATCAGCAGCGGAAGCCGCATGCCGCGGCGCTCCATCTCCGCGGCGACGGAGACCATCTCGTCCAGGGACGGGGTGATCAGCCCGGACAGGCCGACGGCGTCGGCGCCCTCCTGGACGGCGGTCTCCAGGATCTTGGCCGCGGGGACCATCACGCCGAGGTCGATGACGTCGTAGTTGTTGCAGCCGAGGACGACGCCGACGATGTTCTTGCCGATGTCGTGCACGTCGCCCTTGACCGTCGCGAGGACGATCTTGCCCTGGCCGCGGTCGCTCGTGGCGCGGCCGGCGGCCAGCGCCTCCTGCTTCTCCTTCTCCATGAAGGGCTCCAGGTAGGCGACCGACCGCTTCATCACGCGGGCGCTCTTGACCACCTGGGGGAGGAACATCTTGCCGGACCCGAACAGGTCGCCGACGACCTTCATGCCGTCCATCAGCGGGCCCTCGATGACGTCGAGGGGACGCTCGGCCTCCCGGCGGGCCTCCTCGGTGTCCGCCTCGATGAAGTCGATGATGCCGTGCACGAGGGCGTGGGAGAGGCGGGCCGCGACCGGCGCGTCGCGCCAGGACAGGTCGACCTCTCGCCTGGTCCCCTCGCCCTTGACGTTCTCGGCGAACGAGACGAGCCGGTCGGTGGCGTCGGGACGGCGGTCGAACAGCACGTCTTCGACCAGTTCGAGCAGGTCGGCGGGGATGTCCTCGTAGACGGCGAGCTGCCCGGCGTTGACGATGCCCATGTCGAGGCCGGCCCGGACGGCGTGGAACAGGAACGCCGAGTGCATCGCCTCGCGGACGACGTCGTTGCCCCGGAAGGAGAACGACAGGTTGGAGATGCCGCCGCTGGTGCGGGCGCCCGGGCAGCGCTCCTTGATGAGGGGCAGCGCGTCGATGAACGCCTTGGCGTAGCCGTTGTGCTCGGAGATGCCGGTCGCGACGGCGAGGACGTTGGGGTCGAAGATGATGTCCTCGGCGGGGAAGCCGATCTCCTGGGTGAGCAGGTCGTAGGCGCGGCCGCAGATCGCCACCTTGCGCTCGGTGGTGTCGGCCTGGCCCGTCTCGTCGAAGGCCATGACGACGACGCCGGCGCCGAAGTCGCGGATGCGGCGGGCCTGCTCCAGGAACGGGCCCTCGCCCTCCTTGAGGCTGATGGAGTTGACGACGCCCTTGCCCTGGACGGTCTTCAGCCCCGCCTCCAGCACGCTCCACCGCGAGCTGTCGACCATGATCGGGATACGGGCGACCTCGGGCTCGGTGGCGATGAGGTTGAGGAAGGTCGTCATCTCCCGCTCGCTGTCGAGCAGGTCGGCGTCCATGTTGACGTCGAGCAGGTTCGCGCCGCCGCGCACCTGGTCGAGCGCCACGTCCACGGCGGCCTGGTGGTCGCCCGCCTCGATGAGCTTGCGGAACTTCTTGGAGCCGGTGACGTTGGTGCGCTCGCCGATCATGACGAAGCCGGTGTCGGCGCCGATCGCGAACGGCTCCAGGCCGCTGAACCGGCTCGCCGCGCCGGGTGCGGCGACCTCGCGGGGCGCCATCCCCCGCACCGCCTCAGCGATCTTCGCGATGTGGTCGGGGCCCGTCCCGCAGCAGCCGCCGACGGCGTTGACCATGCCGGACGCGGCGAACTCGCCGACCTTGCCGCTCGTCTCCTCGGGGGTCTCGTCGTAGCCGCCGAAGGCGTTCGGAAGGCCCGCGTTCGGGTGGCAGGCGGTGTAGGTGCCGGCCAGGCGCGCCAACTCCTCCACGTGCGGGCGCATCTCGTCGGCGCCGAGCGAGCAGTTCACGCCCACGACCAGCGGCTCGGCGTGCTCGATCGACCGCCAGAACGCCTCGACGGTCTGCCCGGACAGCGTCCGGCCGGACAGGTCGACGATGGTCACCGAGATCCACAGCGGCAGGTGCGGGGCGGCCTCGCGGGCCGCGGCGATCGCGGCCTTCGCATTCAGCGTGTCAAAGATCGTCTCGATCAGCAGCAGGTCGACGCCGCCCTCGGCGAGGGCGGAGATCTGCTCGGCGTAGGAGGTCTTGACCTGGTCGAACGTGACGGCGCGGTAGGCCGGGTCGTCGACCCGTGGGGACAGCGAGAGCGTGACGTTCAGCGGGCCGATGGAGCCGGCGACGTAGCGCCCGCCGAACTCCTCGGCGGCCTGCCGCGCCAGCCGCGCGCCCTGCACGTTCATCTCCCGGACCAGGCCCTCCAGGCCGTAGTCGGCCTGCCCGATGCTGGTCGCGGTGAAGGTGTTGGTCGTCGTGATGTCGGCGCCGGCCCGCAGGTACTGCCGGTGGACGTCCAGGATCACGTCCGGGCGGGTCAGGTTCAGCAGGTCGGGGTCGCCGGTGACGTCCTTCGGGTGGTCGTCGCCGATGCGGTCGCCGCGGTAGTCGCCGGGGGTCAGGCCCGCGCCCTGGAGCATCGTGCCCCACGCGCCGTCCAGTACCGCGATCCGCTGCTCAAGAAGTTCGCGCAATGGAGTCTGAGTCATGTTTTTCGAGCACCTCCCATGGGATCTGGGAGGCGCCCTTGCGGAATCAGGTGTCTCGGGCCGAGCGTGGCGGGCTCTCGCCCGTTGCAGCGCCTCTCGGCCCGGTACCGAGGTTACATTCCGAGAGGGCGGTGTGTCAGGCGCGCCCGGGGTTGCGGGCAGGATGAGGTGATGCGCGCACGACCGATCTCGCCGTCTCTGGTGGTCGAGGAGCTGGCCGACCGGATCACGGCGTCCGGGTCCGGTTCCTGGGCGCGGGTGGCGATCGACGGGGCGCCGCCCGCGGCGCCCTCCGACCTGGCCGACGCCCTCGTCTCGCCGCTGCGCGCTCGGGGACGGGACGTCGTGCGGGTGTCGGCGCGCGACTTCCTGCGTCCGGCGTCGCTGCGCTACGAGCACGGGCGGGACGATCCGGACGTCTTCTACGACGAATGGCTCGATGTGGGCGGGCTCGTACGGGAGGCGCTGGGGCCGCTGGAGCCGTCCGGCACCGGGAGGGTCCTGCCGAGTCTGTGGGACGCGGCGCTCGACAGGGCGACGAGGGCCGGCTACGTGCCCGTCCGGCCGGGCGGGGTGCTGCTGCTGGACGGCTCGCTGCTGCTCGGCCGGGGGCTGCCGTTCGAGCTGACCGTGCACCTGTCCCTGTCGCGCGGGGCGCTGGCCCGCCGCACGGCAGGCGACGAGGCGTGGACGCTTCCCGCCTACGCGCGCTATGACGCCGAGGTCGAGCCCGTTCGCACCGCCGACGTCGTCCTGAAGCTGGACGACCCCCGCCACCCGGCGCTGATCACCGACGCCTAGGGCCGCCATTCCTCCTGGTAGGCGGGGTGGTGGGCGTAGGGCAGCGCGAGGAGGCGCACGACCGCCTCGCGGACGGACTGCGCCGCGTCGAGTTCGGGGGTGCGGTGGCCCTGGCCGAGGATCCAGGCCTGCTTCTCGTAGTCGTCGACGATCTGGCGCCGGGCGGCCACCTCGGCGAGCGCGCGGGAGGGGTCGTGGCGGGCGATGTGCTCGGCGTACGCGCCGTTCTCCGTCGTCGCGACGTAGGCGGAGCCGTCCGTGCCGGGATCGCCGGTGTCGGTGCTGACCGTGCCGGAGGGGGTCGCCTTCCAGGGGGTGCCGGAGCAGGCGCGGGCCATCTGCTCGTCCCTGTCCAGCCGAGCGCGGAGGAACTCCACCAAATCCATAGGGCCATCCTGCCCCTTGCGGAGCGGGATGGCCCCAGGGCCGGGGCCGCCCAGATGCGGGCGGCCCCGCGGGCAAGGGTCAGGCGGCGCAGTTGCCGGTGACCGGCTTGCCCGCGAAGCGGTCGCCGAGGAACGTCATCGCGTCGGGCTCGCTCCAGAGCATGCCGGTGGCGTGCTCGGCGAAGGTGTAGGTCTTCCAGGTGATGTTGGCGCCCTTCGCGCACCACGCCTTGTGGAGGGTGTCGGCCTGCGCGGCGGGGATGATCTCGTCGTAGACGGCCTGCGTCTGGAGCACCGGGGCACTCGGGGCTGTGGAGCCGAGCTTGTTGGCGTCCAGGCGGCGCTGCCACTCGGGCGTGGCCAGCGGGTCGGTGGTCGTGTAGTCGCTGATGTGCTTGAACGCGGTCTGCACGACCGTGAGGGGCCCGTCGAAGCTGACCAGGCACATGTCCTGGGCCTTGGCCAGCAGCTCGCGGCCGTCGTCGTTGAGGTACTTGGCCAGGTCGAGCTCGGGATAGGCGGCGTCGTAACCGACGGCGGCCATGAACATGAGCGCGACGAACGGGGAGCCGTCCAGTCCCTTGGCGACGGCCTGGAGGTCCGCCGGGACGCCGCCCGCGAACACCCCCTTGATCGCCAGCTCGGGGGCGTAGGTCTTCGCCAGCTCCGCCGCCCAGCCCGCGGTCGTGCCGCCCTGCGAGTAGCCCCAGAGGCCGACCGGCGAGCCGCCGAGTCCCGCGTCGGGGAGGCGCTGCGCGGCGCGGGCGACGTTCAGCAGGGCCCGGCCCTGGGAGCCGCCGACCTCGTAGGTGTGCTGCCCGGGCGTGCCGAGGCCCTCCATGTCGGTGACGGCGACGGCCCACCCGCGGCTGAGCGCGTCGGCGATGAACAGCTCCTCGTAGTCCATGCCCTGGGTGAGGGTGTAGGACGGGGCGCAGGCGTCGCCGAGTCCGCGCGTCCCGACGGCGTAGGAGACGAGCGGCCGCTCGCCCTGGCCCGTCCACTCCTTGGCGGGGACGAGGACCATGCCCGAGACGGCGGTCGGCTGCCCCTGCACCGTCTCCGACCGGTACAGCACCTGCCAGGACTTGACGCCCTCGTACGGCGAGTGGCCGATCGGGTCCACGGTGAACACTGCGGGACGCGACCTGATGACGTCACCGGGCGCGCCCGCCGGGAGCGGGGAGGGCGGCTGGTAGAACGGATCCTCGGCCGGGGGCTTCGGGGCCTGCGGCGCCGCGGCGGCGGTGCCCTGCAGGGCGGCCGCCGTCATGGCGAGGCCGACGCACGACGCCACGGCGGCGCGCACGACCCGGCGAACGGTGATGGACATGGCGGGTAACCCTTCAACGTGGCGGCGGCGTCTCCGCGCCTGCCGTCGGCGTGACGGCCACCCGACAGTAACGTAATTGGACACTTACTCCAATGGCGCGCGGGACGCATCGCCGGCACCGGATTTGTGCCGTCCCGACAAAGTGCGGCCCTTCCAGGAACCGCCCCGGCCGGCGCGGTGCCTGCGGGCGGAGTCGAGCGTCATCGCCGCGTACAGCAGGGCCACGAGCGGCAGGGCCGGGGCGCGCACGAGCGACAGGCCGTAGAAGCGCAGCATCGGCGCGTAGGTGACCGCCATGAGCGCCCAGGCGAGCGCGCCCGCCGCGAGGGCGGGCGCGCCGCCGGCCGGGCCCGCGATCAGGCCCGCGGCCGTCGCGGCGGGCGGGACCGCGTAGAGGAGCAGCAGGCCGGCGACGGTCCCGGCGAGCAGGGCGGGCGAGTAGCGCAGCTGGTGGTAGGCGCTGCGGGCGATCATCGCCCAGAGGTCGGCGAGGCGGGGGTAGGGGCGGCGGCTGACGACGTCGCGGCTGAGATCGAGGCGGCAGCGCCCGCCCGCGCGCTTGACGAGCCGTCCCAGCGCCACGTCGTCGATCAGCGCGTCGTGGATCCGGGCGAGGCCGCCCGCCTCGACGAGGGCGGCGCGCCGGACGAGCATGCAGCCGCCCGCGGCGGCGGCCGTGCGCGCCCCGTCGCGGCCGACGCGGCGGAACGGGTAGAGCTGGGCGAAGAAGTACACGAAGGCGGGGACGACCACCCGCTCCCAGCCCGTGCGGGTGCTGAGCGTCGCCATCTGCGACAGCAGGTCGCGCTGTCCGGCCACGGCGGAGCGCACGAGCCCCTCCACGGTGCCCGGGGCGTAGGCGATGTCGGCGTCGGTGAAGAGGAGGAAGTCGGGTTCGCCCGCCGCCCGGACGCCCTCCGACATCGCCCACACCTTGCCCGCCCACCCCGGCGGGCGCTCCCCCGCGGGCACGATCGACAGGGCCGGGTCGCCGTCCGCGAGGGAGGCGGCCGTCTCGGCGGTGCCGTCGCCGCTCCCGTCGTCGACCAGGATCACGCGGAAGGCGCCCGGATACCGCTGGGCGAGCAGCGTCGGGAGCGTCTCCGGGAGGACGGCTGCCTCGTCGCGGGCGGGGACGACGGCGACGACCCCTGGCCACTCGTCCGGTGCCGGTGCGTCGGGCAGGCCCGGTCCCGTCTTCCAGAAGCCGCCGTGCGCGAACGCCAGGTACAGCCATCCGGCCAGCGCCGCGCATGCCAGGACGCCCACGACCATCACGGTCCGCAGCCTCGCACCGCACCCGCTTCCCGTCCACGAACGACGTCCCGCCAGCGTGGCGGGCCGAACGCTAGAGTCACGCGGATGGACGATGTCCTCTGGAAAGACGATGTCCTCTGGAAGGCCGCCGACAAGCTGCGCGGATCCGTCGACGCGGCGCAGTACAGGGACTTCGTCCTCGGGCTCGTGTTCCTCAAGTACGTGTCCGACTCGTCCGGTGAGGGGGCTTTCCGGGTCCCGGACGGGGCGCGGTGGGCGGACCTCTCCCCCGCCGCCGGGGGCATCGGTGAGCGGGTCGACGCGGCGATGGGCGCCGTCATGCGCGCCAACCCGTCGCTCGACGGCGTCCTCCCGCAGATCTTCACCCGGGTGGACCAGCGGCGTCTCGGCGAGCTGGTCGAGCTGATCGGCCAGGTGCGGTTCGGGGCGGAGTTCGGCGCGCGGCCCGCGCGGGACGTCCTCGGCGAGGTCTACGAGTACTTCCTGGAGAAGTTCGCGCGGGCCGAGGGCAGGCGCGGCGGCGAGTTCTACACGCCGGCCGGCGTGGTCCGGCTGCTGGTGGAGGTCCTGGAGCCGTTCCGGGGGCGGGTGTACGACCCCTGCTGCGGCTCCGGCGGCATGTTCGTCCAGGCGGAGAGGTTCGTCCTGAGCCATCGGGGGCGGCCGGACGACATAGCGGTGTACGGGCAGGAGGCGAACGAGCGGACGTGGCGGCTGGCCAGGATGAACCTGGCCGTCCACGAGATCGCGGGCGACGTCCGCCGCTCCGACGCCTTCTACGAGGACGCGCATCCGGAGCTCGCCGCCGACCACGTTCTCGCCAACCCGCCGTTCAACATGTCGGACTGGTACCGGGATCCCGGCGACCCGCGCTGGCGCTACGGCCTCCCGCCCGCGGGGAACGCCAACTTCGCCTGGATCCAGCACATCGTGGCCAAGCTCGGGCCGCAGGGCCGCGCGGGCGTCGTCATGGCGAACGGCTCGATGTCGTCCCGGCAGTCGGGCGAGGGGGAGATCCGCGCGGCGCTCGTGGAGGCCGATCTCGTCTCGTGCGTCGTCGCGCTGCCGGACCGGCTCTTCCGCACCACCCCGATCCCCGCCTGCCTCTGGTTCTTCGACAGGCGCAAGAGCGTCCCGGGCGAGGTCCTGTTCGTCGACGCCCGGGACATGGGGACGATGGTCGACCGCACCGAGCGGATCCTCACCGCCGACGACGTCGCCCGGATCGCCGGCGCGTACCGGGCGTGGCGCGACCACGGCCATTCCGACGTCCCCGGCTTCTCCCACGCGGCGGGACCGGACGAGATCAGGTCGCATGACCACGTCCTCACGCCGGGACGCTACGTCGGGGCCGCCGAGGCGGATCGCGGCGACGAGCCCGCCGCCGACCGCGTGGAGCGGCTCGCCAAGGAGCTCCTCACGCATCTGGAGGAGTCGGCGCGCCTCGACCAGGTCGTCAGGGACGAGCTGGGACGGTTCAGTGGCTGAGCCGGGGCGTCCTGATGGCTGACGTGGCACTGGGCGAACTCGTCACGTTCTCGAACGGCCGATCGCGTCCCGCCGCGGGCACCCGTTACCGGACCTTCGGCGCCAACGGGGTCATCGGGACGTCCGGCGGGTTCAACGCCGGGCCGGGTTCCACCATCGTGGGACGCGTCGGGAGTTTCTGCGGCACCGTCCACTACAGCCCCGACCCGTGCTGGGCCACCGACAACGCCATCATCGCCACGGCCAAGGACGGAGTGAACGCGCGCTACGTCCACTACCTGCTCAAGCGGCTCGGCCTGAACAGGTACCGCATCGGCTCGGGGCAGCCGCTCCTCACCCACGCGATCCTGAGCGGCCTCACCGCCCCGCGCCTGAGCCGGGCGGAGCAGGACGCGGCGGCGTCCGTTCTGGGGGCGCTCGACGACAAGATCGAGGTGAACGGGCGCATCGCGGCCTGCGGCGACGCGCTGGTCCGCGCCCGCTACGACGAGTCGGCGTCCACGGCCGCGTCCGTCATGCCGATCGGCGAGCTCGGGGACCTGGTGCGCCGCAACGTCCCGCCGCAGCGGATCGGACGGGACGAGAACTACATCGCTCTGGAGCACATGCCGAAGCGGCACATGTGGCTCTCGACCTGGACCGACGCGTCCGGAGCCACCAGCGCGAAACGGCGCTTCGCAGCCGGAGACGTCCTGTTCGGCAAGCTCCGGCCCGCCTTCCACAAGGTGGGGCTCGCCTTCGTGGACGGCGTCGCCTCGACCGACATCCTCGTCGTCCGCCCACGGGACGCCGCCCGCAGGGGGTGGCTCCTCGCCGCCCTGGCGAGCGACGACGTGGTGGCGCACGCCTGCGCCGTCGGCGACGGCACGCGGATGCCGCGCGCCAGGTGGCAGGACATCGCCGCCTTCACGGTCCCCTGGCCCGGCGACGCCGCCGTCCGCTCGTTCGGCGGTCTGGCCACCGCGCTGGCGCGCCGGGTGGAGGCCGCCACGGCGGAGAGCGCGGCCCTCGCGGAGCTCCGCGACACCCTCCTGCCGGAACTGATCCCCTGAACGCGCGCCCGCGCCGCCGAACAGGCGGCATCATCGGAGCGTGGACTATCTCCTGGACAACCGGCAGGTCGAGGCGGGCGCCCGCTTCGAGGCGATCTCGGAACTGTTCAACCCGTGGACGTTCCGCCACATGGACGACGCGGGCCTCGGCCAGGGATGGCGCGTCTGGGAGGTCGGCGCCGGCGGGCCGTCCGTGCCGTCCTGGATCGCCGGCCGCGTCGGGGCCGCCGGCCGCGTGCTGGCGACCGACATCGACGTGTCGTGGCTGGCGGACGCGCCGGAACTCGCCGGCGCGCCGGTGGAGGTCCGGCGCCACGACCTCGTGCGCGACGACCCGCCCGAGGGGCCCTTCGACCTCGTCCACGCCCGGCTGGTGCTGGTCCACCTCGCCGACCGCGACCGGGCCCTCCAGACGATGATCGACGCCCTGCGGCCCGGCGGCGTCCTGCTCGTCGAGGACGCCGACCCGGGGCTCCAGCCGCTGGCCTGCCCCGACGAGCGCGGTCCGGACGAACGCCTCGCCAACGCCGTCCGGCGCGGCTTCCGCGCGCTGCTCGCCGAGCGCGGCGCCGACCTCGCCTACGGCCGCAGGCTCCCCCGGCTCCTGCGCGACGCCGGCCTGGACGACGTGCGCGCCGACGCGTTCTTCCCCCTCTCGGCTCCGGCCTGCGGCGTCCTGGAGACCGCGTCCGTCCTCCAGGTGCGCGAGCGGCTCATCGAGGGCGGGCACGCCACCGCCGAGGAGATCCGCCACCTGCTGGCCGTCATCGCCGCGGGGCGCCTCGACCTCACCCTCGCGCCGCTGATCTCCGTCTGGGGCCGCAGGCCCGGCGGCTGACCTCCGGCCGGTTTGCGGATCCGGTCCAGGACCGGTAAGGCGCCGCCATGTGGCGGATCTTGGACGGCGTGTGACCTCCCGCAGGGTGCGGCAGGGCCCTTGCATGCGCGCAAGCGTTGGTGACTGGCCCGAGGTGGCTGCGTAAGAGTGTGTGTTGTTTCACTTCCACGTCCGACATCGACTTGGCCGAGAAGCACATGTTCGCTTACAGCCCGACACGGAGACGTGAAGCCGACATCGCCATGAACGCATCAGACACATGGTCCGGGGCGCCCGTGCTGGTGCCCGCCCCCGCTCCCTCGCTGGAAGTCGGGATCCCGTCCGCCTGGAACCACAACGGCAAGTCCTCGGGGCGCCTCATCGGCGAGATCGACCTCGCCGCCACCCCGCCCGCCGTGCGGCTCGGCCGCTCCTACGTCCGCGAGCTCGTCGGGCAGCACTTCGGCGCCGACCGGTCCGAGCTCGGCGACCTGGAACTGCTGACCAGCGAGGCCATGACCAACTCGGTGCTGCACGCGCGGCCGCGCCGGGACGGGACGATCACGCTGACCGTGCTGCACGTCGACCGGTACGTGCGGGTCGAGATCACCGACGGCGGCGCCGCCCACGGGCCGCCCCGGGTCGTGGACGATGCGCTGCCGACCGGCGGGCGCGGGCTCACCCTGATGAAGGCCCTCGCCACCGACTACGGCACCTGCCGCGGCAAGAGCGGGACCTCCACCTTCTGGTTCGGCGTCGGCGTCCGGGACGGATGGCGGCTGCCGTGACCTCCGGGGCGGCGCTGACCCCGACCCGCCGGGCCGACCCGTCCCCTCCCGGGGGCGGGCCCGCGCTCAGCACGACGTCGGCCAGCGTCGCCCGCATGTGCAACTACCTCCTCGGCGGCAAGGACAACTACGCCGCGGACCGCGAGTCCGCCGAGCGTGCGCTGCGCAGCTGCCCGTCGGTGCTGCGGCTCGTCCAGGCGAACAGGGGCTTCCTGGACCACGCCGCCGCACTGCTCGCCGGGGAGGCGGGACTGCGGCAGTTCGTCGACGTCGGCTGCGGGCTGCCGACCGCCGAGAACCTCGGCGACCTCGTCCGGAGGACCGACCCGGACTGCCGCGTCGCCTACGTCGACAACGACGCGATGGTGCTCACGCACGCGCGGGCACTGCTCGCCGTGGACGCCGGCACCGGCGCCTTCGCCGGGGACGTCCGCGACCCGGCCGCCCTGCTCGCCGACCCCGGCCTGCGCCGTCTGATCGACCTCTCCGAGCCCGTCGCGGTGTTCCTGCTCGGCGTCCTGGACTTCGTTCCCGACGAGGACGACCCGGCCGGGATCGTCGCCGCGCTCGCCGAGGGCCTCACCCCCGGCAGCCATGTGGTGATCAGCCACGCCGAGCGGTCGCCGGAACTGGACCCGATCTCCGGGCCGTGCGAGGGCGTCGACACCCCGTTCCGGCCGCGGAGCGCGGACGAGATCGCCCGCATCTGCGCGAGCCTGCGGATGCTCGACCCCTACCCGGCCCGGCTGCCGGGGCCCGCCCCCCTGACCGACCTGCGCCCGCTGCCGCTCATCGGCTGCGTCGGGCGCGTACCGGGGTGACGACGGCATGTCCCCCGCGGTACTCGCCGAGACTTCTGTCGATCGTCCGTCCCCCGCCCGCGGTGCTTCGCTACCATCGAACCGCCAGCAACTGCCACATCTAGGGCGAGTGATGACAGCGGACGGCGAGCCGAAGTCTCTCTCCGACATCACCAGGGACATGGGACTCAACATGTCCGACGTGGCGGCCTTCTCCGGACTCGACGAGAGCACGATCTTCCGGTTGTGGGACAACGCGGAATGGCTCGACCGGGTCAGCGGGCGGTCGCTGCAGAGCCTCATGTCGTCCGTGCCGGGAATCGCCGAGTACTCGATGGCGCACGCCGTCAGGAAAAGGCGCGACGGGCTCGTCGCCGACCTGCACGGCCAGGGGCTCACCGTCGATCTGGAGGCATTGCAGAACTCGTCCGTCGCGCAGCAGCACCTGCTGAACGCGCTGGAGGCCGGGCTGCACATCATGCGCGGCCAGGCGACCCAGAAGACGTCCTCGTTCATCGCCCGTTTCTGGGGGCGCGAGCAGGACACCGCACTGGAGGCGCTCTATTCCACCGAGGCCGGCCACGGCCTCCTGAGGGACCCCCAGAAGCTCTTCGACTCGTCCATCGACCTGGCCCCGCGGCTGAACCGCAAGACCTACTCGTTCCATTCGATCCTCGCGCTCAACATCCTCACGCACCAGGTCAGCAAGGTGACCGGGGCACTGGAGGCCGACCTCGGCTTCGAGGTGCCCGGGCGGCAGACCGCCTTCATGATGCGCGGCGTGGTGATGGGCTCCCTGATCAGCTCGAACGACTTCGACCTGGCCGAGCGCTACCGCCAGGAACTCGACGCGACGCCCGTCTACGCGGCGCTTGAGGAATGGTCGTTCCCCACCTATACGCGAGACGGCCGGATCAGCAGCGACTTCACCCTTCCGAGCTCCCTGTCGCTGCGCAACACGGCCACCGAGGTGCTCCGCGAGATCGCGGTCTACAACGACGCCTACCTCTACTACCTGGTGTCGACGTACATTCCGCTGGCGCTCAAACGCGATCCGGCGTTCGGCGGAAAGCTCCCCGAGTTGATCCAGGCGCTGGAACTGCGCGGGGTCGACTGCCGGGACAGAAGGATCAGACAGACCTGCAACACGCTGGTGCGGCGGCTCAAGGGCCTTGCCTGAGCCAGGCCTTGGAGAATGGGGAGCCGGTGGAGGACACGGCGCAAGCCATCGCGAAACTGACGCGTGCGCGATGGGAAGCGAACGCGCAGTACTGGGTCAAGGTCATCAGGGAGCGCCGCGACCGGTACCGGACCGAACTGACCGACGCCGCCGTCCTGGAGGCCGTCGGCGACTGCGCCGGCCAGAGCGTCCTGGACGCCGGATGCGGCGAGGGCTACCTGTCGCGCAGGCTCGCCGCCATGGGCGCCGAGGTCACGGGCGTCGACGCGGCGCAGGGCCTGATCGACGCGGCCGCGGCGCACCCGGCGCAGGAGGGCAAGGCCACGTTCACCCGCGCCAGCGTCGAGGACCTGCCGCTGGAGGACGACCGGTTCGACCTAGTCCTGTGCAACCACCTGTTCAGCCACCTGCAGGACCCGACCCGCGCCATCGGCGAGTTCTCGCGCGTCCTGCGCAGCGGCGGCCGGCTGGTCCTGCTGACGCTGCACCCCTGCTTCTACGTGGAGAACGCCGAGCAGGGCGCGGCGAGCAGCGTCCCGGCGTCGCAGTACTTCACCCCGCGCGGGATCGACCAGCGGTTCATGGTGGACGGCCTGGAATCCCCTTCGATGATCACAAGCTGGCTCCGGCCGCTGGAGTACTACGCTGGAACGCTCCGAGACGCCGGATTCGTCATCGCGGACCTGCGCGAGCCGCACCCGACGGAAGAGCAGCTGCGGGACGACCCGTGGTGGCGCAAGGGCTTCCCCACGGCCATGTTCATGCTCTTGATCGCGGAGCGCCGTTAGAGTCGTCCCATGGAGGACGTGCCGGCGGAATTAACGGGGCATCCGGACAGGCTCCGGTGGAACGAGAAGTACGCAGAGTCGTCCGGGTCGTCGCGGGCCCACCCGCTCGCGGAGCGGGCGCTGTCGCTCGGGATGCCGGACGGCGGAGTGCTCGACCTGGCGTCGGGACCCTCCGGCAGCGCCCTGCTGGCCGCCTGGACGGGACGCCGCGTGACGGCCGTGGACATCTCCGAGATCGCCCTCGCGCGGCTTGCCGCGGAGGCCCGGCGGCGCGGGCTCGGCCCGCTGGTCACGCTCGTCCAGGCCGACCTCGGCGCCTGGCGGCCGGGCCCGGACCGGTTCGCGCTCGTCCTGTGCACCGGGTTCTGGGACCGCGCCGTGTTCGAGCGCGCGGCCGGCGCCGTCCTGCCCGGCGGCCTGCTGGCCTGGGAGGCCTTCACCGAGGCCGCCCGCCGGGACCGGCCGCGCCTGCCCGCCGAATGGTGCCTCAAGCCCGGTGAGCCCGCCTCGCTCCTGCCGGACGGCTTCACCGTCCTCGACCAGTACGACGAAGGCGGCAAGCGCCGCTTCCTCGCCCGCCACGACGGCTAGCGCCCCGGATCTGGCCGAAAGAAGATGTTCCGGCGAGCGGGTGCGGCACGAAGCCGCCCCACTCGCCGGAACACTGATTCACCTGCCGCGAGGCGTCAGACCTTCAGGCGTCAGCCCTCGGACTTGACCTCTCCGGCCGTCAGGAACGCCTCGACCAGGGGGTCGGGGGTACCGGATTCGACCGGCGCGGGCTGCTCGGTACGCCCGGTGTCCGCGGCCGAACCGGCGCTGCTCCCGCTGCTGTGCGGAGCGACGCTGTAGGAGCGGCCGGTCGGAGCCCTGTCGTAGTCGCCGTGGTTCGGGGCGTTGTTGATCGCCATGGTCAGTTTCCTTCCCATATCTCTCGGTTGCGTCCTGCTGATGATCAGCCGGACCTCGGCAAGAACCGTGCGGCGTTCGGCGCGATCCGCAAGGCGCGAGGTCAGTCGAGGTCGACGACGACCGGGGCGTGGTCGGACGGGCCCTTGCCCTTGCGGGCCTCGCGGTCGACGTAGGCGGAGGCGACACGTCCGGCGACGTCCTCGCTCGCGTAGAACAGGTCGATGCGCATGCCCAGGTTCTTGTGGAAGGCGCCGGCCCGGTAATCCCAGTAGGTGTAGGGGTGGGGGCCCTTCAAGATCGTCGGGACGACGTCGTGGAGGCCGAGGGCCTGCAGGTCGGCGAGCGCCTGCCGCTCGGGGGGCGTGACGTGGGTGGAGCCGGCGAAGACGGCCGGGTCCCAGACGTCCTCGTCCGTGGGGGCGACGTTGTAGTCGCCGCAGGCGACCAGCGGCGCCCCCACGGCCAGTTCCTCCGCGAGGGCGTCGCGGAGGGCCGCGAACCACGCCAGCTTGTAGGTGTAATGGGCCGATTCCGGGGTGCGGCCGTTGGGCGCGTACAGCGACCAGACCCGCACGCCGCCGCACGTGGCGCCGAGCGCGCGGGCCTCGGGCGCCAGTAGGACGGGCTCGCTCAACTCCATCTGCTCGTCCTCGCCTTCGGCCCCCGCCTCGCCCGCGTAGGCGGGCTCGCCCGGAAAGCCGTTCGAGACGTCCTCGATGCCGACCCGCGAAAGGACGGCCACACCGTTCCATCGTCCGTCGCCGTGCGCGGCCGTGGCGTACCCGAGTTCCTCGACCTCCGCGGCGGGGAACTGATCGGCGCGGCACTTGGTCTCCTGGAGGCAGACCACGTCCGGCTTCGTCTCGTCCAGCCAGGTGAGAAGGCGCGGAAGGCGTGCCTTGACGGAATTGACGTTCCACGTCGCGAGGCGCATCCTCCCAGCCTGCCATCCCCGGCGGAGCTATCCCGTCAGGTTGCAGTCGGGGACCCAGCCGACGACGTTAGTGGCCACGTTCCGCCCGTAGATCCAGAAGTTGCTGGTCACTCCGTTGTCGCAACGGTAGTAGTCCCAGGGGCCGCTGCCGCGGATCGCGTCGAACTTCTGGCCCGGATAGCCGAGGTCACCCAAGGTCCCCACCCTGCGCCAGATCACCTCTCCGCAGGGCCTGGCCCAGGACGGCGCCCTGGAGACCATCCAGTGGCGCAACGGCGGGCAGGTGCGTCTGATCGAACAGATCCCCGTCCGGCTGGCCGTGTTCGACCGCACGACCGCCATCATCCCGCTCGACCTGGACGTGTTCTACAACGGCCTGCTCGTCATCCGCGACCCCGCGGTGGTCAAGGCGCTGTTCCGCCTGCACCACCACTCGTGGGGTTCCGGCGACGCCCTGCCCGCCGACCAGGGCCCCGACCTGCCGCCGGCCCATCTGGTCCCGATCCTGGTCTGCATGCGGGACGGGCTGCCCGACCGCGCCGCCGCCGCACGCCTGGGCCTGTCGGCACGCACCTACGCCCGCCGGGTCAGCGAGCTGCTGAGCCTTCTCGGCACCACGAGCCGCTTCCGAGCCGCGATCACCGCCCAGCGCCGCGGTTGGATCTGACCGCCCCCGGCACCGTCTCCGGCGGCGTGGGGGGCGTGTGTCACTCGCGCGACGGGGATATCCTGACGCCTTCCCCTGTCCCCTGCCAGATGACACCGCTCCTTGTGTGTGACCGGTAGATTGCGGGTCGGCCTCCTTTACCCGGTTTTCACGCTGTGCTTAGCCCGGCCCTGGAAGGGTGGTCACGGTTGTGGTGTCGTCGAACCCGGAGCAAGTGAGGAAACATGTCCGAGGATGACAAGCCCCGGGGCAAGCCGGCGGTCAAGGCGAAGGCGAAGATTCCGAACGCCCAGAGCATCCGCAGCCCCGAGTTCACTCCGCACGGCATCAGCGCCGGCCGCGGCAGCGGGCTGAACCGGCCGTCCGCGCTGACCGCCAAGGAGGCCAAGAAGCGCCGGCTGATGGTGATCGCCGGGATCGTGGTCGCGGCGCTCGCGGTCTCCGGCGGGGTGTACTGGTGGGTCAGCCGCCCCGGCCCGAAGATCGAGGTGACCGGCAAGTTCGCCGCCGAGCCCAAAGTCGCGATCCCCACGAAGCTGGAGCCGACCAAGACGCTCAAGGTGAGCACGCCCATCAAGGGCGGCGGCCCCGTCGCCGCCGAGGGCGACACCGTCTACGTCCAGTTCGCCACCTACAAGTGGTCGAAGGACAAGGACGAGGAGAACTCGCGGGTGAAGAGCTCCAGCGAGAAGGTCCGCTCGTCCTACGAGGAGGGCCAGCAGCAGGGCGGCGGCGGCCCGATGCACCTCGTCATCGGCAAGAGCGGCCTCAAGGACATCGACAAGAGCCTCGTCGGCAAGTCCGCCGGCAGCCGGCTCGTCATGCAGCTCCCGCCGTCCAAGGAACTCACCCAGCTGAGCCCGCAGCAGATCACCGCCAAGGACGCGATCCTGTTCATCATGGACGTCCAGGCGGTCGTCCCGAAGAGCCAGCAGCCGCAGGGCACCGCGCAGAAACTGGACGACGCGTCGCTGCCCAAGGTCGAGGACAAGGGCGCCGGCAAGGAGCCCAAGGTGACGGTCCCGGACAAGGACGCGCCCAAGAAGCTCCAGGCCAAGACCCTCGTCGCCGGCAACGGCCCCGCGCTGGCCAAGGGCGACGAGGCGGTCGTCAACTACACCGGCAAGATCTGGAAGTCCGGCGACAAGTTCGACTCCAGCTGGGACAACAAGCAGCCCGCGACCTTCCCGATCGGCACCGGGCAGACCATCCCCGGCTTCGACAAGGGGCTCACCGGCGCGAAGGTCGGCAGCCGCGTGCTGCTCGTCCTGCCGCCGGAGGAGGGCTACGGCAAGAAGGGCAGCCCGCCCAAGATCAAGGGTGACGACACCCTGGTCTTCGTGGTGGACATCCTCGCGAAGGTCTACAAGTGAGCTGACCGAGGCGCGGCCGTGCGCGGGAGCGGCGGGGCACCCGGTCGGGGTCCCCGCCGCTCGGCTTTTCACGAAAGACCGCCTACTGCGACATCCGTCACGACAACCGGAGAGGCGGATTGCCCGTCCTCCTTTGGGAGGCCGCGGAAGCGCATTGGGCGGTCGACGCACGGATTCCCTCAGGTATCGTCTGTAACGCATTAATCACGGGGGGCTTGTGAGCGACAGCGAGAAGATCCCGGAGCGCGAGGAACGCTCCGGGACGGGCCAGGCGGACCGGCACGAAACCGCGGCCGGGGCACCGGCCGGCACGGACGGTCCCGCGACCGCCACGCTGACAGCGGACATCGAAGGCGCCGCCGGAGAATCCACCGGCGACGCCGAATTCGTCGACGAGAGCGACATATCTCGAAACGGCGACAAGGAGCGCGAAGAGGCCGCCGGCGCGAGCGAGGGTACCGAATCGGACGCCGCCGATAACGCCACGACCTCCGCCGATACCGCCGCGGATTCCGCCTCCGACGCCCCCGGCACCGCTGAGACGCCGCCCCCGCCCGCCGAGGCCGGTGACCCCGAGGCCACGACGACGACCGCCGACACCCCCGCCTCCGACGCCCCCACCACGCCTGACGACGTCACCGCATCCGACGATGACACCGCGTCGACCGAAGCCACCGCGATCGATCAGGTGATCGTGCCTGACGACGTGATCGCTTCGGACACTGGCGGCGCGGCCGATGGGGTGGGTGCGTCTGTCGAGGTCAGCGCGGCGAACGAGGTCGGTGCGTCTGATGAAGTCACTGCGGTTGATGGTGTCGATGGGGCGGTGGCCGGAGATACCAAGAGCATGGCCGCCGCCAAGCGCGACTCGACCCAGCGGGGCTCCCATGAGGGGGGCCAGCCGCCCGGTTCCGGGCGCGGTGGGGGCGGCGGGGGCAAAGGGCCCGGCAAGCCGCGCAGCCGCAGGTCGCGGTTCCTGCGCCGGGCGCTGTTCCTGATCCTCGGCTTCATCGGGTTCTGCATCGCCGCGTTCGGCGTCGCCTACGTGTTCACGCCGGTGCCGTCGGCGCAGGAGCAGGCGATCGCGCAGGGGCCGACGTTCTACTACTCCGACGGCAAGACGCAGATCGCCAAGACCGGGATGAACCGGGACGCGGTCAAGCTCGACAAGATCCCCGAGAGCACGCGGGCCGCGGTGATCGCCGCGGAGAACCGCAGCTTCTACGACGACCCCGGGGTGTCGGTCCAGGGCACGGCGCGGGCGCTGTGGTCCACCGCGACCGGCAAGCAGCTGCAGGGCGGCTCGACGATCACGCAGCAGATGGTCCGCAACTACTACGGCGGCATCGGCAAGGACCGCTCGGTCACCCGCAAGCTCAAGGAGGTCATGGTCTCCCTGAAGGTGGGCCGGGAGAAGGACAAGGACTGGATCCTCGAGCAGTACCTCAACACCATCTACTTCGGCCGCGACGCCTACGGGGTGCAGGCCGCCGCGCACGCGTACTACAACAAGGACGTCTCGAAGCTGACGCCCGCGGAGGGCGCCTACCTCGCCGCCGCGATCCAGCAGCCGAGTAACTTCGCCGACCCGACCGGTCCCCGCCGCGCCTACTCCGAGCAGCGCTGGCGCGCGATCGTCGGCAACATGGTCCGGGACGGGGCGCTCACCTCGTCCGAGGCGGCCTCGCTGACCTTCCCGGCCCCCGGCAAGGAGAAGATCACCGACGTCCTCAAGGGCCAGCGCGGCTACATGGTGAACGTGGCCAAGAAGGAGCTCACCGAGCGCCGCGGCTACAGCGAGGACGAGATCAACCGCAGCGGGCTGAAGATCACCACGACGTTCGACAAGCGGCTGATGGACGCGATGAAGCAGGCCGTCGCGAACAACGCCCCGAACGGGATGAGCAAGAAGATCCGCACCGGTGCGGTGTCGGTCGACCCGAAGACCGGGCAGGTGCTCGCCTTCTACGGCGGCCGCGGCTACCTGGAGGAGGCGCTGAGCAGCGCCTTCGGCGACTGGGCGCAGGCCGGGTCGGGGTTCAAGCCGATCGCGCTGGCGGCCGCGCTGGACGACGGCAAGACGCTGTCGACCAGCTACGACGGCAGCTCCCCGCAGTACTTCCACGGCTCGTCCATCCACAACGACAGCAACGAGAACTTCGGGACGGTCAACCTCGTCACCGCCACCGAGCACTCGATCAACACCGCCTACGTCAACCTCGGCCAGGACATCGGCAACAAGAAGATCGTCGCCATGGCCGAGAAGATGGGCATCCCCGGGTCGCAGATGAAGCCGGCGCAGCGGGACGCCGCCACGTTCCCGCTCGGCGTCGTGTCGCTGCACCCCGTCCAGCAGGCGGGCGTGTACTCGACGTTCGCCTCCGAGGGCGTGCACCGGACGCCGTTCGTGGTGAAGTCGGTCACCGACAACGAGAACCACAAGCGCACGTTCGCCGAGAAGGGCGAGCGGGCGTTCAGCCAGCAGGTCGCCCGTGACGCCACCTACGCCATGCAGAAGGTCGTGCAGGGCGGCACCGGCACCGGCGCGCAGCTGCCCGACGGCCGCGACGTCGCCGGCAAGACCGGAACCACCGACGAGGGCCGCGCGATCTGGTTCAACGGGTTCATCCCGCAGATGGCGACGACGGTCTCGATGTTCCGCAGCGACGGCAAGCCGCTGAACATCCCCGGGTACGGCGCGTACGGCGGGCAGCTGCCCGCCCAGATGTGGCGCTCGTACATGTCGGACGCGGTGAACATCAAGGGCTACGAGCCCGAGTCCTTCGGGGAGCCGTCGATGACGCCCGGCGGCGGCTGGGGCGGGCCGACGCAGGACGTCCCGCCGGGCGGCACGCAGCCGCCGGACACGGGCGGGCCGGTCGAGCCGCCGCCGTCCACGGAACGTCCCGACATCCCGACGCCCCCCACCGACCTGCCGACCATCATCCCGCCGCAGCAGCCCGGCGGTGGCGGCGACGGGGGCGATGGAGGCGACGGAGGCGACGGTGGGACCGGCGGCGACCCCGGAGGCGGAACGGGCGACGGGCCGCTCGGCCGCCCCGGCACCGGCGGGTAGCCCCCGCGCCCGCCTCTAGTCGCAGGCCTTGCCGATGGTGGCCGGCGTCTCCCTGATCACACTGTCGAGCTGGGAGACGTCGCCGGTGCCGACCCCGGGCGCGGCGGCGCGGAGCCTGCCCGCCTCCGCCTTGAGCGCCTTGCTCAGGTCGGCGTCGTCGGCCTGCTTCGCGAGCCCGTCGACGCGTCCGGCGAGCTGCTCGGTCGCCTGCCGCCACTGCGCGGGCTCCGCCGCCGGAAGGCTCCGCACCTGGGTGACGTACTGCTGGAACGCCTTCTTCGTGTCGGTGCACACCTGGCCGGAGTTGCCGCCGCCCAGCGCCCCGCACCCGCTGAGGGCGCCGAGCACCAGCGCGCCGCCGGCCAGCGTCCGAACCACCCCGTACCGCATCGCACCCTCCCCTTGATCCCCGATCGGCTCCGCATATACTTCCGCATGAGGTCATGAGCGCCAGCGCAAAGCCCCGGCTTGCTGGCCGGCAACCCTTCGTCCGCGATGGGGTGCCCCGGGTGAGGACCTGGCCGGACGCGGCACCGCGTTCCGGCAAGCGCGGATCCCGACGGACATCCCGGGGTCCCCGACCCGGAAGGTTCCGGCATGCCCACGCTGCTCGCCCGCTCCCCCATCACGCCTGCTGTGACGCGCCCCGAGGGGGTCCGGGTTCGCCCGCTTCCCCGCGTCATCGGAGCGGACGTCCCGGTTCCGGTGCGGGACGGCCGCCACGTCCCCTACGCCAACTTCGACTACGCCGCCAGCGCCCCCTGTCTGGAGGCGGTGCACGAGGCCGTCACCCGCGCGCTGCCGTACTACAGCAGCGTCCACCGCGGCGCGGGGTACGCGTCCCAGGTCACGACGTCCGCCTACGAGGACGCGCGGGAGACCGTGCGGTCGTTCCTCGGCGCGTGGCGGCGCTCGGCCGTGGTGTTCACGCGCAACACGACCGACGCGATGAACCTGCTCGCGCACGCCGTCCCGGCCGGGACGAGCGTCGTCGTCTTCGAGAGCGAGCACCACGCGTCGCTGCTGCCGTGGAAGCGCGCCGTGCGCCTCCCGGCGCCCGCCACCCCGGCCGAGGCCCTCTCGGCGGCCGACCGCGCGCTGCGCTCGTGCCCGATCGGGTCGCGGCTGCTCGTCGTCACCGCCGCGTCCAACGTCACCGGCGAGCTGTGGCCGATCGAGGAGCTCGCGCACGTCGCGCACCGCAACGGCGCCCGTATCGCGGTGGACGCGGCGCAGCTCGTCCCGCACCGCCCCCTCGACATGACCGCGCTCGGCCTCGACTACGTCGCGTTCTCCGGGCACAAGCTGTACGCGCCGTTCGGTGCGGGCGTGCTCGCCGGGCGGGCCGACTGGCTGCGCGCCGCCGAGCCCTACCTCAAGGGCGGCGGCGCGAGCGCCTCGGTCGGGGAGACGACCCGGTGGGCGCCCTCCGCCGAGCAGCGGCACGAGGCGGGCTCCCCGAACGTCCTCGGCGCCCTCGCGCTGGCCGCCGCGTGCGAGACGCTGTCCCCCGCCTGGGACGACCTGGCCGCTCGCGAAGAGGAGCTGGTGGAACGTCTGCGGTCGGGACTCGCGGCGCTCCCCCGCGTCAGGGAGCTGACGCTGTGGGGGGAGCGGGCGCCGCGCGTCGGAATCGTGTCGTTCACCGTGGACGGCTGGAACGCGCGGGACGTGGCGCTTACGCTGTCCGAGGAGCACGGCATCGGGGTACGCGACGGGAAGTTCTGCGCCCACCCCTTCGTCCGGCACCTGCTGGGCGAGGACCGGAGCGCCGTCCGCGCGAGCATCGGCATCGGGACGGACGAGGAGCACATCGACCGGCTGCTCACCGCCCTCGCCGCGTTGACTGCGCGCTGACAGCCTCCGACCTGGGAACTCTCGCGCGCAGTCAGATGATTATGCTCTTTGGTCCTGTTCGCCCATGTAGCGTAGGCAGTCGCGCGGGGACGAGCACGCTAGAAACAGGGGGTGGCGACCGTGGCCGACGCGTGGCGACCCACGTCGGAACTGGAGCACCGACTGCAGGAGACCGTACGGGCCGGCGACCAGGAGAGCTACTTCCGCCTCCTCGCGGACGCCGACCTCGTCGTTCCCGTTCCGCCCGACCTGGTGGACGGCGTCCTCGCGGGGGAGGCCCAGCCGTCGTGGCCCACCCAGGAGGAGGACGGCCGGGTCCACGTCCTGGTTTACACGTCGGCGGCGGCGATGCGGGCGTGCCTCGGGCCGTCCTACCAGCACTTCATGACCGTCCGGTTCGGCGACATCGCCGAGAGCTGGCCGGACAGCCGCTGGTGGCTCGCCGTGGACGCCCCCGCGCGCGGAGTCCCCGCCGCCCTGCCGATCGAGGCGCGGCTGCCGGCCTGGTTCGTCCGGCAGGTCGCCGAGGGCGACGGCCGCCCCCCGCAGGTCGGCCGCGCGTCCCCGCCGTGGGAGGAGCTGCGCGACCAGCACCGCGACCTGCCCCGCGAGGCGCCGCGCCCGGAGTTCCAGCCGGCCAACGACGTGGAGCGCGAGCTGCTGCGGGCCGCCGCGAACAACGACCACGACCTGTTCCTGCAGACGCTGGCGGCCACCGACGTGCTGCTGCCCGTCCCGGACGACATGGACTTCTCACTGCGTCCGGGCCGCCCCGGCTTCCCGTGGCAGACCCGTGAGGTCGACGGCTCCACCGTCGTCCCGGTCTTCACCTCGCCCGAACGCCTGGCCGAGGCGTCCGGGCCCGGCACCGAGCACATCGCGCTGCCGTTCACCGTCGCGCTGCGCTACTGGCCGGACCACCACTGGCTCCTCGCCATCAACTCCGGCTCGCCCGCGGGCGGCACCGTCCTCGCGCAGCAGCTCCCCGGCCTCGCCACCTGGGCCGACCAGCGCGCCGCCCAGCGGATGACCGACCGCTTCGAGCCCCAGAACGACATCGAGCAGCGCCTCTTCGACGCCGCCCGCCGCCGCGACACCGAGACGTTCTTCAAGATCCTCCTCGGTGCCCAGGTGCTCGTCCCGGTGGACGCCGAGACCCCGTGGGGCATCGTCCCCGGCGACCCCGAGTTCCCGTGGCGCCCCGTCCCCGTCCACGGGCGGACGTCGATCCAGATCTTCACGTCGCTGAAGTGGATGAACGAGGCGATCGGTTCGTCGCGCTTCATCATGCCGAGCCTTCTGGAGATGGTCACCGCCTGGCCGGACGCCTCGTGGACGCTCGTCCTCAACCCGGGCACGCCCATCGACGCGTCCATGCCGGGCGAGCAGGTCCGCACCCTCAGCGGCCCGCCCGCTCCCCCGTCCGCCGCGACGCCCCCGCCTCCGGACGCGCCCTCGGTTCCGGTGGCCCCCGCCGTCCCGGCCGCCCCCGCCGCCGGCCCGGGCCGGCACGCGGGCCCGCCGCCCGCGGACGAGCCCGCCGTCCCCGCGCCCGCGGAATCAGGCCGCCACCATGCAGGAACACCTGGCGGCGCCGCGCAGCTCGGCCTTCCTGAAGCCGTGCCCCCGGCCCCCGCGCACTTCGGCGAGGCGGCCGCACCCCATCCGGCCGCACCCCATCCGGCCGCGCCCGACACGGCGGTTGAGGCGGGCGACGTCTCGGCCGCCGATGTTCCGGGGCCCGTACCGGGCGTTCCGGGGAGCCACTTCGCGGATCCGTCCAGCACTGCCATCGACCCAGGCCACATGGCCGGACCTGTGCCGGCGGCCACCCCCGGCACGGCCAACCCGCCCGGCGGCCTCCCCGACCCCGCATCTCAGGGCACCGACCCCCTCAGCGCCACGCCAGGAGCGCCGGCAGACGCGGGCCGTCCTTATTCCGGCGCGCCCACTCCCGTCACGCCCGACCCGTCCGGCATCGAAGAGCCCGGCCTCCCCGAACCCGCCCCTCAGGGCACCGAACGCCTCGGTGCCGCGCCAGGAGCACCGGGAGACGCGGGCCGCCACCTCGCGGACGCGCCTTCCAGCGCCCCCGCTCCTGGACCTGCGCCCCAGAGCACCGAGCCTCCAAGCACCGCACCGGGCCTGCAAGACGACGCCAGCCGATCCCACCTAGGCGCACCCAGCGCAACCACCCCCGGCGGCGTCCCGGAGCCTGGCCTCCCCGGGCCTACGGCTCAAGGCGCCACGCCCCTCAGCGATGCGCCGGACAAGCCGGACGACACGGACGCGCCCAGCGCACCGCCGCTCCCAACTCCTCCCGGACCTTCGGCTCAGCGCGTCGAGCCCCTCGGTGCTGCACCGGGTGCGACAGACGACGCGGGCCGCCACCTCGCTGACGCGCCTCCCAGCGCCCCCGCTCCCCAAGGCACCGAACCACCAGGCGCCGCACCGGGCCTGCAAGACGACACGAACCGACCCCACCTAGGCGCACCCAGCGCCACCACCCCCGGCGGCGTCCCGGAGCCCGGCCTCCCCGGGCCTACGGCTCAAGGCGCCACGCCCCTCAGCGATGCGCCGGGCAAACAGGACGACACGGACGCGCCCGGCGCACCGCCGCTCCCAACTCCTCCCGGACCTTCGGCTCAGGGCGTCGAGCCCCTCGGCGCCGCACCGGGCGGCCGAGACGACGCGGGCCGCGCGCCCGGAATACCGTCGGGTGCGGCCGACGATCCGGGGCATATGGCCGGGCTTGGTGGCGCCGTCCCCAGCCCGCCGGAAGGCACCGACCGTCGCGTTGCGGGGTCCGACCACGGCGTTCCCTCGTCGAGTGGCGGCCCCGTGGAAACCGGGCCCACTGGTGTCGGCGCCCAGGGCAACGAACCTCCAGGTGCCACATCTGGCACCCCGGAGGAAGCGGAAGTTCACCACGCGGGCGCGCCGACGGTTCCGCATGGCGCGTCCGGCGGTGAAGCGGCGCCGAGCGGCCTCGCGGCGGTTCCTCAGGATGCCGCGCACCCTGGCCGGCCGGAGAGGCATGATGCGGCCGACGCCGCCGGCGGGGGTGACGGCGGTGGAAGAGGTGCGCCCACTGGAGGGCCGGGGGCGGGCCGGGCGCTGCGTGCCGTCGGGGAGCCGGAGCCCGCGTTCGAGCCGGGGAACCGGATCGACCAGGACCTGTACGAGGCGGCTTCGAGCGGTGACTCCGACGCGTTCCTGCGGGTGCTGCTGAACGCGAACGTGCTCGTGCCGATTCCCGATGACGCGCCGCTTGAGGTCACGCCGGTACAGCGGGAGTTCCGATGGGACGCGGCGCTGCGGGACGCGGTGTCCGTGCAGGTGTTCACGTCGATGGTCCGGTTGCGCGAGGTGCTGCCGGAGTCCCGGTTCGTGTACGCCGACTTCCGGGAGCTGATCGGCGCGTGGCCCCGGGAGGACTGGGCCATGGTGCTCAACCCGGGGACGCACATCGGGGCGTCGCTGCACGGCGACCAGGTGCGGTCGCTCAGCGAGTGGGCGGTGCGGGTCGGGCTCGTCCAGGCGCGGCCGGAGGTTCCGCTGCCGCCGCCGCGGCGGGAGCCGGTGCCGCAGATGCCGTCCGACCCCGAGGACCGCGTCGCCTCGCCGGTCATCATGCAGAAGGTCGTCCCGCACAGCCACGTCTCCTGGTACCTGGAGCAGGGGTACGACCGCGTCGGCGGCTTCGTCCACTCCACGAACGACGTGGCCGAGTTGCAGACGCCCGCCCAGATCTACGAGGCGCTGGGGCTGCTGTTCTCCGACTCCTCGTTCTCCCCCGACGACGAGGGCGTGTACGTCATCCGGTGGCCGGCGTACTGCCCCGACCTCTACCTCGTCCCGTTCGGCGGACGCGACGAGGAGGAGATGGCCTCCTGGGGCGAGTCCGGCTGGGTCATCGAGCGGCCGCCGTTCACGGGGAGCGGCTTCGCGCCGGGAAGCGCCGGGTCCATCCGCGAGTACAAGGTGACCAGCGTCCGGCTGCCGTACGGAGCGGAGATGTACTTCATCGGCAGGGACCGCTCCGAGCGCTTCATCGCGATGTACGACCCCGACCGGCTCGCCTGGCTGCGGCCGGACGCCGGCGCCGAGGCATGGGACGGACGGACGGAGGCCGCGCAGTGATCCGGGACGGGTACGTCGCGCGGTGGCTCGGCCGCGACTTCGAGGCCGCGCCGGGCGCCGACGGCGAGATCAGGCTGTACGCGCCCGAGCCGACGGACGGGTTCGAGGAGCTGCGGCCGGGGCGCTTCCGCCGCATCGTCCCCGCGTCCGAGGTCGAGGAGCTCCGCTACGTCCGGACGACGTGCCGCTGGCGCGGCGAGCGCTTCGTCATCGTCGGAGAGCACGAGACGTGGGTGCGGGTCGAATACGCGGGAGGGCGGGCCCCGGTCGCCGAGAGTCTCGGGCTCGACCGCGTCGACCAGGGCATCTGGCAGGCGTGGGCGCCCGGGGCAGAGATTGAGGACGTCCGGGAAGAGTTCGTCTGACCCGGGCGGGGTTGATTTGGCCCTTGGATCCGTGTTCGCATGTGTCCCGAGGCGATCCCTCGGACACAAGCGCTCAACGGCGACGCGACGGAGGTGCGGCGGCAGTGATCTGCCGAGCGACGGTGAAACCGATCTTTGTTGGGCTCGGCACGGCGGCCATCCTCGCCGCCGGCGGCGCGTCCGCCGTGGCCGACGCCGCGCCCTCCCCCTCAGGGTCGGATCCCGAGTCCCCCGCGACGGGCCGGCTCCAGCTGAACGTCGCCTCGACGGCGACCAGGCTGGACCCCGGTGACTCGCTCGACATCACGACGACGGTCACGGCCGTCGGCGGCGCCGTGGCGAACATCAAGGTCACCAACATCACGGCGACCCTCAAGGGCACGACGGTGACCGGTGACTGCGGCGCGCCGTTCGAGTCGGCGGGGTGCGCCGTCGGTGACCTGGCCGAGGGCAAGAGCGGGGCGCCCGTCAAGTCGCACGTGACGGTCCCGAAGGAGGGCCCGGACGCGACGACCGTCTACACGATCATCGTGACCGTCGACGCGACCGACCTCTCCCCGGTCGCCGGGACCACGACGTTCAAGTACGTCGTCCCGTCCAAGCCGCCCACGAAGACGCCCACCCCGACCCCCACGCCCTCGAAGACGCCCACGAAGTCGCCGTCGCGCACGCCCACGAAGCCCTCGCCCACGTCGTCGCACTCCTCGTCGTCGGGGACGTCGCACGGCGGGTCCGGCGGGGGAAACGGCTCCTCCGGGAACGGCACGGGGACGAGCGGGTCCGTCCAGACGTCGCCCAACTCGTCGTTCGAGGCGCAGAACCCGCAGGTGGCGCTGCCCTCCATCCAGGCGCCCAACCCGTCCGTCGCGCCGAGCCCGGACCCCGGGGCGGGGACGCCGCAGAGCCGGCTCCAGGGCAACAAGGCGCCCGTCGCGCAGGACCTGACGTTCGAGCGGATGGCCAGCACGCAGATCGCGTGGCTGGCGGCGCTGATGGTGGCGTTCTCGCTGCTGCTGACGCAGCTGCGCCTCGGCCGCCGGCGGCTGCCCGCCGGGGCCCCCAGGCGGCCCAGGGGAACGCACCGCCGGCCGCGAGGCGGCATGTTCGGCCGGTGACGCCGGGACGCGCGCGTCTTCACCCAGATGATCAGCGCAGGTCATGCGCCGGTCGCGCATTCGACGAGTGGCGCGCGTTCGTTTATGGCATGCCCCGTGGAACTCGACCGCCGGTGCCGGCACCACATCGAGGACGGCCCCGGAAACGGCGGATCCTCGAAAGAGAATCTCACGCACGCCCTTCCCAGACGTCGGGGAACGGGGCCCGGAAATACCCGTACCCGGTGACCCCGACCGTCCGGGCCGACGCGCGTCGTTCCCCGGCGAACGGCCGAACCCACTGATGCGGAACGACGGACTCCGCGTCCGCCGTCGGGCGGCGCGGCGCCGATCGTCCCGTTCCAAGCCGAGCGAAAACCCCGATTCGCGTAGCGCGTCTTGACGATTGTGGGCAGGCGTGCGGGATGCCCGGCGAAACGGCGGCGACCGCGTGACCGTCCTCTCGGATTCAGGAGCACGGATCGGCCAACTCGCTGGAAGGAAGCGGTTTGAGGCCCTCTGAAATGGACACTTTCCCGAAGCGACTGTTCCTTGCCAGCGCCCTTGCTGCCCCCGGAAGAGGTGACCGGTAATGGAAATTCGGACAAACGGTGACGTGCCGAACCAGGACGAGATCGCGGAGCTGCGCGCCCGGGCGGAGGCCGGCGACCGGAACGCCGCCGGACGGCTGGGTGAGCTGCTGGCGAAGCACGGCGACCTGGAAGCGGCGTTGCACGTGTGGGCCCGCGCCTACGGGGAGGCCTCGCCGACGACGAGGCGCCTGGCCGACCTGCTGGCCGACCGCGGCGACCTGAGGGCCGCCGTGGAGGTGTGGCAGTTCTCCGACCCGGTCAGGCAGAACCCGTCCGGCCTCCACGAGGAGTTCAACGCCGGCCTGGACGTCGACGAACGCGTCGACTGGGAGGACGACCCGGAGGACTGGGCGTTCATGGAAAGGGAGCGCCTGACGAGGCTGCTGGCCGACCGGGACGACGAGGCCGCCGTCGCATAGACGGCGCCCCAGCGCCCCGTCCTCCTCAGGAGGGCACCCTGCGCATGAGGGTGTGGCAGGCGATCGCGGCCGCCGCGGTGACGTTGAGCGAGTCGACTCCGTTGGACATGGCCTCCGCGCTCATGGGGATGCACACGCGCTCGTCGGCCTCGTCCAGCCAGTGGGAGGAAAGGCCGTCCCCCTCCGACCCGAGCATGAGCGCGGCGCGGTCGCCGATGGGCACCTCGTCCAGCGGCGTGACCGACTGGTCCGGAGTCAGCGCCAGGAGGCTGAACCCCGCCGCCCGCACCTTGCCGAGGCCGTCGTGCCAGCTGGTCATCCGGGCGTAGGGGATCGCGAAGACCGCGCCCATGGAGACCTTGACCGCGCGCCGGTACAGGGGATCGGCGCACCTCGGCGACAGGATGATCGCGTCGACGCCCAGCGCGGCCGCGCACCGGAAGATGGCGCCGACGTTGGTGTGGTCGACGATGTCCTCGCAGATGACGACGCGGCGGGCCGTGCCGAGGACGGTGTCGACGGGCGGCAGGGGGAGTCGTTCCAGGGAGCCCAGGGCGCCGCGGTGCACCTGGAAGCCCGTGATCGCTTCCATGGTGGCGTCGTCGGCAAGGTAGGCGGGGGCGTCCACGCCGTCCAGCAGGTCGGCCAGCGGTCCGGTCCAGCGGCGGGCCATCAGCAGGGAGCGGACGGGGTGCCCGGCGCCGACCGCGCGGCGGATCACCTTCTCGCCCTCGGCGACGAACAGGCCGTGCTCGGCCTCCAGGCTCTTGCGGAGGTTGACGTCGCGGAGGCGGACATAGTCCGCGAGGCGCGGGTCGGCGGGGTCGGAGACGGGGATCAGGCTGGCCATCCCCCCAGTCTGCCGCCGGGCACGCGGTGCCCCGGCTGCGTCGCGGCCGGATCCGGCCGCGAGAGGCCCTGAATCCGGTTCTAGAGAGAGATTCGCGTACTCTCGTACCCCTCCGATCGCTGGGCGGGGCGGCCGCGTACGCTGCCAGGTTCGTCGGGGCTCACGCTCATGACCTGCGTCATTATCAGTTTTGAGTCCTTTGTAACCTCTGTGGCGTACTACTACAGTGCCGGGGAACATCGGCGGGTTTCAGGCGAATCGAGGGCAGCCGTGAGCGGACGTCATCGCAATGACTTCCCCGGAGGGGCGGGCGAAGGCGGGTACGACCCGTCCACCCCTGTCTTCGGCCCGGCCAACGACGGGTCGTCCGACTGGTTCGGGGCGCGGGACAGCCAGGGCCAGCCGCTCGCCCAGCCCCAGGCGGGCCCGCAGGGCGCCCCGCCCGGCATGGCGCCGGGCGCGTCCGGTGAGACGCCCGAGTGGTTCACGCCCCGGAGTTCGTCCGAGCAGCCGGTCTACGGGCAGGGCCGGTACGGAGAGGAGCCGGGGACCGCGTCCCCGCAGGGGCCTCCCCCGGAGTCCTCGCCGCTGGCCGGGACGGGTTACAGCGAGTACGACGCCATCAGCAGGTCGGACGGCGGCCAGGCCGGGTTCTTCGGCGGTTCCGGCGGGTCGGGTGACTCCGGCGGATACGGCGGCGGTTCTGGCGGTTCAGGCGGTTCTGGCGGTTCAGGAGGCTCGGGGGGCTCGGGCGGCTATGGCAGCGGATCGGGCGGCTACGAGTACGGGCGGCGCAGGCGCAAGCGCAGCGCGACCGCGCTGATCGGGCCGATGGCGGGCGCCGTGGGCCTGGCGCTGCTGCTCGGTGTGGGCGTCTACGCCTTCGCCGAGAGCGGCGGCGGCTGCTCCGGCGACGGCGCGATGAACCTGTCCGTGGCGGCCGCGCTCGACATCGCGCCGGTCGTGGAGAAGGCCGCCGGACGGTTCAACGACGGCAAGCACGAGGTCGACGGCAAGTGCGTCAAGGCGACCGTGAAGCGGGTCGAGCCCTCGGCGGTGACGACGCAGCTGTCCGGGCAGGCCGTGGCGAACGACCGGCCGGACGTGTGGATCCCCGACTCGTCCCTGTGGATCTCGCTGGCGCAGACCGACGGTGAGAACGGCGACAAGAGCGGCGTCGTGTCCACCAAGACCTCGCTCGCGACCAGCCCGATCGTGGTGGGGCTGCCGCGGACGCTCGCGCTGCAGCTGAAGGAGCAGGGCATCACCGCCAGCCCGTCGTGGGACAACCTGCTGAAGGCCGCGGGCGGCGTCGCGGGCGGCGCGGTCACCAAGAACCAGATGATCCCGGCGGGGTCGGTGCGGCTCGTCGTGCCCGACCCGATGAGGAACGCCGCGGGCATGGGCTCCCTGATGGTCACGAGCACGCTGCTGGCCAACGACCCGAACCGGGACTCGATCTTCACGGGCATCGTCCGGACCGTCCGGGAGAGCACCGTCCCGAACGTGAAGGCGGAGTTCGAGCACTTCCGCAAGGACCGCACCGGCAAGCAGCCGATCTCGCTGTCGTCGGAGCAGTCGCTCTACTCCTACAACCGGAGCAAGCCCGCCGAGCCCGCGGTCGCGCTGTACCCGATCGAGGGCACGCTGTCGATGGACTACCCGTTCACCGTCACCGCCAAGGGCGACGGTGAGCGCAAGGCCGCCCGCCTGCTCGAACAGGCGATGCGGACCGAGGCGACCCGCAAGGACGTCCTCGACGCCGGGTTCCGGGCGACCGACGGCAAGGCGCCGCCCGGGTTCGGCGAGGCGGCCGGCGTCAGCCCGGCCCGGCCGCGGCAGCTGCCCGCGCCGAAGAGCGAGGACGTCGCGAAGGTCATGCAGGCGTGGTCGAAGCTGTCGCTCGGCCTGCGCATGCTCACCCTGATCGACGTGTCCGGGTCGATGGCCGAGAAGGTCGGGCCGGACGTCAACCGGCTCCAGGCCATCGCGCAGGTGTCGCAGGGCGGGCTCAGCATGATGTCCAACGACACCGAGCTCGGCCAGTGGCTGTTCTCGACGAACATGGACGGCAAGACGCCGTACAAGGAGACGGTGCCGGTCGGCCCCCTCGGCGAGCGGGTCGGGTCCAACACGCGGCGCGGCCTCGTCCTGTCCACGCTCAACCAGATGAAGCCGAAGCCGGACGGCGACACCGGCCTGTACCGGACGATGCTGGCCGCGTACAAGAGCATGAACGACTCCTACAAGCCGGAGTTCGGCAACTCGATCCTGCTGCTCACCGACGGGAAGAACGACGACCCGGACGGCCCGTCGCTGAAGGACACGCTGGAGCAGCTGAAGGACATGCAGGACCCGAACAAGCCGATCCAGGTGAACATGATCGGGTTCGGCAAGGGCGTGGACCGGGGCGAACTGGAGCAGATCGCCGCGGCGACGAACGGCAACGTGCAGATCGCCATGACGCCCGGCGAGATCTCCAAGATCTTCCTCAAGATGCTCTCCCGCCGGATCCAGTGATCACCATTCGGTGATCTTCCGAATGCGCCAGGTAGTTCTTGATTTTTCCCTGAAATCCGTGTCAACCGGGCGCCCGATTCGACCGTCAATCTATGTGGAGGCCCGACGGGGAGCGGGGCCGTCGGGCCTCCGACCTACATCCCTCCCTGGCCCGTGACGGGGAGGCGGCCGCCGGTCGGACGACCGACCGGGGCCGGGAGAGCGAACCGCTCCCTCTGAGATCTTCCAGCCCGTCCCCGGCGTCCACGACGCCCCGGACGAGGATTCCCAGCACAGCCCGCGGGAGGACTTCGTGTCCGGTTGGCCCAGTCTCGACCGCGCCGACGACGAGCGCCTGGCGCGGACGCTCGCGGCAGGCGATCCGAGCGCCCTCATCCAGGTCATGGACCGCTACGCGGCCCGCCTGTACGACTACTGCCACGCGCTGCTGCGCGACCAGGACCAGGCGGCCGGCGCACTCCACGACGCGCTCATCGCCGCCTACGCGCACGTGTCCGGCCTGCGCGAACCCGACCGCTTCCGCGGCTGGCTGTACGCGCTCGTCCGCAACGAGTGCATGCGGCGGCTGCGCGACCCCGACCGTCCCGCGCAGCGCCACGAGGCGCCCGAGGTCGAGGACGGCTTCCTGGACGACGCGGAGCTCGCCCGGCGCCAGGAGGCCCGGCGGCTCGTCCACGCCGCCCTGTCCGGCCTGCGCGGACGCGAGCGCGAGTCGGTCGACCTCATGCTGCGGCACGGCCTGGACGCCGACGAGATCGGCGGCGTCCTCGGCATGGACGCGCAGCAGGCCGCGGGGCTGACCGCCGAGGCCCGCGCCCGTCTGGACGACTCGCTCGCCGCCGCCTACATCGCCCGCGCGGGACGCGACGACTGCTTCGAGGCCGCGGCGATCGTCGACGACGCGGGGTGGCCGCTCCCGCCGCCGGTCGTGCACAGGCTCGTCCAGCACATCGAGTCGTGCGGCGTCTGCGGCCCCCGGCGCGACCGCACGGTCTCGGCGGCGCGGCTCCTGCAGGTGCTGCCGGTCGCGATGATGCCGAACGACCTGCGCGGGCTCGTCATGGCGACCGCCACCGACCCGGCGCTGGCGCCGGACCTCGCCGCCGTCGCGCACGCGGCCCGGCCGTTCGACGACTGGGGCTGGCCCGCCATGGTCGAGCAGGAGCCCGTGCGCGCCGCGTCGTCCGGAGGCGGCGGCCGGCGCGGGGTGTGGGCCGCGCTGGCCGCGGCCGCCGCCGTCATCGCGGTCGTCGCGGCGGCGTACTACCTGATGTCCGGCTCGTCCGGCGAACCGACGGCCGCGCAGGGCCCCTCGGACGGGACGTCGGCGTCCTCCGTCTCGCCGTCCTCCCCGACCGAGTCGCAGGAGCCGTCCGACACCCCGACGCCCACGCGGTCGGCCACCCCGACGCCGACGACCTCCTCGCCGACGCCGACCCCGACGAAGACGCGTGAGCCGTCGCGCTCGCCCCGCCCGACCGCGACCCGTACCCAGCCCAGGACCGGACGGTTGTCGATCGGCTCCTGCGCCATCGAGGGCGCGGGGCCGGGCAGCTGCACCATCACCGTGCGGGCCGTCGGCGGCACGGCCACCTGGTCGGTCACGGGCGCGTCCGGCGGACTCAGCGCCAGCGGCGGCGGCACGCTGCGCAGCGGCCAGGTCGGCTACGCCCGCGTCAGCGGGACCTGCACCCCGCCCGGCGGCTCCGGGACGGTCGGCTTCTCCAACGGGGACGTGCGCACCGTGACGCTGACGTGCCCGCCGGAGGACGGAGACGGCCCCGGCGGCGGCCGGCGGTCCAGCTGATCGAAAGGTGATCCAGATCACTTTCGCGCGCGGGAGGGCCGCCCCACGAGGCGATACGGCCACGGGGCGTACCGGATTCGTCACTTAAATCTGCTCATAAGGGAGAAATCCCAGCAACTTGGTGGCAAGATCAGGCAACCTGAGCCGGCCGACGCGCGTCGGGGCTCGTCGGGGGCAGATCTTCGATGACCGATTTCGACTGGGAGGGTTCCCGTGGCCGGTGAGTCAGGGGCCGCGCAGAATGACGACCTCAGGCTGGCGGACTCGCTGCGAGCCGGGGACGTCATCGCGCTGACCGAGGTCTACGACACCTACGCGCCGTTCCTCTACGACTACTGCCACGGCCTGCTGCGCGACCGCGTCGAGGCGTCCGGGGCCCTGCGCAACGTCGTCATCGCCGCCCGCGAGCACGTGGACCGGCTCACCGAGCCGGCCCGGCTGCGCGGCTGGCTGTACGCGATCGCCCGCAAGGAGTGCATGCGGCGCCGCGACAGCCCGAACCGGCACACCGGTCAGGAGGCCCCGGAGGCCGAGGACGAGCTGACGCCCGAGCAGCTCGCCCGCCGCGAGGAGCGCCGGCTGCTCGCGCACAGCGCGCTCGCCGCGCTAAACGGGCGGCAGCGCGAGGCCATCGACCTGTCGGTCCGCCACGAGCTGGACGAGGTGGACCTGTCCGGCATCTTCGGCATGCCGCTGGAGGAGACGCTCGCCCTGGCGCAGCAGGCCCGCGAGGACCTCGCCGCCGCGCTGCACGCGTCCCTCATCGCGCAGAACCACTGGAAGGACTGCCCGAGCGTCGCGGCCCTGACCGAGTCGTGGCCGCTGTCCCCGCAGACATCGGCGGCGCTCGTCCGGCATGTGGAGAACTGCCCGGTGTGCGGGGCGCGGGAGACGCCGCCGCTGCCGCCGGACCGGCTGCTGTCGGTGCTGCCGATCGCGGCGATCCCCGCCGACCTGCGGCTGGACGTGCTGACCGCGGCCACCGCCGAGGACCGGGCCGGGAACCGCCGCGCCATCGCCGCCTGGACCGAGCCTTTCGACGAGTACGGCTGGCCGCTCCCCTACCAGCAGACCGCCCCGCGCGCCCGGGACCGCGCGCCCGCGCGGCGGCGCGGACCACTGCTCGCCGCCGTCGCGGTGGGAGTCGGCGTCCTGGTCCTGTTCGCCGGCGCCATGGCGTGGCTGGGCGGCGGGGACGAGGGGACGAACGCGGCGGCGACCGGGCCCGTGACGCCCGGCGGCACCCCGCCCGGCGGTTCGTCCGCGCCGGAGCCGATACCGACCGACCCGTCGTCGCCCACGTCGCCGACGGCGTCCCCGACCGAGTCGAAGTCGCCTTCGAAGTCGCCGTCGCCGTCGGCGTCCAAGAGCATGTCCAAGCCGCCGTCGAGCAGGCCGCCGGCGCCGCCCACGACCAGCGCGCCGAAGCCGCCCAAGCCGGGCACCCTGTCGGTGAGCGGCTGCGACATGGACAGGAACGACGCGTGCACCGTCACGGTCACCGCCGTGGGGGGCTATGTGAACTGGCAGGTGACCGGCACGTCCGGGCCCGTCAGGGCGGGCGGCTCCGGCCACCTCGACGCGGGCCAGAGCGGCGGCGTGCGGGTGTCGCGCGCGTCCGGGTTCTGCTGGGGCAGGCAGACCGGGACGGTGTCGTTCTCCTCGGGCGGCTCGGCGACGGTCACCTACCGCTGCTGAGCGGGGCGGCTACCAGACCGAGCCCGCGTCGAGGGTGCGGTGGGCGCGGTCCAGCAGGAGCGGCACGCCGCCGCCGACCTGGTCGAAGCCCTCGCCTACCGTCGCGTTCTGCAGGTAGCGGGCGTGGATGCCCTCCAGGATGACCGCGAGCTTGAAGCACGCGAAGGCGACGTAGAAGTCGAGGTCGGCGAGGTCGAACCCGGTCAGCTCGGCGTACCGCCCGGCGAACTCGCGGCGCGTGAGGAAGCCGGGCGCGGAGGTGATCGTGGCGCCCACCGGGAGCTGCTCGGCGTCGGCCGCCTCCGCCCAGTAGACGAGCGTCAGCCCGAGGTCGGACAGGGGGTCGCCGAGCGTGGACATCTCCCAGTCGACGACGGCGGCGATCTGCGGGCGCGGCTCCAGGCGCGCGAGCGCGTTGTCGAGCCGGAAGTCGCCGTGGACCAGGCGGGCGGGGGCGTCGGCCGGCAGCCTCTCGGCCAGCCGCGCGACGAGCCGGTCGTACTCGGGCAGGTCATGGGTGTCGCCGGTGGCGCGGACGGCCTCCTGCGAGCTGTCCCACTGCTTGCCCCAGCGCTTGAGCTGGCGCTCCATGTAGCCGCTCGGACGCCCGAAGTCCCCCAGCCCGACGGCCTCCACGTCGACCGTGTGGATCGCGGCGAGCGCCTCGGCCAGCGCGTCGCTGAGGCCGCGCGCCTGCTCGGGAGTGATGTCGGCGGCGTCCTCCCGGGTGCGCAGGACGCGGCCCTCGACGAAGTCCATGAGGTAGAAGCGGGCGCCGACGACCTCCTCGTCGTCGCAGAAGGCCAGCGTCGTCGGCACCGGCACCGCCGTCCCGTGGCCGAGGGCCGACAGCACGCGGTACTCGCGGCCCATGTCGTGCGCCGTCGGCAGGACGTGGCCGAGCGGCGGCCGGCGCAGCACGATGCGGCGGCCCCCGTCCAGCGTGAGGCCGTACGTGAGGTTGGAACGCCCGCCCGCGATCAGGTCGATCGCGCTGATCCGTCCGGATCCGGGCAGCTCACGGGCCAGCCAGGCCGCCAGCCGGGGGACGTCGATACCGGGCACCCCGGCGGGCAGTTCTGCGTCAACGGTCATGACGCACTATTAGAACGCGGCTCGGTCAGGGCTGTGAACCCCACCCCCGTACCGGCGTCCGGTCCCTGAAACCCCGGCCACTTCCGGCCGACTTGCGGCCGCGTGTAATCCGTTTTCCAGAGTAGGGCTTGACCTGCGAGAACACGGGGAGCCTCAGCCTCTCTTCCGCCCAGGGTGAGCAACTCGACCGAACCCCCGGAGGAAAAATGTGACACAAGGTGGAATGCTCGGACACGCGGGGTGCCCGTCTGCCACCACACCGGATCAAACCCGGCTCAGTGGGCGTCAGCCGTCATCCCGCCACAAGGCGGCGGGCTGGACTTATGGGTCTCGCTGGGCTAAGAGAAGTAACTGATACCACTCGGGGGTCAGACCGCCCGATTGGGGGGGACGCACCGTGGCAGACGCATGGCTGCCAACAGCCGGCCGCATGCCGGCACCGAACGATGGCGGAGCGTTGCGGGGAGGTGCTCCCCGCGTCGTCTGGTGCGCCGAGGAGCACGACCCGCACACCGTCTCCGCGCGCTCGGTGGCCGCCGACCTGCTGAAGGAGAACCGGCCCGCCCACCTGGTGTGGCACCCGGGCACCGGTGAGATCGTCCAGCTCCTGCCGATCACCCGCGCGGCCCGGCTGCTCGGCGGCGCCCTCGGGCGGGAGGGCCGTGTCTGCGCGCAGATCATGGTGGTGGGCCAGTCGCGTTCGCCGTTCACCGGCTGGCCGCTCAGCGGCGTCGAGGCGATCGTCCAGTGGCTGGACGCGTGGGGCGTCGCGCGCCGCTGGCCCGCCGGCCCCCCGCTGCCGTCGCCGCAGTCCTACCACGCGCAGCGCAGCCGCAGGGACTGGGCGCGCGGCGGGCACTACGGCGCGTCCCAGGTGCCGCTCCTGGACCGTCCCGACCCCGGCGGGATCGACGTCCGGCGCATCACCGGGCCCGACACCCCGGTCGCCCCCATCCCGAAGCCCCGGCTCCCCGGCACCCCCGCCGGCCCCCGGCTCGTGACGGCGCGGCCGCGCACGCCCGAGACCGTCCGTCCGGCGCCGAGCGACGCGCCGTCCGCGCGTCCCGGACCGCTGCACCCCGCGGTGGAGCCCGTCCCGGTAGGCCCCCTGTCCAACTGACCTGCGGCGCTACCCGGCGAGCGTCCGGACGACCTCGCACCCCGCGCGCAACTCGGCCAGGGTCGCGGCGGAGCCGTAGCCGATCACCAGTCCGGAGGCGCGCACCGGGCCCATGTGGTGGCGGTCCAGCGTCTCCACCACGACACCGCGCCGGGCGGCCTCGTCCACGGTGCGCGCGGCCACCGTCTCCGGGACGTCCACCACGAGGTGCAGGCCGGCCGTGTCGCCGCGCAGGGGCAGGCCGTCCAGCGCCTGCACCACCACCTCGCGGCGCCGCGCGTACTCCCCGCGCATCCGGCGGACGTACCTGTCCAGGTCACCCCGTTCCAGGAGGAGCCTCAGCGCGTCCTGCGGCACCACGGCGGTGCGGTCGTTCAGCTCCTCCCTCCGGAGCGCCACCTCCGCCACCAGGTCGGGACGGCCCCCCAGCCAGCCGACGCCCATGTCCGCGGTGAGGATCTTGGCGGTCGTGCCCAGGTAGACGACGACGTCCGGGTCCAGGCCGTAGAGCGCGGGCAGCGGCGCGACGTCGTAGCGGAACTCTCCGTCGTAGTCGTCCTCGGCGATGAGCGCCCCGTTGCGCCTCGCCCATGCCAGCAGGGCCTGCCTGCGCGGGACGGGCAGCACGCCGCCCATCGGAAACTGGTGCGACGGCGTCGTGTAGACGATGCGCAGGTCATCGGGCAGGGCATCGACAACGAGGCCGTGCTCGTCCACAGGGCAGGGAACGAGCTCCGCGCCACGTCCCGTCAGGACAGCACGCGCTCTGCTGTAGCCGGGCTCTTCCACACCCACCCGGTCCCCGGGGCGCAGGACGGTCGCGGCAAGCAGATCGAGCCCGTTCGTCGCTCCACGCGTGATGAGAAGGCCGTCCAAGGGACAGGTCACGCCGCGACTACGCCTGATGTAGTCGGCGAGAGCCTGCCGTAGGCCGAGCAGACCATGCGGGTCCTGACGCTGCTGCGGCGGCATCCCCGCAGCGAGCCGCCATGCCCTACGCCAAGCGGGTGTGTCCAGGGCCCCGATCCAGGCGAGACCGGGCCTCAGGTCGATCTCGTGTGGGGCCGCAGCCCTCCGCACCGATATCGTCTCCGGCACCTCATGCCTCGGCACAGGCGCGGCGGCGACACCCTCGGTCACATAGGTGCCGGACCCATGCCGCCCTTCCAGCCAGCCCTCCGCATAGAGCTGCTCATACGCCTCCGTCACCACCGTCCGGCTCACACCGAGCAGACCGGCCAGCGCCCTGCTGGACGGAAGCCGCTCGCCCGCGGCGAGCCGTCCCTCCCCCATGGCGGAACGCAACTGCGCGACGAGTTGCGCGCTCATCGGCCGCCGAGCGTCCCGCTCCACGGAAAGAGGCAGATCGATCGACAAAGTGGTCACCTGCTATACGCGCCAAGTGGCCATACCGGCCAGGCCACTCGCCTCCTAGCGTAAACGGACATGAACCCGCTCTCCTCAACCGCCCGCACCCGTCTCGGCCGCCTCCCCGAACGCTCCAGCACCGACCGTTCCGTCCTGTACGAGATCCTCGACGACGGCATGATCTGCCACCTCGGCCTCATCGTGAACGGTTCACCCCGCGTCGTCCCCACCGGCTACGGCCGCCTGGACGACACCCTCTACCTCCACGGATCCACCGGGGCGAGCAGTCTCAGGGCCGGGCCGTCCCAGGACATCTGCGTCACCGTCACCCACCTGGACGGGCTCGTCCTCGCCCGCTCCCTGTTCCACCACTCCATCAACTACCGCAGCGCCGTCGTCTACGGGACGCCCCGCCTCGCCGACGACCCGGAGGAGAAGCTGACCGGCCTCCGCGTCATCACCGAGCAGCTGACCCCCGGCCAGTGGGACGTGGCGCGCCGGCCCAACCGCAAGGAACTGGCCGGCGTCTCCGTCCTGGCGCTCTCCCTGGACGAGGCGTCCGTGAAGGTGCGGCAGGGCCCGCCCGGAGACGAGGACGAGGACCACGCCCTCGACGTCTGGGCCGGCGTCCTGCCCGTCACCCAGGCCTTCGGCACACCGGACCCCGATCCGCTGCTGCGTCCCGGCATCCCCATCCCCGGACATATCGCCCAGCGCGTGACCTCCTAATTCGATCGCCCGCTATGCCCCGCGCAGTCGTTCATGGCCGTAGGGTGAGTGCATGAACGAGCGGCTGGTCTGGATCGACTGCGAGATGACGGGACTCGACCTGCGCGACGACGCGCTCATCGAGATAGCCGCCCTGGTCACCGACAGCGAGCTCAACATCCTCGACGAGGGCGTCGACGTGGTCATCAAGCCTCCGCCCGAGTCGGTCACCCAGATGACCAAGGTCGTCCGCGACATGCACACCACGTCGGGCCTGCTGGAAGCGCTCCCCGGCGGGGTCACCCTCGCCGAGGCCGAGGACATCGTCCTCGCCTACATCAGGGGCCACGTGAAGGACGCCAAGAAGGCGCCCCTGTGCGGCAACTCCATCGCGACCGACCGCTCGTTCCTCGCCCGCGACATGCCGGCCCTCGACTCCCACCTCCACTACCGCATGGTGGACGTCTCCTCGATCAAGGAGCTGGCCCGGCGCTGGTACCCGCGCGTCTACTTCGCCAGCCCCGAGAAGAAGGGCGGCCACCGCGCCCTCGCCGACATCACCGAGAGCATCCAGGAACTGCGCTACTACCGCGCCGCCGTGTTCGTCCAGCAGCCCGGCCCCGACTCCGAGACGGCCCGCGCCATCGCCTCCCAGGTCGCCTCCGGCTGACCCACCCCGAAGAAACCGCTACACTACTGGGAGCCGGGATCGATCCCGGCCACGGTGGGTGTAGCTCAGCTGGCAGAGCACTTGGTTGTGGTCCAAGATGTCGGGGGTTCAAGTCCCCTCACTCACCCCAACGAGAAGCCCTGGTCATCACGAAGACGACCAGGGCTTCTCTGCGTCCTGCGGCAGGCTCCCCCTCTCGGACGTCCGATTCCGGGAGCGATCCCGCGTTGACGGCGGCCACGAACTCACTCATCGCGGTGGACATCCGCCTTCGGTTGCGCACGGTCTTCACCAGCCCTGGTCATCAAGGGCTGCTCCGCACATGCGGAGGCCGAAACAAAAGACCGAAGGTCGTATTTTCATGCGCAAATCCGTGAACGCCGCGTTGAACACCGCGGCGGCCATCACTGCCTCTGCCCTGGCCCTCTCCACCGGGGGTCTCTATGGCCTCACCATCGACCTGGCGAACGGCGGCTTGAACGACCCCATCGACGATGGCCTGTCGAAGGGGGTCCTCGCCGTCGCCGTCGCTCTCGTCGTCGCTCTCGTCGTCGGCAGTGCGCTCCACCTGAGCGGACCGTACGTCGCCAAGATCAAGAAGCGCCGCGTGGCCACCCGGAACAGCCGGGACGCGGCCAAGCGCCGGAACGAGGCAAGGCGGGACCGCCAGCACTGGAAGATGGTGTACTGGAACCGGACCCACTGAGCCCCAGCCCAGCAGTACCTGGGGCGTAAGCCCCTTCCAACAGGAGCGGCCCGCCAGGGCCGCTTCTTCATGTGAGCCATCGAGCCAGGCTCGCCGAGGACGCCCGCTACAACGGCGCCCGGCCATTCCTGCCACCGCCTGGCGGAGTCACGGGAGTTCCGGCCTGGCTGCCGGCCGCCGCGGTCGAACGGCTCACCCCGCCACGAGTGGACGCGGCCCGCAGCAACGAACAAGCACGGTCCCCGCAGAACGGCCACTCCCTCGCATCGCCGCCCTGGTCGCACGAGGCCAGCGGCCTGGGCGTCCGACGATCAGGTCCTGACGTCGTTCCGGTCTCGATAAGGCGTCCGTAGTGGCGGGCTCATCGACCTTCGAAGATCATCCGGTTATGCTCCGACCCTAGAAATGTCAACGACACGCCAAGGGCGATGGATGAGCGTCGACGAGACGGCCCCGCTGCGCGTACTCGTGGTGGACGGTGACTCCCAGGGCAGGGCCGGCGTCATCGCCGTACTGGAGGCCAGCGACGAGTTCCAGGTCGTGGCCGAGTCCCCCGATCCCGCAGCGGCGGTTCCGCTGGCCGAGCGCCTGCGGCCCGACATCGTCCTGCTGGACGCGGCGGCCGCCGACCACGTCCTGCCCCTCAGCACATCCTCCCGCGTCTTCGTCCTCGGCTCGGACGACCAGCCCGCCGTCGAGGCCGCCCTCCGCGCCGGCGCCTGCGGCCACCTCGTCCCCGGCTCGTTCACCGCGCACGACCTCGTCCGCGGCGTCCGCCACGCGTCCCGCACCACCCTCGGCCTGTCCGCCCGCGAGGCCGAGGTCATGGACCTCATCGCCACCGGCCGCTCCAACGGCGAGATCGCCCGCCAGCTCTTCCTCAGCGAGAAGACGGTCAAGAACCACGTCAACCGCATCTACGCCAAGCTCGGCGTCGGCTCCCGCGCCACCGCCATCGCCCTCTGGCGGGGCATGATGAGCGTCCTCCCGGCCAGGGACTAAACCGGTTCGCACTGGTCCGCAGGGCCTGATACTGTTCTTCCTGTCGCGAGGGACCCCGGCCCACCGCCGAGGCCCGTACGACAGGCGCCGTTAGCTCAATTGGCAGAGCAGCGGACTCTTAATCCGCGGGTTCGGGGTTCAAGTCCCTGACGGCGCACCCGCTACCACCAGCGACGACGTCCCTCCCGGGAGTCGTCGCTGCTTCTGTATGGGGCCGAATTGAGGCCGACCTGCGCCCGCCACTGTGCGTGCGATCAAGGCGAGATCGTTTCGGCCCTTTTGAGGGCGTCCAGCGTCCGGGACGCACGCACGTGGACCCATTCGGATCGCCCCCGCATGGTGTTCAGTCGTCCTTTCGGCATCGCCGGGTCAACGCCATGGAACCGAAAAGCGCCCCTTTCGCCCGCGTCGTTTGTTGCGGGCCGAGGCGCGTCGGCGGTGGGCAGGACGTAGATCTCATCGGCGGCGTTCGCGGACGAGCGGCCCCGGCGACCCGGAACGCGGAGGTCCCGCCCCCCTCGTGCAGCCAGACCAGCCGCTGGAAGTCCGGGTGGCGCGAACCGACCTTCTCCATCCGCGACGGCGGAAGGTGACGGCGTGGTGACGGATGACTGCGGATGCCTCCACAACGATCAATCAGACGTTATTGTCTTTTTGAGAGGGAGGTGTGCCGTGAGACCCCTGGAGGCGTCCGATCCCCGCCAGATCGGGCATTACCGAATGCTGGCCCAGCTCGGCCGCGGAGGCATGGGACGGGTACTGCTCGGCAGCGCGCCGGACGGGCGGCTGGCCGCGGTCAAGCTGGTCGACGAGCAGTTCGTGCACGACGACGGGTTTCGCGGCCGGTTCCGCCGCGAGGTCCGCGCCTCCCGCCGGGTCGCCGGGGCCTACACCGCGGCGGTGATCGACGCCGACCCCGAGGCGGCCGAGCCCTGGCTGGCCTCGGTGTACGTTCCGGGCCCGTCGCTGCACGAGGTCGTCGCCGCGACCGGTCCGCCGGCGGCCGGATCGGCGCTCCGGCTCGCCGCCGGCCTCGCCGCCGCGCTGACCGAGGTGCACCGCACCGGGCTGGTGCACCGCGACCTGAAGCCGTCCAACGTGCTGCTCACCGAGGACGGCCTGCGCGTGATCGACTTCGGTATCGCGCGGGCCGTCGAGGGCGAGGAGGGCACCCAGCTCACCCGTACCGGCGCCCTGGTCGGCACGCCCGGCTTCATGTCCCCGGAGCAGGCCCTGGGGCGGGATCTGACCACCGCCAGCGACGTCTTCTCGCTGGGCTCGACGCTGGTGTACGCCTGCACCGGCCACGGCCCGTTCCACGCGCGGAGCACCCCGCAGACCCTGCAGAACGTGATCCACGCCGATCCCGTGCTGGGCGACCTGCCGGACCGGATCCGCGAGATCGTTTCGGCCTGCCTGGCCAAGGACCCGGCCGCACGGCCGGCGCCCGCCGAGCTGCTGCGGTGGATCGGCGATGTACCGCCGTCCGCGCGGCCCTGGCCGGACGTGGTGCACGATGCGATCGCGCGGCAGGGCACCGAGGTCGCGTGGCTGCTTCAGGCCCCGCAGGCCCCGGCGCCGCACGTCCCGCCCGCACCGGCGCCTACACCCACGGCCGTCGCGCCGGCGCCGGACAGGAGGCGGTTCCTGCTGATGGCGGGCGGTGGCGCCCTCGGCCTCGCCGCGCTCGGCGGCGCCGCCGCCTGGGCACTGCGCGGTGACGGCGAGCCGGCGTCCGGCCGGAAGAGCGTGTCCGGCGGGAGCGGCGGTACGGACGCGAAGCCGCTGGCGGTCTTGGAAGGCCATGCCGGTTCCGTGCACCACGCGGAGTTCGACCGCGCGGGTGCTCTCCTGGTCACCGCCGGGGAGGACGGCACCGTACGGTTGTGGGACGCCAAGACCCGGCGGCCGTCCGGCCAGCCGCTCAAGATCGCCCCCAAGTCGGCCCTCAAGGCCAGGTTCGACAGGGCGGGGCGGCTGCTGCTCACCGCCAGCATGGACGGCGGCGTCAAGGTGTGGGACGTGCGGACCCGCCGGCAGATCGGCGCGACCCTCGGCATCCCCATGTTCGACTTCAGCGACGATCCGGCCCCGGTGAGCGACGTGGCCTTCAGTCCGGCCGGGGACCGGCTGGCGGCCACCGGCTCCCACCTGAAGGTGTGGGACACCGAGTCCCGCAAGGAGGTGAGCGGGCTCACCTTCGACAAGGCGAACATCATGTCGTTCATCGCGTTCAGCGGGGACGGGCGGCTGCTGGCCTTCACCGAGCGGGATCTGGTGCGGGTGTTGGACGTGAGTTCCCGCAAGGTGGTCGGGCAGCCCCTGCGCGGGCACACCGTCCAGATCACGGAGGCGGTGATGAGCCCGGACGGCCGGACGCTGGCGACCGGGGGCGCCGACATGACCGTGCGGCTGTGGGACGTCCGGCGTGCGGCTCCGCTCGGTGAGATAGTGCCCGCGAGTGACCATGCCCCGCAGGGTCTCGCGTTCAGCGGGGACGGACGGCTGCTGGCCAGCGTGGGCAACGACACCACGGCGCGGCTGTGGGACGTGGCCGGGCGCAAGGAGGTCGGGAAGCCGATCAGCCTCCCGAGCAAGGCATCCGCCGTGGCGTTCAGCCCGGACGGGAAGGTCCTCGCGGTCGGCGGCGACGAGAAGGTGTGGCTCTACGACGTCGCCGGCCGCACCCGCGCCTGAACCACCGGTGAGCGAGGTGACCATGCGACCGCTCGCCGCGTCCGACCCGCGGCGGGTCGGGCACTACCGGATGCTCGGCGAGCTCGGCCGCGGCGGGATGGGCCGGGTGCTGCTGGGGGCCGCGCCCGACGGGCGGCCCGTCGCGGTGAAGCTCCTGCACGCCCGGCTGACCGGCACCCCCGGCTTCCGGGAGCGGTTCCACGCCGAGGTGGCGGCCACCCGCAGCGTGTCCGGCGCGTACACGGCCGCCGTGCTCGACGCGGACGCCGACGCGCCGACCCCGTGGCTGGCCTCGGTGTACGTGCCGGGGCCGTCGCTGCGGGACGCGGTCCGGGCGGCCGGGCCGCTGCCGGAGCCGGCCGCGCTGCGGCTGGCGGCCGGGCTCGCGGCCGCGCTCGTGGAGATCCACCGGGCCGGGCTGGTGCACCGCGACCTCAAGCCGTCCAACGTGCTGCTGGCCGCCGACGGCCCGAAGGTGATCGACTTCGGGGTCGCACGGGCGGCCGAGGGCGACGGCCGCGACGGGCAGACCGGCGTGCCGGCCGGAACGCCCGGGTACATGTCGCCGGAACAGGCCGAGGGAGGGTGGGCGACCGCGGCCGACGACGTCTTCTCGCTGGGGGCGGTGCTGGTGTACGCCTGCACCGGCCGCGGCCCCTTCGACGGGCCCGGCCCGGCGCAGGCGCTGTACAACGTCGTGCACGCCGAGCCCGACCTGTCCGCCGTACCGGACCGGCTCCGCCCGGCCGTCGCGGCGTGCCTGGCCAAGGACCCGGCCGGGCGGCCGAACCCCGTCCGGCTGAGGGCGATGCTCGGTGCGGTCGCCCCGGCCGCGCAGCCGTGGCCGCCCGCGGTGCAGCGAATGATCGACGAGCGGCGGGCCTGGATCGGGTGGGTGCCCGGCCCGGAGCCCGTGGCGACCCTGGTCTACGCGCGCCGCCCCCGCTCCGGCCCTTTCACCGTCCTCGGCTCCCCGCGCGGTGCGCTGGCGGCGTGCGCGGCGGTGGCCACGGCCCTGGTGGTGGCCCTCGTGGTGACGGCCCTGGTGGTGGCGCCTTGGTCGGGGTCCGCTGCCCGGAGCGACCCCGGGGCGCACCGGTCCACTGCCCCGCCGCCGAGCCGATCGCTGCGCGGGCACACCGCGTCCGTGCGCGACCTGGTGTTCACCCCGGACGGCCGGACTCTGGCCAGCGCCGGCGACGACGCCACGGTGCGGCTCTGGAACGTCGCGGACGGGAAGCAGCGCCGCGCGCCCCTCGACCACCCCGACGGCGTCAACGCGCTGGCGATCAGTCACGGCGGCAGCACCCTGTACACCGCGGGCGACGACGGTAGCCTCCGCCTCTTCCCGGTGTCGGGCAAGGGTGAACCAGGCGACCTCGACATCGATCTCGGGCCCCTGACGTCCCTGGCCCTGAGCCCGGACGACCGCGTCCTGGCCACCAGCAACACGGACCAGTCCGTACGGCTGTGGGACCTGGACGACGGGAAGGTGGGCCCGCTCCTGGAGACCGGCGCCGGCAACGTGCAGGCCCTGGCGTTCGCCCCGGACAGCCGGATGCTGGCGATCGGCACGACCGGCACCGAGGAGGATCCCGGCACCGGGAACACCCGCGGAGTGACGCAGCTGTGGGAGGTGTACGACCGCAAGAAGCTCAGCGGGGACCTGTCCGGGCACGACTCCTGGACCGAGGACGTGGCGTTCAGCCCCGACGGGCAGACACTGGCGACGGCGGGCGGTGAGACCGTCCGTCTGTGGGACGTGGCCCGGAGCCTGCAGAAGGGCACTCCGTTCCATTGCGACGGCCGCTGCCACACGGCGGTGTTCAGCCCGGACGGCCGCATCCTCGCGGCCGGGGGCTCGGAAGGGACCGTCCGGCTGTGGGACGTGACCCGCCACCGGCAGCTCGGCCCGACGCTCACCGGGCACGACGGCGCCGTCCTCAGCGTGCGCTTCAGCCCGGACGGCCGTACCCTCGCCACCGGCGGCCAGGACGGCACCATCCGCCTGTGGAAGGTGCCCGGTTCGTTGGGGCCGTGACGTGAATCGTGCAGGCGGTAGGCGTCACCTGTCAGGTGTCGCGGCGTGCCGTCGTCACGACCCCCATGACGGCAGGCACGCCGCGAACACTTGGTATTCGGAGGGATGGTCACGGTTGGATGCGTGACCAGATCCACTTTCCGCCGGCCGGGTCGCCCGTGACGCCGCACTTGCTCGACAGCGCCTGGACGATGTGGAGGCCCCAGCCGCCGTTGTCATCGAACGCCTCCGCGGACAGGTCCAGGTCTTCGAGGGTGAGCTCCTTCATCGGCTTGGACTGAGGGAGGGCGTAGTCCGCGTCCCAGACGGCGATGACGATGCCGTGCGCGTCCCGGCTGAGCTGGAGGCGGATCTCCTGGTGCGGCGTCTGGCGCGCCGCGTTGGTGACGAGCTCCGAGACGACGAGAAGCGCATTGTCGAGAATGTGGAAATAGGTCCAGTTGCGGATTCTTGCGTCCACAAGGGTACGCGCCAGCCCCACCGCGGACGGTGTGCCCATAAGGGGCAAAAGTAGATCCCCGGTAGCCGTCATCACCATCGCCCCACCCTTGCCCGAATTTTCGAATTCATGCGGCAAGGGTCACCGCCACGTTCTACGGTTTCGTTGTTAACGGGAGAAGTGGAAACAGGAGGAACGATGCCGATCGTCCGGGACCCTCTCGACCCCAAGATCTCCATGTGGCACTTTCTGGCCTTCTGCATGCGCTTCTTCAGAGAGAAGATGGGGCTGTCGCTGACCCAGTGTGGCGAGATCATCGGTGTGGCTCGCTCGACTGTTTCCAATCTGGAGGCCGGACGACGGCGCCCGCAGGATGATCAAATGCGGCTGCTCGACCATGCGTACGGGACCGGAATGCTTTTTCAGGTTCTTCTTTGGTTTGCCCGAATGGCGCATGATCCAGACTGGGCCCGCCAAATCGACAAGTACGAGGAGGAAGCCGTCTCGATCAAGACCTACCACGGCCAGGTCGTCCCGCTTGCACTACAGACTGACGACTACACCTGGGCGTACGTCAAGGCGAGCAGATTCAAAGACCTGGACGCGATCATGGCGGTCCGCATCGCAAAGAAGAAGGCGTACTGGGAGAAGGGTGACTCGCTACTCACCTGGACAGTGATCGACGAGGGTGTCCTGGCTCGCCCGGTGGGCGGGGTAGAGGTCATGAAGAGGCAGCTGGAACACCTGCTGAAGATGGCTGAACTGCCCCACGTGAGCTTGCGGGTCATCCCCTTCACTTCAGGGGAGTACATGGGCGTTGACGGGTCTATGCAGATCATCGGCCTTGAGGACCGAGACGTCGCGTACTCCGCCGCTCAGAACGGCGGACGGTTGATCGAATCACCTCGCGAGGTTCGGGAGCTGTCCGTTATGTTCGATCGCATCGGAGTGAAGGCTGCTTCCGAGGAAGCCTCCCAAGAGATCATCAAGCGGTACTTGGAGCACTACGAATGATCGTCAAGTGGCGCAAGAGTTCGTACACCGGTGGAGCAAACGACAATCAGTGCGTTGAGCTGGGACGACTTGCCCCAGGGGTCGGAATCGGCGTGCGGGATTCGAAGGACCCGGATGGAGGCCGCCTCGCCCTCTCCCCCGCCCAGTTCGCCAGCCTGATCGAGCAGATCAAGCAGGAACCGCCCCGCTGACCGTCCTCTCGTCCGACTCGCTCTCCACACGCCGTTTTTCAGTCGTCCGTGCGCCGGATGGTGAGAGCCTCGTCGAGCAGGGCGAAGGAGCGCACTACGTCCTGGTCGATGATCGTTTGCGGGTGCTGGGGGCCGTCGAAGGCGGTCGTTTGGAGGCGGAACCGGCCGGTGTTGCCGATCTTCAGCGCGCGCAACTTCCAGGGTTCGTCCGGGTCGGCTTCAGCGTGGAGCCGCTCAAGGCTGGGCTTGCTCTCCGGCCTCGAAGATCGCGGCCGTTCTCGTGCCAGGGCCGCACCGTCCAATGAGCTTGATGCACCTACACCTGAGCGCTGATCCGCACCGGTCCGAACCATCGCGTGTAACCCCACGCCGCCGCGTTCACCTGGCGCTCGCTCGGCGGCCTCGGTACGAACCTCTCGTCGAGGGCCTCTCTGCCCATCCTGAGACCTGGCGGAGGAGGTTGCCCCGGCCAGTTCGCATGCCCGCACCCCTTGGAGGAGCCGAAGACACTAGGTTAAGGCTATCCTTAATTTTCGAAGGGGGACGTCTTGGCCTGGGCGGTGAAAGTGACCGAGGAGTACGCGACGTGGTTCCGCACCCTGATCAAGGAGGATCTCGGCTCCGCCACGCAGGTCGCCCAAGCCGTGGCGGCGCTACGTGAAGAGGGCCCGACCCTGGGCAGGCCCCTGGTCGATCGCCTCAAGGCAGCAAGCTGCATCACCTCAAGGAGCTACGACCCGGTTCTCGCGGCCGATCCGAGATCAGGACAATCTTCGCCTCCGACCCGTCCCGGTCAGCGCTCCTATTGCTCGAAGGCGACAAGGCGGGCAACTGGGAGCGGTGGTACCGCGACAAGATCTCACTGGCCGAACAGCTCTACGTCGACCACACCGCCCAAGAGGAGGAGTGACCGTGCCCAAGCGCACTCCGCAGGACTGGGAGACCCTAGAACAGGAACTGCACGCGGCCGGCGTCTCCCCCTCCGAGGTCGAGGCCGGAGCGCGCAGGCTCCTCGCCGAAGCGCGCGGACACCAGCTCGCCGAAGCCCGCAAGCATGCCGGCCTCGGCCAGAAAGACCTCGCCGCCGGGATGGGCGTGAGCGTCGCCCGCGTCTCCCAGATCGAGCACGGTGAGGTCACCTCCATCGAGGTCATCGCCCGATACGTCGAGGCGCTCGGAGGCCACCTTGACCTGGTGGCCGACTTCGGCGACCACACCATGAGGCTCCCCGTCACCGACCGGCCCACCAACGCCGCCTGACGCCGCACCGCAACCACCATGGCATCAGACGCCGGTGGTGGATTTCGTCTTAGCTGCGGCGGCCTTGTCTCGGCGTGCTCGGGGTGAGCGTCGGCGGCCGCGCCGTGTTGGTGGCCGGGAGCCTGTTGCGGCGGGGTGGAGGGTCAGGAGGTCGTTGTCGCGTTGGATCGCCTCCAGGGACAGCGTGCGGTAGCCGGCCTCCTCGAAGAGGACGGTGATCCGGTCGGGTTCCACCCGCATGACCGTTCCGGTTCCCCACGCGGCGTGCTGCACCTCGGAGTGCAGAGGGAACGGGGCCTCGTCGGTTTGGTCCGGCGGGGTGGCCGTTTCGTTGGGACGGTCCGGGGTGGCGGTCGCCCCTGTTTGGCAGACGTCGCAAGTCCCGCATGAGCCCGCGTGGGGCTCGCCCAGGTATTCCAGCAGGAAACGGCGGCGGCAGTCTGTTGTCTCCGCGTAGGCGCGCATCATGTCGATGCGTGAGTCGTCGACGCGGCGGCGGTTCTCGTCGAGTTCCGTGGCGCGTGCGACGGCCTCCTCGGGCCGTGGCCCCTCCTGGACGTATCGCAGATCTCCCCGGCCGGTCGTCTCCACAGCTCCGGTCTGCTCCAGCAGATTCACCAGGCTGGTGAGCTTGGATGCGCCGACGCCGAGGGTGGTGCGCATCTCGCTCGCCGGAACAGTGCCACCATGGGCCTGAAGGAGCGTCGCGGTCTGGAGCATTTTCTCTTCGTCCGGCTTACCTGCGGCGAAGAAGCGGCGCAGTCCGAGGTCCTGCGACCGGTAGAACAGGACGGCGGCCGCGGGCTCCCCGTCTCGCCCGGCACGGCCGATCTCCTGGTAGTACGACTCCGGGGACTCCGGCGGGGCGGCGTGCAGCACGTAGCGGACGTCGGGCTTGTCGATTCCCATGCCGAACGCCGAGGTGGCCACCACGACATCGAGCTCGTCGCCCTGGAACGCCTCGTGCACCCGGTGACGGTCGGCCGCCTTCATCCCGGCGTGATAGGCGGCCGCACGCAGCCCGGCCGCGGCCAGCTCCTCGCCGTAGGCCTCGGCGTCGCGCCGGGTGGCGACGTAGACGAGGCCCAGCCCCGTTCGACCTGCGGCGTCCTCGACCAGCGCCCGCCTCTTGTCCGCCTCCTCGTGGAACCGCCGTACCTCCAGGGACAGGTTGGGCCGGTCGAAACCGCGGACGATCTGCCGTGCCTCGCCGAGCCCGAGCGTCGCGAGGATGTCATCGCGTACCGGCGGCGAGGCGGTCGCGGTCAGCGCGATCACTGGAGGATGCCCGAGGCGCTCGATCACCCGGCCGAGCCGCTGGTAGTCCGGCCGGAAGTCGTGGCCCCACGAGGAGACGCAGTGCGCCTCGTCGACGGCGACCAGCGAGGGGCGCACGGCGGCGAGCCGCTCCACGACCGACGGCTTGGCCAGCTGCTCGGGTGAGAGAAAGATGTACTCCGCTCTGCCCGCCCGGATCTGGTCCATGGCGTCCTCGCTCGCGCCGTCGGACTGCGCGGAGTTGACCATCACGGCGCCGCCGGCGTCGCGACCGGCGAGCGCGACCATCTGATCCCGTTGCAAGGCGATCAGGGGCGAGATGACCACGGTCGGCCCGGGAAGCAGTTGGGCGGGGACCTGGTAGACGGCGGACTTGCCGCCGCCGGTCGGCATGACCAGCAGCACGTCACGCCCCCGCAGCAGGTGTTCCATCGCCTCGCCCTGGCCCGGACGCAGATCCGGCCAGCCGAAGACCTCCCTGGCCACCCGGCGCAACCGGCGACGCCTGCCCAGCCGGCCCCAGACAACCCGCTTGCCCATCCAGTCCTCCTTGCGCAGTGTCCCCGCCGCCGAGTTCGAGGAGCGTGTGTCGGCGCGGCGCCGACCGTCCTCCCTCGCCGGAAGCGACGAAACACGCGGATCTCTCCCTCAGGAACACTCTGCGGAAACCTCCGGCGGCATTGCGCTGCGGAAACGTCCGTCGGCCACCCGCAGGCGGGCCCGCTACGAGAGGTCGGCGGCGGTCGTTACCGGGAGGTGCGTACGCGGTGGACGAGGTCTTCGGCGGCCTCTTGCCAGTGGGGGTGGTGGAAGGTGAAGTCTGCTTCGAGTAGGCGGCCTGGGATGACGCGGCGGCTTTTCAGGAGGAGTTCGGTGTCCGAGCCCAGTGCGAGGGCGCCGAGTTCGGCCATCCATTTCGTTGCGGGCAGGCCCACCGGGACGCGGCATGCGGTGCGCAGTGTTCGCATCAAGGTGCGCTGCGGGACGGGGTCGGGAGCCGCGAGATTCACCGGTCCGGCGAGGTCGTCCTGGCCGATCAGGAACTCGACCGCGCGGACGAAGTCCTGGTCGTGGATCCAGGACACGTACTGGGCACCGCCCGCGACCGGGCCGCCGAGGCCGAGCCGGGCCAGCCAGAGCAAGTAGTCGAAGACGCCGCCGCGATCGGGGCTCATCACCATGGCGGAACGTAGGGCGACCTTGCGGGTGGACGGTGTCTCGGCCTCCTGCTGCGCCCGCTCCCACTCCTTGGCGATCTTGACGCTGTAGGCCCAGTAGCCGGGCACTCCGGGCTCGGTGCCGCCGAGCACGCCGGACGCCTCGTCGTTGGGCGCGTCGTAGCGGTGGGCGTAGATGGTGGCGGTGCTCATCTGGAGCCAGACCCGGGGAGGCTTCGCGGCGCCGGCGATCGCCGCACCGACGACCTTGGTGGAGCGCACCCGCGAATCCATCATGGCCTGCAGGGTGGCCGGGGTGTACCGGCAGCTCACGCTGCGTCCGGCCAGGTTGATCACGACATCGCTGCCATCGATCGCCTCGGTCCAGGGACCCGGCGTCTCGCCGTCCCACGGGATCTCGTGCTCGTGTGACGGGCGCCTGGTCAGGACCACGACGTCATGGCCGGCGGTCGTCAGCGCGCGGTTCAGGATCGCGCCGATCTGGCCGGTTCCCCCAGGTATCACGATCCTCATGGCGGCTCTCCCCGTCTCGTGCACGAGCCTGACCTCTGTATTTGAACACGTTCAATAGCTGGTCGCAAGGCGATCAGACGGGGGGCGACCGTCGCAGGGCGCGCAGGAGAGCGGTCGACAGCGCCGGCGGGTGGCAGTCGAGATGCGAAGTTACGCCGTGGCGTCGCGGTAGGCGTAGAAGGACAGGAACATGTCGACTCCGGAGTCGATGAGGCGCTCGGTCGTGTGGCGGTCGAGCGTCGTTCCGTAGGTGCCGTGCACCAGGTGCGGGTAGAGGACGAGCGCGTAGAGCTGGAGGATCGCGGTCTCCACGTCCGGCATGGTCAGCCGCTCGGCGGCGATGAGGCGTTCGAACGCCGCCGCCAGCGCGGGACGGGCGCGGTCCGGGCCGTGGTGGCGCCAGGCTTCGCCGAGTTCCGGGAAGCGGCGGACCTCACTGGCGACCAGGCGGCGCAGGGCCACCATGTCGGGCCGGGTCATGCTGTCCACCCACGCGCGGGCGGTCCATTTGAGCGCGGCCCGCAGGTCGTCGGAGTGTTCCAGCCGTTGCGCGGTGCCGGAGATGGCGTCGGCGAGGGCCTCCTGGAGGGCTTCGCCGATGACGGCGACGAAGAGGGTCTCCTTGCTCCCGTAGTGGTTGTAGACGGTGACCTTGGAAACGCCGGCGTCGGCGGCGATGGCGTCCATCGCGGCGTCGAAGCCGTCCCGGACGAAGGCCGATCGGGCCGCCTGGATGATCACCTGCCGCTTGCGCGCCGCCCGGTCGCCGGTGAGAACGCGCGGAGACTCGGCGCGTGACCCTGCGCGCTGCGGGGGTGCCGGCATCATCGCTCCTTCGTCGTCGAGGTCCAGCGTACCAAAACCTGAACTGTACGGTTGAGTTCAACTGAACTGTTCCGTACAGTACAAGACAAGGCCGCGGGCTGGACGTGTCCTCCCCGCGGCAAGACCTGAACACTGGAGTGACGCCATGCACGACACCCGTGTCCCACCGAAAGCACGCGACCCGCACGGTCGAGGTGGTGCTCACTCCAAGACGGCCGCCTTGGCGCTGCTGTCGTTCGCGATGCTGATCGTTTCCCTCGATCAGTACATCGTCGTCGTCGCGCTGCCGGACATCGGCCGCGAGCTGGGATATTCGACGCGGACGCTGCAGTTGGTGGTCAGCGCGTACGCCGTCGCCTCAAGCGGATTCCTGCTGCTGGGCGGCCGCGCCGCCGACCTGCTCGGCCGGCGCCGGATGCTGGTCGCCGGGCTGACCCTGTACGCCGTGGCCTCGCTGGCCGGCGGGCTCGCCACCGGTCCGGCGCCGCAACTGGCGGCCCGGGCGGTCCAGGGGCTCGGTGGGGCGCTGGTCTTTCCCAGCACGCTGGCGATCATCAACACCACCTTCGCGGAGGGTCGTGATCGCAACCGCGCCCTGGGCGTCTGGGGTGGCTCCGGCGCCGCCGGGCTGGTGGTCGGCGTGCTGCTCGGGGGCGTGCTCACCCGCATGCTCGGCTGGGAGGCGGTGTTCTTCGTCAACGTCCCCCTCGCCGGAGCGGCGCTGGTCTCGGCCTTCCGGCTCCTTGAGCCGGACCGGTCGCGGGAGGCGGGCCGGGTGTTCGATCTGCCGGGCGCGCTGACCTCCACCGGCGCGGTCACCCTGCTGGTGTTCTCCCTGGTCCAGGGCCCGGCCCTCGGCTGGGACTCGCCCTGGACCATCGGCACCGCGGCCGGGGGGCTCCTGCTGCTCGCGGCGTTCGCCGTCGTCGAGCGGCGCAGCCCGGACCCCCTCGTGCCCATGCGGCTTCTCGCCAACCGCGTTCTGTGCGTGGCCCTGGTGGTCGCTTTCATGTTCACGGCGACATTCGGGGCCCTCCTGTATTTCCTGTCCATCTACTTCCAGGATGTCCGCGGCTATGACCCGCTGCAGACCGGTGTGGCGTTCCTGCTCCCCACCGCGGTGGTGGTGGCGGGCTCGACCTTCGCCGGCCAGGCCGTGACGCGCTTCGGCCTCAGGCGCACCCTGGTCGCCGCGCTCGCCGTCGGCGCGGCCGGCGCGGTGGCCGTCGGCCTTGCCGTCTCCGCCGACGGCTCCTACGCCGCGCTCGTGCCGGGGCTCGTCGCGGTCAGCATCGGCGACGGCGTCGTGTTCACGATGATGTTCATCGCCGCTGGCACGGGGGTGGCCGACCACCGGCAGGGGGTCGCCTCGGGCATGGCCTCCACCAGCTCCGGCATCGGCGCCGTCGTCGGGCTCGCCGCACTCGTCCTGGTCGCCAACGCCCGCACCGATGGACTCGCCGGTGAAGAACTGCGCGTCGCCACCGCCGAAGGCATACAGGCCGCCGTTCTCGTCATCGCCGGAGGGATCGTCGCCACCCTCCTCGTCGCCCTCAACCTCCGCACCCCGTCCACTCGCGTCCGCCGGCCCCGGACCGGTCCCGCCACCGATTCGCAGCCGTCCGTCACAATGTCGGAATGATCCGCTCCCGGCTCGGTGTAGGGACTGCCGCCCTCGTGCTCCTGGTTTCCACGGCGGGGGCCTCCTGCTCTGGTACCTCTCTGAAGCTCCCGACCCGCGAGGGCCCGCCCGCGGCCTGGTCCCTGACCGTGCCGACCGGCGAGAACTCCACGGCGGTCACCGGGCGGGTCGCGGTGATCGCCAACGACCGGGCGGTCCTCGGCGTCGACCCCGGGTCCGGCCGGGAGCTGTGGCGGGTGCCCTCCGGGGAGGACGATGAGGTCGATGTGGCAGGCGCCCTGATCGTGCACCGGCGCAAGGCCTCCACGACCGACGCGGTCCGGTTCAGCGTCATCGACCCGGCGAACGGCCGGACGCTCTGGCAGGACGGTCCGGTCACGAAAGTGCAGGTCACGACGGACGCCGTCCTCACCACCGTCTGCGGCGCCGGGGCCACCTGCAAGATCACCCGGAAGGATCTCCGCACCGGGAAGGTCGGCTGGAGCCTCCGGGGCGACGACGTGCGGTTGGCGAACGCGGCGGTCGGAGTGCGGCGGCCGTCCGTCCCGGACACCGGCCAGATCTTCGTTTCACACCGCGGCGACGACCGGCCCCTGCCACCGGCCGAAGAGGGTGGACCCGACAGGAGCGGCTGGTACTCGGTGGTGGTCGGGCGGACGCTGATCAGCACCGACCACGATCCTCCGTCCGGCGACGAGAACTGCACGGTCACCGTCTCCGCGGCCGAGGCGGGGGCCGCCCGCCGCACATGGACCCGGAAGGTCTACGCGGGTCGCAATGCTGATGGCGAGTGCGAGAAGCGGCTCGCCCCGTCCAGCACGGGACTCGACCTCATCGGCGACGGCCGACGGATCGCCGCGTCCACCGACACCGGAAGGCCGCAGGTCTTCGATCTCGGCTCGGGACGGACGGTCTGGCGCGGCGACGCTCCGGGCGTCCCGATCGACGGTGACGGGCACACGCTCCTGGTCCGTCAGCACGCGGACACCGGCGCCCTTTCCCTGCTGGACTTCGTTTCCGGCCGCGTCCTGTGGAAGGCGCCCGATCCCGGCCTGCCGGGGGAGTCCGCCAGCTGGGAGACCGCCGTCACGCAGCGGCGCGTCGCCGTCAGCGGAGCCGAGGGCGACCGCCCGTTCGTCCTCGTCTACGACGCCGCCACGGGCCGTCGCCTCGGCCGCTTCCCGGGATGGCTGCAAGGGCTCGGGAACGACTGGGTCGCGATAGGCCACGACGCCAAGGTGAACACGCTCACCTTGGACTTCATCCGCGTCTGAACGGCCTGCCGCGGCCCGCTCAGGCGAGCGGAACACGATGGGCGTCGGACTCCGGCGTCACCGGCACCTTGTCAGGCGCCGAGGAGATCGACGGTGGCCGGAGCGATCCCGATATCGGGGGTGATGGACCAGGCCGTGCGCAAGGTCGCCGTCAGCGCGCTGATGGTGAGCCGAACGAGATCTTCTCGCGGGATGTCGTGGTGGTGGATGTGGTCGACGATGAGTTCGTCGAGGTAGCCGACCCAGCCGCGCATGGAGGCGCGGAGCACGGGGTGGACGGGCTGGTCGACGCCGAGGGCGTTGAGGATGCGGAGAGCACCCTGCCAACGCAGCTCCTCGATGATGGCGCGGACCTCGGGGTCCGAACCGTTGCCGCCGCGGATGAGGGTGAGGAACCCCGCGGCGTGGCGGTCCATGTAGGCGATGTGCCGGCTGATGGCGTTGCGGAGCCGCTCGGCCGGCGTCTCGCCGTCGGGCGGGGTCTCCTGAAGAGTCTGGAGTGCTTCGCCGGCCGCACGGATGGTGGCCAGGTAGAGCCCGCGCTTGTTGGTGAAGTGGTGGGCGATGAGCCCGTACGCGACGCCCGCCCGGCCGGCGATCTCGGTGGTCGTCACCTCGTCGTAGGCGCGCTCTGAGAACAGCTGCGAGGCGGCCGTGATGAGCCGGGCACGCCGGTCGATGCGGGGTGTCCTGGTGCCGTCGAGGCGCGGGCCGGTCATGGAAAAAGCCTAGAGCGCGGCGGCCGACGGCCGCGTGGGCTCGGGCATGGCGGAGTTCGCCGACGACAGCGGCAGGGCGCGGGCCGACAGGGGCCTGAAGGTCACCGGTTTCATCGAGGTTCCCCTTGCTTGACGATCCGGAACGGCAGGACTACCGTCCCAAACTGATTGATAATCAGTCAATAGGGAGGCCCGGATGGGCAGCGGCACTTCGGTGGGAGCAGGAGGGTGAGCCGCCGATCGGTGGCAGAGGCGCCGATCCTGGTGACGGGCGCTTCGAGCGGGATCGGCCGAGCGGTGGCGTTCGCCCTGGCCGAGCGGGGTGGACGGTTGGCGATCGCCGCTCGTCGCCGGGCGGTCCTGGAGGAGACCGCCGACCAGATCGAGGGCGCCGGCCTGGTACGGCCACACGTGATCGAGGCGGACCTGTCCCGTCCCGGCGCGGCCGCCGAGCTGGCGCGGAACGCGATGTCCGCGCTGGGCAGGGTGCAGATCCTGATCAACAACGCCGGCACCGGCCTGGTGGCCGCGCAGTGCGCCATGGGTGACGACGATCAGGCACGGGCGCTGTTCGAGACGAACCTCTGGTCTCCGCTCGCCCTGACCCGGCACCTGTTCCCGACTCTGCGCTCCAGCGGTGGTCTGGTGGTGAACGTCACCTCCACCCTGCGGGCCGTGCCGATCCCGCTTCTGGGCTACTACGGCGCGTCAAAGGCCGCCCTGGCGCATCTGACCGTCACGCTGCGACACGAACTGCAGGGCACCGGTGTGTCGGTGCTGGAGATCGTGCCCGGTGCCACGGACACCGCCGCCCGTGACATCGATCTGCTCCCCTGGCGGGCCGGTCCGATGCGAACCCCGCCGCCGGTCTCGCCCGAGTCGGCGGCCAAGGCGATCGTGAAGGCCGTCGAGCGTGGCGAGCATCGCCGCAGCCATCCGGCGACGTCGCTCCTGCCACTGGAGATACCGGCCCTGGGCCGGCTCATCGCCATGGTCGTGACGCGACGGGTCGACCTCAGGTGAGGGGGCCGGTGGCCACCGTGATGGTGCCGCCGGGGAGCCAGCTGGTGCCGGTGTGCGGGTGTCGCGCCGGGGCTCTCGACGGCATGAAGGTGACGAGGGAGGCCGAGTACAGCCGAGGCGGGCCGGCGTCTCCCCTGCCGCCGCGCCATGCCCGGTAACCGGCGGCGGAAGGGGTTTCGTCAGGGAACCGGGCCCGTAGCTCGGCGGCGTAGCGAAGCGGTTCCGGGTCGCGTGGGGAGAAGCGCAGCGGGAGCATCTGGGCGGCCGGGATGGCCAGCAGCGGTGCGCTGAGCAGCCAGGGCGCCAGGTAGGCGCCCTGCCCCCGCAGACTGCCGCGCGCCATCTGGCGGAGGGCCGCCTCCCCTTCGGACCAGCCTGAGACGAGGATGACCGGACGGTTCGCGCCCGCCGCCGTGAGCTTCATCCCGGCCCGCGTGCTCGCCTCCCGGACGACCAGCGCCGCGGCCCGCGAGCGGGGTGACCCGTCGCCGACCAGGTGAACGGAACGGACCCCGCGGCCGGCGAGGAACGCGACCGTCGCGCGGAGGGCGGCGGCGTCGGCGGCGTCGAGCCGGCCGGCGGGGCACGGGACCGCCGTGCGACCGCCCGAGACGAGAGCGCCGAGGGCAGCGCTCGCGCATTCCGGGCCGTCCGCGCCCAGCTGCGGCGACGTGGCCGGGCCACGGCCGGTGTCGACCGTGAGGGAGGTCGTCCGGCCGCCGGAGCCGAGGCTGATCCGGCTGCGGCCGGTCGGGAGCCACACCTGCCGCCAGGTTCCCGGCGCGCCCGGCATGCGCGCCGTGGCGCTCGCCGGAGCCCGGGAGGTCCCCACCGAGACCGGACGGTCGCCGGTGTGGACGAGGTTCCAGCCGGGGCGCTGCGGAGTCACCAGGATCGGCAGGCGCTCCCCGGCCAGGTCGACCTCGCGCAACAGCGGAACACCGGGGGTGACCCGGTCCCGAACCACCGTGAGCGAGCCGCCCACGGTGAGCGCCGCGAGCGCGGCGGCCAGCACCGCGCCGGACGCGACGGAGCGCCGGGGGTGCTGGAGCGCGCGGGGCGTCGTGAGCGCCACCGCGGCCAGCGCGAGGGCCACGAGGACGCGGTCCACGGCCACCAGGTACCCGACCGCCGCGACGGCCGCGACGACGGAGACGAGCACGGTGAGCCCGCGGGACGGCGGGCCGGTGCGCGGACGGAGCAGCGCGGCGCCCGCCACGACGGCGGTGGCGAGCAGGGCGACGACGCGGATCGCCGTGGTGGCCCGGCCGCCGTCCGGCACCGCGCCGTGACCGCCGTGACCGCCGTCCGCCCACGCCGGGGAGGCGAGGAGCAGCAGCGCCGCGGCCGTCCACACCCCGGTGGACGGCAGCGCGCGTCGGACGTCAGCGGACGTCGGCATCGGAGACCGCGAACAGCACGCCGTGCGGCCGGGCGTCGCCGGTCTCGCCGTGCGGCCACGCGGACCGGTCGAACTCCACGCAGGGGCGGCGGGTGTGCTCGTCCTTGAAGCTCCGGTCCAGGGAGAGCTGCTGCCGCGGCGAGATGTCGACCATGCAGACGCGGTGGTCGCCGTCGAACGGCGACGCGGCGACGAAGTAGTTCGCCAGCACGAGCCGCGTCGGCTGCCGCGTCTCCTGGTAATGGCCGCCGGGGCCCTGCCGGAAGTTGTCCAGCGCCGCCCAGTGCGGGGCGCCGGTCGTCGGGTCCTCGACGGGCAGGACGCTCACCAGGGACGGGCAGTCGGGCTCGGCGCCGCCGCGCGTCACCTCCTCCAGGGTGTCGATGTTGCACCGGGTCCGCCTGCCCGCGTCGACGAGCTTGCGGACGTCCAGCACGTACACCATGCCGGTGTCCTTGCCGCCGGACGACTCGTCCCCCCGGCGCATGACGACGTGGTACAGGTACCGGTCGTCCGCGCTGGTCTGGAGCCAGGAGCCGCCGTCCATGCCGACGCGGTTGTCCAGCTCGGGGGCGAGCCTGGTGAACGCGGTCGTGTCGTCGAAGACCTCGCGCCACGTCGGCTTCGGGTCGGTGATGTCGGGGGTGTAGTAGACGGACGCCCCGCCCATCGTCGACACGAACCCGCCCCGGTGGCGGCGTTCGTTGGTGAGCGCCGTCTCCATCACCACGCGCGGTTCCTCCTCGATGAGGAACGGCTCCTTGCGCGGGCCGTCCGGGAGGCGGGAGACCGACAGCAGCCGGGGGCGGTCGCGGTGCGCGATGTCGTAGATCCGTACCGTGTCGCGGGCGATGTAGAAGTCGGCGGTCGGGAGCAGCATCAGGCTCCGCACCTCGGCGAAGTCGCTGGTGACCAGCCGGTCCAGGTCCTCGCGCACCCGGATGCCGTGCGGGTTGGCGCAGGTCGGCGGGTCCACCTGCGGGATGCTGTGGCAGGTGTCGGGCTCGGCCGCCTCCGTGGCCGCCGGGTACTCGACCCGCACCTTGCCGGTCTGGTCGATCCGGAGCACCTCTCCCGGAGTACCCGCCGCGCCGTTACCGGTCCTGACCTCGCCGTGCGTGTACGTGCAGGGGCCGGGGACGTTGGGGCCGCCCATGTAGGCGCCGTAGACGGTGCCGTCCTTCAGGGTCGTGAACGCGTCCGGGGCCGTGCCGCAGGGGGTGTCCGTGGCGGTGGTGACGCCACTGAGCCTGATCCGGGGCAGCCGCCCCACGTCGAACACGTAGGTCGTGTCGCTGAGCAGCCCGCCGGCGAACACCTTGTCGCCCTTGTGCCACACGTACTGCATGTGGTGCGGCTCGTTCTGCAGCAGCGGGCCGATCGTCGCGGTGTTGACGACCTTGCCGTAGTCGCGGGACCCCTTCGTCGCGTCGATCACGGCGAGGAAGTCGGGGTCCCCGGAGCCCTCGACGTCGGACTTCCGGTGGGCGGTGTGGCCCGCGGCGCCCACCGGGCCGCCCGGGACGCTCGCGTCACCCGTCCAGACCAGCAGCCATTCCTTCCGGCGGCCTTCGCCCTTCGTTCGGACGACGTGGTTCGTGACGGTGTAGGTGGTGCCGTCGCGTCCCTTGACGCTGGACGTGCTGACGGCCACGTCACCGGCCCCGGCGTCGGCCCCTGCCATGGGCTGGAACGCGAGCAGACCGGCGGCCGCCGCCGCCGCGATGAGAACGATCACTCTTCGGCGCAGGTTCGTGAACGGTGCAATGCCGACCATGGCCTTCTCCCCCGTGTTCCTGCAGGCGGGATCGCCGATCGGCGTCAATTTACTATACTAATTACTAGCGATCCAGAGTCCGGCGCACAGTGCCCCACCCCGAAGGCGGAAGGGCGCGCGGATTGCCTCGCTGCCGTCCACAGATGCCCGGACGTGAAGGATTCCGCGTCCCACGACGCCATTCCGCACGGTGCAGCCAGTCGGCGACCTGGCCGGCGGTCACGCCGCACCTCCCCGCCATTCCCCATAAGCCACGCTCGCGGGCCGCGACTTTGCTACATAATCCTCCAGTTGACCGAATCCGGCCCGCCGTCCGAGGTTTGAGCGAAGCGCTTCGACGACCCTTACGCACGGACCACATTCTTGGGCGTCGAGTTCACTGCCCGATCCGCCCTGCGGCTCGCCTCGCTCGACAGTGCGAACTCGGTTGAGGGTCTCGCCGCAGCGGTGTCGATTTCGGGGGCGGGCGTTCGTGTAGGGGGTGAGGGGCCGCAGCAGGACGGCCCTCGCTACGGAAGGGATCAGCTCGATGCGTTCGATCAGCGTCACGATGTTCGTCACCCTCGATGGAGTGGTCCAGGGGCTGGGGCGCCCGGACGAGGACACCCGCGGCGGCTTCGCCCACGGAGGCTGGGGCCCGCGGTACAACGACGAGGTGATGGGCCGCGAGATGGCCAAGGGGATGGCCAACGCCGGGCACATGCTGTTCGGCCGCCGGACGTGGGAGGACTTCCTCCGAGCGTGGGGACGGGCCACCGACGGCAACCCGTTCACCGAGCACATGAACGCGGCCACGAAGTACGTGGCGTCGAGGACGCTGGACGACGTGGACGCGTGGCAGAACTCGATCCTCCTGCGCGGCGAGGCCGCCGAGACGGTCGCGGAGCTGAAGGCCCGGCCGGGCGGCGATCTCGCGATCAACGGCAGCGCCTCACTGGTCCAGAGCCTGCACGCCGCCGGCCTGATCGACCGCTACACGCTGCTCATCCACCCGCTGACCCTCGGCGCCGGCAGGCGCCTCTTCGAAGGCCCCGCCCCGCTGACCGAGTTCGACCTCACCGGAAGCGTCACCACCCCCAAGGGCGTGATCATCGCTCACTACACCCGCCACTGAGACCGGGCGAACCGCTTTTGCGGGTCTCCGTGCCCAATGCGCGCCTAGCCGCGGTCTTACGAATCTATCCTGGGGGTCACCCCGGTCTCCGGTGCGGCGGCTCAGCGAAGATTGGCCTGCAACCCGTGACCTGGCGTCACAATGACGCCTGCGAAGTACCTGTTCAATGAACCGAGGCGTGACTTGTGTCCGGTGCCTGGACGCTCATCGCCGGCCGGAGGGCGGGTCTACGGGGTGGAGCCCGAAGACGTACCGCCCTTTCGGCGTGTCCGCAGCCCTTCCGATCTTCATTGGCTGAGGGCTACCTTCCAAAGTAGCTCGCAGCCCGAGCTCGCTGAAGACCGTGGAGGCTCCACCCTCCCTCCTCTCAGCACCGTGAGCACTGGCGGCGGGTCAGCCCTGCATCGGCACGTCCAGGCACCGGCACAAGAGGAGACCGCCCTTGGCCTCACAGGATCCGAACACGGGCGTGGTCATCGCCGTCGTGGTGATCGCAATCGCGCTCTTCGTCCTTATCGGTTTCATCGTGCATCGCGCTCTCACCGCCCCGGCCCTCAGGCCCGTGGCGGTACTCACGGCCGCCGCCGCCGTTCTGGCGGCGGTCGCCAGCGTCATCGCCGTTCTTCCCGTCATCATTCGCGCCCTCAACGGCGGGTAGATGGCCGAAGAGATCTCACGCAGGGGAGGACGCGGACGCGCCTCCGCGGACGCGTCCTCCCTCCGGCGTGGATTCTGGTACGCCCTCCAGCCCGAGCAGCGCGCCGCGCTCCGCGACGTGGGGCGTCTACGATCCTTCGAAGCCCGGACGCCCTTGGTGTATGAAGGCGACGAGTCCGACCACGTGCTCATCATCCAAGAGGGCTGGTCCAAGGTGACCAGCAGCACGGAAGACGGTCACAACGTCGTCTTGGCCGTGCGGGGCCCCGGCGACCTGATCGCCGAAAGTGCGGTTCTAGGCGCCCGGACTCGTTCGGCGACGGTCACTGCCCTTTCCCCCGTGTACGCCCTAGTGTTTCCCGCAGCGAGATTCATCGCCTTTCTGGACGCTCATCCCGAAGCATGGAAGCTGGTCAGCGGAACGTTCGTGAGACGACTCGATGACGCGGATCGGCGCCTGGAAGTACATGTCACCAGCACGGGGGCCCAGCGCCTGGCAATGCTGCTCCTCGATCTGGCCGAGTTCTCCGCCATGCACAGCCCCCCAGGGGCGGACGGCAGCATCGACATAGCACCTCCTCTGTCCCAAGAGGAGATCGGCAGTTGGATCGACGCCTCCCGCGAAACCGTCGCGCGATCCTTGGCGCGCCTGCGCAGCCGAGGTCTGATTCGTACTGGCTGGCGCAGAATCACGGTAGTTGATCTGCACAAGCTAAGGGCCTTCGCCCAGAACAACGAAGACACAAGCCCTCACGAGCAGTAGCGAACTCGCAGTCTCAGCGATTCCACCAGGTAGCACGGCATCCATATGAGGCGGTACGAAATCCCCTGGGCCTGGGGGTTGGTGGGGACGTGGGGGGTTGGTTAGCTTTTGGGCTGACTGCTCCTGGTGAGGAGACTCATGCTCCCTGCGAAAGCGTCTGGTCGGCGTCCTGCGGCTGCGGGCGGTGGGGGGGCGGCGCTGGCGTTGCTGTGCGGGTGCCAGCTCACGTTGGTGGTCGACGCCTCGATCGTGAACATCGCGTTGCCCGGGATCCAGCGGGGGCTCGGCTTCAGCGACGCCGGGCTCTCGTGGGTGGTCAACGCCTACACGCTCGCGTTCGGGGGGTTGCTGCTGCTCGGGGGACGGGCCGGTGATCTGCTCGGGCATCGGCGGGTGTTCGTCGCGGGGGTCGGGGTGTTCACCGTCGCCTCGCTGGTCGGGGGGCTCGCGGTCTCGCCGGGGTGGCTGCTGGCGGCCCGGGCGACGCAGGGGGTCGGGGCCGCGCTCGCGGGTCCGGGGGCGCTGGCGCTCATCGCGACGACGTTCCAGGACGCGGAGCGCAGGAGCCGGGCGCTGGCCGTGTTCTCCATGGTCGCGAGTGTGGGGATGGTCGCCGGGCTGGTGCTCGGGGGCGTCCTGACGGCGTGGGCGTCCTGGCGGGCCGTGCTGTTCGTCAACGTGCCGGTGGGCCTCGCGATCGTGCTGCTCGTGCCGCGGGTCGTGCGGGAGTCGGCCAGGCAGGAGGGGCGGTTCGACGTGGGCGGGGCGCTCACGTGCACCCTCGGGTCGACGCTGCTGGTGTACGGGTTCATCCGCGCCGCCGAGCAGGGATGGTCCGGGGCGCTCACGGTGGGCGCCTTCTGCGGGGCCGGGGCGCTGCTGGTGCTGTTCCCGGTGGTCGAGGCGCGGGCGCGGCAGCCGATCGTGCCGCTGGGGCTGTTCGCCGACCGGGACCGGGTGGGCGCCTTCCTCATGCGGTTCCTTCTCACGGCGGCCATGAGCGGGATGCTGTTCTTCCTGACGCTCTACGTCCAGGGGGTGCTGGGGTACGGGCCGCTGGCGACGGGGTTCGGGTTCCTGCCGACGACGATCGCGCTGATCGCCGCCAGCAGGGCGGTGCCCGGGCTGCTGCCCCGGTACGGGCCGCGGCCGATCATGGCGGCCGGGGCCGTGCTGTGCGTGGCCGGGATGGTGTGGCTGACCCAGGTGGCGCGGGACAGCTCCTACCTCGCGATGATCCTCGGGCCGGTGCTGCTGTTCGGGGCGGGGACGGGGCTGGTGGCGGTGGCGGCGACGTTCGTGGCGATGCGGTCGGTGCCGCCCGGGGAGTCCGGGGCCGCCTCGGCACTGCTGCAGAGCATGCAGCAGATCGGCGGGTCGCTGGGCGTCGCCGTCCTGGTCACCGTGGACCACGCCGGTTCGTCCAAGGTGGACGGCATGCGGGACGCGTTCACGGCCGGGGTGGCGTTCACCGGCTGCATGCTCCTGGCGCTGGTCGCCTTCCGCGCTCAGGGACGTTCCGGATCGCAGAGCTGAAGGCGCAGCTCGCAGCTGTAGCGCCGCCCCTTCGCGTCGGGCAGCCACGCTTCGTCCAGGTCCGGCAGGAGTTCGGTGAAGACGACGGGGACGTCGTCGCCGGAGGACGCGCGGGCGGCGCGGAGCAGCGTGGCGAACGAGGAGACGTACCGGGGGCCGGTGAAGTCGACGTACACCGGTTTGACCTCCGTGCCGACCTTCGCGAAGACGCGTTCGGGCATGCCGAGGGAGCGGCGCAGGCGCCGGGCGGCGAGGTACTCGCGGGCGCCGTGCGCGGGCGCGATGCCCGTCCCGCCGACGGTCGTGCGCCAGGTCTCGCGGGCCACGACGAGCCCGTCCAGGGTGAGCCGCGGGTGGTGGGGGCCTGCGCCGGCGAGCTTGAACGCCTCGGCGCCGAGCCAGCCGAACAGCAGCGCGAACACCTCGCGGAGCGGGCACCGGAGCCCGTCCGGTCCGGTGACCTCCAGGGTTCCGGCGTGCTCGGACACGGTGAGCGCGACCAGCGGCAGGGCGCGGGCGGGATCGGCACCGGGGGCCGCGGCGAACGCGAGCTGGCGGTCGGTGACGCCGAGGACGGGCGCGATGCGCGCGGTGTAGTGGGGCCACCAGGTCGGGTACAGCGGCCGGAACTGGGGGCCGATGTCCTCGGCCGCCGCGGCGCGCAGCCGGCCCGGGTCGGGGTGCCGGTCGGCGAACACGGCGCAGTCGAGGGTCGGCCACGCGGTGTGCATCTCGCCGAGAACGAGGGTGAACTCCCCCGCCGCCATCGCCTCGGCGCCGGCCGCGCCGAGGCAGAGGTCGGGACTGTGGATGCGGGCGCCCGCCCAGCCGGGACGCTCGGCGGCGAACAGCCGGGCGGCGGGCTCGTCCAGGTCGGCGGCGGTGAAGGCCAGGCGGCGCTCGCCCGGCGCGCCGTCCAGGCCGAACAGCGCGTTCCAGCGGCGGGCGAACTCGGCGGCGACCGCGTCCACCGGGCGGTCGTGCCCCGTCAGCAGGGCCTGGGCGGCGTCCCAGAACACCGGCATCGGCACGCCGTCGGCGCCCGGTTCGAGCAGGTCGCGGTACAGGTCGCGGAAGGCGGCGTCGTAGGCGTCCGCGAGAGTGGCCGAGAGCCAGCGCGCGGCGGGCAGCAGGACGGACCCGAACGGGCCGGACAGCGCGTCCAGGAGCGGGCGGCCGAACGTGACGTCCAGGTCGCGGACGGTGTCCTCGTAGCAGAGCCGCCGCCCCGCGTACATCTGCCCGCTGCGCCGCTCCGGCTCCGCCCCGGTGACGGCGGTGAACTCGGTGTCCAGGCGTTCCAGGGCGGCGGCCAGGGCGTCGGCGTCGCCCGCCGCGGCGGCCACGGACGCGCGCGCCCGGTCGAGCCGGGCGAGTCCGGCCAGCGCCCGCTCCCGGGCCTTCGGCTCGGGAATCGCGTTGAGGGTGTCGCGCAGCACGCTTTCCGCCCTCGGGTTGTACGGCATGTTCACGCCCCGCCAGACGATTCCGTCGTCCACCAGCCGATCCAGCGCGGTGGCCAGGTGCGGGTCGGAGGCGATCTCGGCCACGGCGCGGGTGCCGTCGCAGCGGGACACCACCTCGGCCTCGGCGGCGGTCAGGGGGCGCGGGCCCTCCCCCGGCCGCAGGACGCGGTCTCCGTCGGCGAGCAGGTGCGGGTGGACGCCGGCCGGCAGCCACCGCGCCACGTCCAGGTCGTCCAGGAGTGCGGCGACGTACGCCTCCAGTGCCCAGAACTCGTAGTCGACCCTGCGGGACCGCACCAGTCCCCCGCCGGGCCGCGCCTCGACCGCGTCCGCCGCCTCGGGGTCGAGCGTGCCCCAGGCGACGGGGCCGAAGAACCCGGCGGTGTCGTTCTTGCCGCAGTAGCGCTGCCAGTAGCGGACGAGCGTGTTCTCCCGCCCCCGCCGCTTCTTGCGCTCCAGCCTCGGGTTCTTGCCCGGCCGGACGGCCGGGCCGTCGGCGAGACGTGCCAAATGCACCGCCGCGGCGGGGTTCTGCCATGTCACCGCCTCGCGGAAGAGCGGATCGGCGGCGATCTTCGCGGCGGCGCGGCTCGCGTCCGCCAATGCGGTGTCCATGGCCTGCGTGAATTCGGTTTCACCGGTGGCGCCGTCGAGAAAATCGTCGGCGGTGGCGGCGCATTCCGGCGCGGCGAAAAGCGCGAGCCCGTCCGCGGGGAATCCGGTGGAGCGGATCAGCACATCTCGCCAAACCGACCATCGCGTTCCGGGTAGCGGCACCGAGTGCCGTCCGTCGCCCACTGCGATCTCCCTCCGCCACCGGAAACGGCTCTCGCCCCGCAAAGAAGATCAACATAATGTGTGATTTGTTTGCCGTCACCCTCTCGGAGGTCCGCACATGCGCTGCGACGGTCTGTTCCTCGCCGGGCTCGCCCACCGGCTTCCCGAGGCCGTGGAGGTGGACGGGGCGGTGGACGGCGGCCGCTACGACGCCGACGACCGGAAGGCCGACGCGTACGCCTCCGTCGCCGTCGCCACCGACGAAGCCCCGCCGGAGATGGCGGCCGCGGCGGCGCGCCTCGCGCTGGACCGGTCCGGGCTCCCGCCGTCCGGCGTCGCGCTCCTGCTGCACGCGTCGGCCTGGTTCCAGGGGGTCGACTACTGGCCGACCGCCTCGTACGTGCACCGCGAGGTCCTCGGCGACGACGGCCGGCGCGCGCCCGCGCTGGACGTCCAGCAGATGTGCGCGGGCGCCCTCGGCGCGCTGGAACTGGCCGCCTCCTACCTGGCCGCCGACGCCTCCCGCGCGTCCGCCCTGGTCACGACCGCGGACCGGTTCACCGACCCCGGGTTCGACCGGTGGCGCGGGGACGTGCGCGGCATCGTCTACGGGGACGGCGCGGCGGCGGCGGTGCTGGCCCGGGAGGGCTTCGCCCGGCTGCTGGCCGTCTCGACGGTCGTCGACACCGCGCTGGAGGGCATGTACCGCGGCGACGAGCCGTTCGCCGCGGCGCCCGGCCGCCGGGTGGACGTGCGCGCCCGCCGCGCCGCCTTCGCCGCGCACGCGAGGCAACTGGTGGGGAGCCTGGCGGAGCGGACCACCGCCGGTCTGAGCGAGGCCGTCGGACGGACGCTGGACGAGGCCGGGCTGAAGCTCGCCGACGTCTCCCGCTTCGCCTTCCCCAACGTCGGCCTGCACGTACTGCGCACCCGGTACGCCGAGCCGCTCGGCCTGGACGTGGAGCGCACCACCTGGGACTGGGGCCGCCGCACCGGCCACGTCGGCGCGGCCGACCAGCTCACCGGCCTGACCCATCTGGTCGAGACCGGGCGGGTGGGGCCGGGCGACCGGGTGCTGCTGGTCGGGATCGGCGCCGGGTTCGCCTGGACGTGCGCCGCCGTGGAGATCAGCGAGCGTCCCGGCTGGGACGGCTGACGGCCGCCGATATTGCGGAGCGCTGGTCGCCCCCGCCATCACGACCGCCCTCTGTTATGTCATGAAGTCACAAAAAGACGAATCAATCCTGTTCCTCGCGTGACGGTTCCACTTTACGGAAGATCATGTTTTTATGTTCCCGACCAGCTTGTGCCGGTACACCCCGGAGGGTCGCAGTTTGCCAATGAAGGTGCTTTACATCACCGGTTGGTGTCGCAGCGGCAGCACCATGCTGGGCAACGTCCTCGCCGAGGCCCCGGGCATCGTGCACGTCGGCGAACTGCGTTTTCTCTGGCTGAACGGGGTCCTCGGAACGGGCAGCAACGGCAGGTGCGGCTGCGGGCTCGGCCACCGCGAATGCCCGTTCTGGTCCGAGGTGCTGGAGGAGGTCCGCCCGCCCGGGACGTCCCTCGAACGGCACGCCGCCGAGGTCGTCGCCTGGCAGGAGGCCTACCGGACCCGGCACACCTGGCGGGTGCTGCGCGACCCGCCGCGCAACGGGTGGCCGGACGCGCTCGCCGCCACCTACCGCGCCATCGCACGGGTCTCGGGGGCGCGCGTCATCGTCGACAGCTCCAAGTTCGCCTCGGACGCCGCGCTGCTGGCGTCCCTGCCGGGCGTCGAGGGCCGTTACGTCCACCTGATCCGCGATCCCCGCGCGGTCGCCTGGTCGTGGCTGCGGCCCAAGGCGTACACGGGCCGCCGCTCCGCGCTGAACAGCACCTGGCACTGGACCGGCTTCAACCTGGCGGCCGAGGCGGTCGGCCGCGCGCACCGGGACCGCTCGCTGCACATGCGCTACGAGGCCCTGGTGCGCAGCCCCCGCGCCGCCGTCGGCACCATCCTCGACCTGCTCGGGCACGAGGGGCCGAACCCCGTCGACGCCGACGGGACGGTCGAGTTCGGCGGCAACCACACGGTCACCGGCAACCCCGACCGCTTCGGCCGCGGCCGGACCCGGATCGAGGAGGACCGCAGGTGGCACGCCGCGCTCCCGCGCCCCCAGCGTTCCGCGACCACGCTCATGGCGCTCCCGCTGCTGCACCGGTACGGCTACGAGAAGAGGGTGTGACGTGGACCTCGGACTGAACGGCAAGGTGGCCCTGGTCGCGGGCGGGTCGGCGGGCATCGGGCTCGCGATCGCCCGCGACCTGGTGCGCGAGGGCGCCACGGTGTCGATCGCGGGCCGCGACCCCGGCCGGCTGGCCAAGGCCCGCGACGGGATCCTCGCGGACCTCGGCGCGGAGGTCGGGACCCGCGCGCTGGACGTGCGCGACACCGCGGCGGCGCGGGCCTGGGTGGACGACGCCGCGGCCGAGCACGGCGCCGTCCACATCATGGTCACCAACGCGGGCGGGCCGCCCGCCGGGCCGACCGGGGCGTTCGGCCCGGACGACTACCGCGCCGCGCTCGACCTCGGGATGGTCTCCCACATCGGGCTCGTGCAGGCGGCGCTCCCGCACCTGCGGGAGGCCGGCTGGGGCCGGGTGCTGATGGTCACCAGCGAGACGATCCGCGACCTCATCCCCGCGTTCGCGCTGTCGGGGATCGTGCGGACCGGGCTGGTCGGCTACGCCAAGACCCTCGTGCACGAGCTCGGCCCCGGGGACGTCACCGTCAACGTCCTCGCGCCCGGGTACACCGCGACGGACGCGCTGCTGTCCGGCATCACCGGCGAGCCCGAGGCCGAGACCGCCCGCGTCGCGCGGGAGGCGGGCATCCCGCTCGGCCGGGTCGCCCGTCCGGAGGAGGTCGCGGCGGCCGGGGTGTTCCTGCTGAGCGCCCGCGCGAGCTTCGTGACCGGCACCGTCCAGGTCGTCGACGGCGGCCGTTCCCTGGGGGTCTGACCATGTCCGATGTGCCCATGTCCGACGTGCGCATGATGCTGGACGATCCCGAGCTGACCCGGCGCAGCCCGGGCGAGGAGTTCGCGCTCGCCCACGCGCGGCACGGCCCGGACGCGGCGGTCGGGCTGCGCGCCTCCATCAGCGACCTGTTCCCGCCGGCCAGGCGCCGTCCGCGCCTCACCGTCCGGCACCTGCTCCGCAAGGCCGTCGTGGACGCCGACGAGGTCACCGTCTTCACCGAGCGGGCCGAGAACACCTCGCCGGACGACGCCGCCCCCGAGTGGGAGTTCGAGGTGGGCTCCGCGACCGTCCGGACGCAGGTCGTGCGGGCCTCGGTGCCGGTGCCCAAGGAGATCCTCGCCGACCCCGCCGCGCTCGCCGCGTTCGTCGACTACCGCCTGCTGGTGCGGCTCGGCACGGCGGAGAACGACGTCCTGCTCAACGGAACGGGACCGATTCAGGGCCTGCTGCGCGTCCCCGGGTTACGGCGGCGTCCCGCCGACCCGGCGGACGGCGGGTCGGCGGCCCGGACGCTGCTGGCGACGGCGGCGCTGTGCGAGTGGTACGGCGGGTCGGCGGACGGGATCGTCATGCACCCCGACGACTGGTGGCCGCTCGTGGGGGACGGCGCGTTCCTGGAACGGCTCGCCGTGCAGGGCGTCAAGGTCAGCCGGACCCGCATGGTGCCCGCGGGCATGGCCCTGGTCGGCGACTTCACCGCCGCGGCGACGCTGCTGGACCGCAGGTCCTCGACGATCCGGCTGGACGGGGACGCGCTGGTGGCCGAGATCCGCGAGGGGCTCGCCGTCCACCTGCCCGGCCATTTCGTGCTCACCTCGCTTCCCGGCGGGCGCTGATGGGCGCGCCGGCACCGGCCGGTCCGCCGGCGGCGGACCTGCCGGCGGTCGCCCACCGGGTCCGCGAGCACATCGTGCGGATGTGCGCCGGGCCGGAGGGCGGCCACCTCGGCGGGTCGATGTCGCTGGTGGAGATCCTCACCCTGCTGTACTTCGAGGTGATGCGGGTCGATCCGCGCCGTCCCGCCGCGGTGGAGCGTGACATCTTCCTCCTCAGCAAGGGGCACGGCGCGATGTGCCTGTACGCGGTGCTGGCCGAGCGGGGCTTCTTCCCCGTCGCGGAGCTGGCGGAGTACTCCCGGCCGGGCAGCAGGCTGATGGGCCATCCGGTCCGCGCGGTGCCCGGGGTGGAGATGCCCACCGGATCGCTCGGGCACGGGCTCGCGCTCGCCAACGGGTTCGCGGTCGCCGACCAGGGCCGCCGCTGCTTCGCCGTCCTCGGGGACGGCGAGCTGCAGGAGGGCGCGGTCTGGGAGGCGGCCATGGCCTCGGCCGCCCTCCGCCTCGGCAACCTCACGGCCGTCGTCGACCGCAACCGCCTTCAGATCACCGGCCCCACCGAGGACGCGATCGGACTGGAGCCGCTGGCGGACCGCTGGCGCAGCTTCGGCTGGACGGTGCGCGAGGTGGACGGCCACGACTTCGGCGCGCTGCGGGAGGCGCTCGCCCCCGGCGTGACCGGGGAGGGGCCTCCGGTGGCGGTCATCGCCCGCACGGTCAAGGGGCGCGGCCTGCCGTCGCTGGAGGCGAAGACGCGCAGCCACTACGCCAAGCTGAGCGGCCGCCAGGCCGAGCGGTCCCTGGCCGTGCTCCGGGCCCGGCGCAGGAGGGCCGTCTCATGACGGCCGACCGCCCCGCCCCCCACGAGACGTCCCGGCCGCGCTCCGCGCGGGAGGTGTACCGCGACCTGCTGCCGGAGCTGATGCGCGCCGACGACCGGCTGTACTGCCTGGACAGCGACACCGGGCTGTTCGATGCGGCCGCCTTCGCCGAGGTCCCCGGCCGCTACCTCAACCTCGGCATCGCCGAGCACAACCTCATGGGCACGGCCGCGGGCCTGGCCGCCAGCGGGAACGTCCCGTACGTCACGACGATGGCGACCTTCGCCGCGACCCGGGCACTGGAGGCCATCAAGATCGACATCGCGTACAACGCGCTGCCCGTCCGCATCGTCGCCACCCACGGCGGGCTGGCCGCCGGGCACCTCGGCCCGACCCACCACGCGCTGGAGGACCTGGCCGTCATGCGGGCGCTGCCCGGCTTCACCGTGGTCGTCCCGGGCGACGCGGGGCAGGCGGGCGAGGCCGTCCGGCAGAGCGCGGCGCTGCCCGGCCCCGTCTACATCCGGCTCGGCCGGTCGGCCACCCCCGGCCTGGACGGCGCGGCTCCCGGGGGCGGCCCCTTCGAGATCGGCCGGGCGCAGTGGCTGCGGCGCGGCGGGGACGTGGCGCTCATCGCCTGCGGACCGCATCCGGTGCTGGCCGCGGCCCACGCCGCCGACCGGCTCGCCGGGCGGGGCGTGCGGGCCGCCGTCCTCAACCTGCACACGCTGCGCCCGCTCGACGCCGCGGCCGTGGTCGCGGCGGCCGAGGGCACCGCGGGCGTCGTCACCGTCGAGGAGCACTGGCGCTCGGGCGGCCTCGGCGGCGCCGTCGCCGAGACCCTCGCCGAGCACGCGCCCGCCCGGGTGGCGCGCGTCGGCATGCCCGACACGTTCGCCGAGCGCGCGGGCGGCCAGGAGGACCTGCTCGACCGGTACGGCATCACGGCGGACGCGGTCGTCGCCGCGGCGCTGAACCTGACCAGCGGAACCCATGGAGGTGGCAACCATGACCCAGACCTGTCCCGAGTGTGAGGGCCCGGTCCAGCTCGCCGAGCCGGTCCGGCTCAGCGAGATCGCGCAGTGCGCCGACTGCTCCAGCGAGCTGGAGGTGGTCGGCCTGGAGCCGGTGACCCTCGCGCTCGCCCCCGAGATCGAGGAGGACTGGGGCGAGTGAGGCCGGTGGCCGTGCTGGCCTCCCGGGTGCGGTACGAGGAGAAGCGCATCTTCGCCGCGCTGGAGCGCCGCGGGGTGCCGTACGCGCACGTGGACACCCGCCGGTTCAGCGCCGAACTGGGCGGCGGGACGGCGCCGGGCGGCCGGTCGGCGGACGCGGACGGCCCGCTCTACGCGGCGGCGCTGAACCGGGAGATCTCCCACAGCCGCGGCCTCTACGCGTCGATGATCCTGGAGGCGCGCGGGGTGCCGACGGTCAACCGGTCGGAGGTGATCGCCGTCTGCGGCGACAAGCTGCGCACCTCGCTGGAGCTGGAGCGCGCCGGCGTCCCGGCGCCGCGCACGGCGGTCGCGCTCACCCCCGACGAGGGCGCCGCGGCCGCCGAGCGGCTGGGCTTCCCCCTGGTGATCAAACCGCTGACGGGATCGTGGGGACGGCTCGCGGCGGCGGTGCGCGACCGGGACGCGGCGCAGACCGTCCTGGAGCACCGGGCCGCCCTGCCCTCACCGCTCCAGCACATCGTCTACCTGCAGGAACTCGTCGACAAACCGGGACGCGACATCCGGGTGATCGTGGCCGGGGACACGGTCGTGGGCGCGACGTACCGCTACGCGGACGGCTGGCGCACCAACACCGCCCGGGGCGCGCGCTCCGAGCCCTGCCCGCTCACGCCCGAGCTGGTCGAGCCGGCTCTGCGGGCCGCGCGGGCCGTGGGCGGCGGGATCCTGGGCGTCGACCTGATCGAGGGGCCGCAGGGGCCGCTCGTCCTGGAGGTCAACCACAACGTCGAGTTCCGCGGGTTCCAGGACGCGCACGGCGAGGACGTGGACGTCGCGGACGCGATCGTCTCCCACGTGCTGGAGGCGGCGTGATCCGGGCCGCCGTCATGGGCGCCGCCGGCTACCTCGGCGGCGAGCTGCTGCGGCTGCTCATCGGCCATCCGGGGACGGAGGTCGCGCACGCGGTCTCGACCCGGTTCCCCGGCCGCCGCGTGGACTCCGTCCACCCCAACCTGAGGGCCCAGACCGACCTGCTGTTCAGCGCCCCCGACGACCTCGACGCCTGCGACGTGCTGCTGATGGCGACCCCGCACAAGGCCACCATGGGCCTGCTGCCCGAGATGAGGGGACGGGCCAAGACGGTCATCGACCTCTCGGGGGACTTCCGCGACCCCGACCCCGCCGTCTACGAGCGGTACTACGGCGTCCCGCACACCGCGGCCGAGCTGCTCGGCGCGTTCGTCCCCGGCGTCCCCGAGCTGTTCCGCGCGGAGCTGGCCGAGGCCGACCTCATCAGCGTGCCCGGGTGCATGGCCGCCGCGGCGATCCTCGCCCTGCACCCCCTGACCGGGCTGATCGGCCCGGACGTGCACGTCGACGCGCGCACCGGGTCGAGCGGGTCGGGCGCGCTCGCCGGGGACGCCAACCTGCACGCCGAGCGCAGCGGCGCGCTGCGGGTGTTCGCCCCGGTGCGGCACCGCCACGAGGCGGAGGTGGCGCGCCTGACCGGGCTGAACGCGAGGATGACCGCCACCGGGGTCGAGGCCGTGCGCGGAGTGCAGGTCGTCTGCCACGCCACCGGCACCGGCTCCGTCGACGAGCGGGCCGTCCGCCGCGCCTACCGCGAGCGCTACGCCGGCGAGCCGTTCGTCCGGATCGTCGCGCACCGCTCGGGGACGCACCGGCTCCCCGATCCGAAGCTGCTGTCCGGCTCCAACTACTGCGACGTCGGCTTCGCGGTGGACGGCGACCGGATCACCGCGATCGCCGCGCTGGACAACCTGGTGAAGGGCGGGGCGGGCGCCGCGGTGCAGTGCCTGAACATCCGCACCGGCCAGCCCGAGACCCTGGGCCTGGGGTTCCCCGGCCTGCACCCGGTCTGATGGGCTCCGGTCTGATGGGGATCGTCGTGGTGAAGTGCGGCGGCGCGGTGCCCGCCGAGGCGGTGTGCGCGGACCTCGCCGGGCTCGCGGGCCGGGTCGTCCTCGTGCACGGCGGCGCCGCCGACGTCGACCGGCTCGCCGGGGACCTCGGCGTGCCCGCCCGCACCCTCGTGTCACCGAGCGGCGTGAGCAGCCGGCACACCGATCCGGCCATGCTGGAGGTGCTCACGCTGGCGCTCGCCGGGCGGGTCAAGCCGCGGCTGCTACGCGCCCTGGCCGCGAACGGCGTCCCGGCCGTGGGGCTGACGGGGCTGGACGGCGGGCTGCTGCGGGCGCGGCGCAAGCCCGCGCAGCGCACCGTGCGCGACGGCCGCACCGTCATCGTCCGGGACGACCACAGCGGGCGGCTCACCGGCGTTCGGCCCCGGGTACTGAACGTGCTGGTCGGGGCCGGGTTCGTCCCGGTGGTGTCGCCGCCCGCGCTGGGCGAGGACGGCGCGCCGGTGAACGTGGACGCCGACCGGGTCGCGGCGGCGGTCGCGGGCGCGCTGCGCGCCGAACGGCTGGTCCTGCTGACCGCGGCGCCGGGCGTGCTGCGCGACGCGTCCGACGAGGACTCCCTGCTCGACCGCTGCCCGCTTCCGCGCGAGGGCCCCGTCCCCCACGCGGCGAGCGGCGGCATGCACCGCAAGCTCATCGCCTCCCGCGAGGCCCTGCTCGCGGGCGTCCCCCGGGTGTCGATCGGCGACGGGCGGCTCCCCCGCCCGGTCACCGCGGCCCTGGACGGCGCCGGCACGACACTGGAGATCATATGAGCGGCCCCGTCGACCTGCTGCACGCCATGCTGTCCATCCCCTCCCCGTCCGGCCGGGAGGACGAGCTGGCGCGGTACCTGGAGAAGGTCATGAACGACCTCGGCATGGCCGCGGGACGCGACGAGGCCGGCAACGTGATCGGCGACATCGGCACCGGCCGGGGACCGGTGGTGATGCTGCTCAGCCATCTCGACACCGTCGACCGGCCGCTGCCGGCGCGGCGCGAGGGCGGCCGCCTCGTCGGCCGGGGCGCCGCCGACGCCAAGGGGCCGCTCGCCGCGATGATCAGCGCGGCGGCGGCCCGGCCCTCGTTCCCCGGCACGCTGCGGGTGGTGGGCGCGGTCGAGGAGGAGCGGCTGTCGCGGGGCGGCGAGCACCTGGCGCGCACCGTCCCCGCGCCGGACGCGCTGCTGGTCGGGGAGCCGAGCGGCTGGTCGCGGGTGGTGCTCGGCTACAAGGGCAAGATCGACATCGAGTACCGGGTGGCCCGCGCCGCGACGCACTCCACCAACCCCGCCGCCAAGGCCACCGAGGTCGCGGTGGCGTTCTGGCACGACCTGCTGGAGGCGCTCGGCCCCGAGCGCGACCACGGCGCGTTCGGGCTGCCCGCCGCCACCCTGCGCGGCGTCCGCGGCGACCTCACCGAGGCGCGGCTCGACGTCGACTGCCGCGTCCCGCCCGGGTACGACGCGGAGGCCCTGGCCGCGCGGCTGCGCGCCCGCGCGGACGGCGGGGAGGTCACGGTCGTCCGGCACGTCCCGGCGGTGCGCCGCGGGCGGACCGACCCGGTGGTCCGGGCGGTGTCGGCCGCGATCCGGCGGCACGGCGGGACGCCGCGGCCGACCCTCAAGACCGGCACCTCCGACATGAACACCGTCGCGCCGCACTGGGACGTGCCCATGGCGACGTACGGGCCGGGCGACAGCTCGCTGGACCACTCCGACGAGGAGCACATCGAGATCGCCGAGTTCCTGAAGGGCGTGGACGTGCTCACCACCGCCCTCGACGAGCTGGCCACCACGCTCTGACTGGCTCGTCTTCAGCGGGCCGGGGCGCCGGCCGCGGTGGTGAAGGGGTGACGGCCGCCGGGGACGCCGGTCCGGGTCTCGCCGCCGCTCTCGTAGGGGAACGCGAACGGCAGGCCGGCGGCGGCCATCGGGCGCGGGCGGTCCATGAGGTGGAAGTGCAGGTGCGGCTCGGAGGAGTTTCCGGAGTTGCCGACCTCGCCGAGGACGTCCCCGGCCCGGACGCGGTCGCCCTTGGAGACGCGCGGCGAGCCGCGGCGCAGGTGGGCGAAGACCGCGTACACGCCGTCGCCGAGGTCGAGGGTGACGGAGTTGCCGACGACGAACCTGCCCGCCGACAGCGTCAGGAGCGACAGCAGCTGGCGGAACACCATCCCCTCGACCATCAGGTAGACGACGCCGGGCCAGGAGTTCCGGCTCCAGTGGTCGCGCTGCCACCCGCTCACCTGGACGACGACGCCGTCGGCCGGTGCGAGGACGTCCCGCCCGAACGAGGGGAACGTGTCCGGACGCGCCGCGAGGGGCCGGCTCCGCAGGGCGCTCCAGCCGCCGTCCGGGACGTGGACCAGGTCGATCGCGTAGGTCTGGCCCAGCTCGTGGGTTCCGTGGCTGGGCACCTTGTCGGCGGGGCTGTTGACGGGCACCCAGCGTCCTTCGACCGGGCTGCGCAGGGCGACCGGTTCGGTGTCCGAGGGACCGCTGCGCACGAAGAACACGACGAACCCGGCCACGATGAGGGCCATCCCGAGCCACGCGAGCACGTCGATGCCGTGCAGGGGCGCGGTGAGAGCCAGCACCAGCCCAAGCAGGATGAACAGAGTCCTGAATCGTGCGAGTGTCCTGGGCATCGTCCCTCCATCGGGTCGGTCAGCGGCGGGTGGCCGCCAGCACGGTGAGAATCGGCACCACCCGTTCGCCGGGGACGCTGTAGCGCCCGCGCCCGGTGGTGCGCAGCCACCCGGCCGCGACCAGCTGGCGAAGGTGGTGGTAGAGCTGCCCGGTCGTGCCGAGGCTCTCGTGGGCGGCCAGCTCGGCGGCGGTGCGCGCGCCCTGCAGGATCTCCCGGAGCAGCAGCAGCCGGACGGGGTGCGCGAGCGCCGACAGCGTCTCGGCGTTCTGCGACCAGTCGTCCGCCAGCAGGTCGCCGGTCGGGTGCCCCTGCTGCCATTCGTAGTGCTCCCCGGACGGGAGCGTCACCGAGCCGGTGAACAGCACCGCGCCGGGCTCGGCGACCCGCTCCTTCAGGGCGTCCAGGGCCCAGAACGTGCCGGCCGGTTCCGGGCGTCCGGCGCCGGGCGGGGTCCCTTCGAGCGCGGTCACGCGCTCCTCCAGGCGCGCGACGCGTTCCGCCAGCGTCTCCTCTGTCACCGCTCCACTATTACGTAAGTACGTAGATTCGACAAATCACGCGGCTCAGTCGGTCGCCGGGCGCGCGAGGGGACGGGACGTGCGGTGGCGCGCCAGGTAGGCGCGGTGGTCCCAGTCGTCCAGGAAGCGGGCCGCGGCCTCGCGACCGGCCGCATAGAGACGGTCGCGGGTGGCGGCGTCGAGGTCGAAGTCGGTGGCGAGGACGCCGCCGGTGTGGGCGAACATCGTGCGGGCCACGATGGCCGGCTCGTCCATCTGCACCCTGTCGTGCGCCTCCGCCATCGTCGTCACGAGTGCGCGGCCGTAGCCGGCGGGGCCGCGGACGGAGCGCCACTGCGGGAAGACGCCGCCGGGAAGGGGACGGGCCGACAGCTTCACGCCGAACGTCGGCCAGCGGGGCTCGCGGTCCTCCCGGTCGAAGATGGTGATCGGGTAGTTGGAGAGCATTCCGCCGTCCACCTGGACGCATGCGCGACCATCGTTCCGGCGGACGCGGCGCGGCCGGAAGAACACCGGGATGGACGCCGAGGCGCGCACCGCGTCCGCGACGGGCTGCTCGTCGGGGTCCAGTCCGTACCGCTCGTAGTCCCACGGCAGGCGGACCATTCGCCCGCTGCTGATGTCGGAGACCACGACGACGAGTTTGTAGGCGTGCCGCGGCGGGAGCGCCGAATCGGGGTCGTGCATTTTCAGCTGCCCGAACGTCTCGACGCCGCATTCCTTCAGGCGCGCCGAGATCCACCCGTGCAGGGCGTCGCCCTTGTGCAGTCCGAGAGTGGTGAGCAGGGACAGGCCCCGGACGACGGCGAAGCGCGAGCCGTCCTGGAACGACCGGTAGTCGAGCCCGCGCATCAGCTCGACCATCTCCGGGACCGGCATCCCGGCCGCCAGCAGCGCTCCGACGATCGCGCCGGCGGACGTCCCGGCGACGCGGGCCGGCGCGCCGAGCCGGTACCCCCGCGCCTGTGTCTCGGCGATCGCGCCGACCAGCGCGATGCCCTTCACGCCGCCGCCCTCCAGCACGAGGTCGGCGCGCGGCACTGCCGAAGAGTCCATCGATCTCCCTTCCCCCGCGGCGCCCCACGGCACCACGGATCACTTTTCGGATGAAAACAGAAAACACTCGTCTTACGAATGAATCCGTTTCGTCGCTCTCTTATGAGATGCCCTATCGATCAATCTTTCACTGGTCCGCGGCGGGTATTTTTACGCACCCTTTTCTGAACGGCGCGGCGGCGACGCGGACGCGACACCCATCAGCGACCAGGCGCACGGGGAGGGTGGGACACCGGACCACGGCCGAGGCATCGAAACATTTCGAAGGACGGTTCCGCGGTAGGGCACACCCTATGCATGCCTGCCCTTTGAAAACAGGAAACAACCGGTTGACGCTCGGGACCCCCGGGGTTACTTTCCTGTCGGTTGCCGAAAAGTATCGAAACTTTTCGAAGCCCCTCATCCTCCCACCCCTGCAAGGAGAACGAGACCATGAGGAGAGCATTCATCGCGCTGCTCAGCGCGGGCGCACTGCTCCTGGCGGCGCCGGTGGCCGTCGCGCCTCCCGCTCTGGCCACGACCAAGGAGGCCGCCCCGGGCACGCTCAAGGAGGCCGCCGCCGCCAAGGGCCGGGTCTTCGGCACCGCCGCCGCCCAGGCCCACATGGGCGAATCGGCGTACGCCTCCACGCTCGACCGCGAGTTCAACCAGCTCACGCCCGAGAACGAGATGAAGTGGGACACCACCGAGCCGTCCAGGAACTCGTTCAACTTCGGCGCCGCCGACCAGATCGTCGGCCACGCCCAGGCCCAGGGCATGAAGATCCGCGGGCACACCCTCGTGTGGCACAACCAGCTGCCGGGCTGGGCCGGCGGCATCTCGTCCCGGGACGACCTGCTGAGCGCCATGCGCAACCACATCGCGAAGGAGGCCGGCCACTTCGCGGGCAAGATCGCCTACTGGGACGTGGTCAACGAGGCGTTCCAGGACGGTTCCGGCGCGCGGCGCGACTCGGTGTTCCAGCGCGTCATCGGCGACGGCTACATCGAGGAGGCGTTCCGGGCGGCGCGCACGGCGGACCCCGCCGCCAAGCTCTGCTACAACGACTACAACATCGACGGCCAGAACGCGAAGAGCAATGCGGTCTACGCCATGGTCAAGGACTTCAGGGCGCGCGGCGTCCCGATCGACTGCGTGGGACTGCAGGCGCACCTGACGCTGGGGAACGTCCCGTCCGACATGCAGGCCAACATGCAGCGCTTCGCCGACCTGGGCGTGGACGTCCACATCACCGAGCTGGACATCCGCATGTCCACGCCCGCCGACGGCTCCAAGCTCGCCACCCAGGCGAACGACTACAAGAAGGTCGTCTCCGCGTGCCTCGCCGTGTCGCGCTGCACCGTCATCACCGTCTGGGGCATCACCGACAAGTACTCGTGGATTCCCGACGTGTTCCCCGGTGAGGGCGCCGCGCTGCTGTTCGACGACAACTACGGCAAGAAGCCCGCTTACAACGCGTCCCTCGAAGCCCTGGGCGGCACGGACCCGGGCGACCCCGGCGACCCGGGCGACCCCGGCGCCGTCACCTGCTCCTACACCCGCACCGCGCAGTGGGACACGGGCTTCAACGGCCAGGTGACCGTCAAGGCGGGCTCCAGCCGCGTCAGCTCGTGGACGGCCGTTCTGACGATGGGCTCGGGCCAGCAGATCAGCGGCCTGTGGAACGGAACCCCGAGCACGAGCGGCAACGTCGTCACGGTGAAGCCGGTCGGCTGGAACGCCGACCTCGCGCCGGGCGCGTCCGCCTCGTTCGGGTTCACCGTCAACGCCCCGGGCGGCAACCAGGCGCCCCCGGCCCTCACCTGCAGCAGTCCCTGACGCCCGCTCTGTAAGACCGTCGTCCGGCACGGCGCCGGCTCCCGTGCCGCCGTGCCGGACGGCTCACGCGGCCGTTCTCCCAGCGCGCCCCGCCGGAGCGTTCGCGGACGACCTCACCCCCCATCCGGACGATAGGAAAGTCGTTGTCACCCTCGCCGAACAGCCCCGCCAAATAAACCTCGCAAATACTCTCAAGACCGAATCTTTCCGGCGTTCGAATGCGGGAAAAGCCGTGCGAGCGGTGCCGCGTCCGGCCAGGATGCGGGCATGACCTTCCCGCTGATGCACGGGTACGATCACATCAACGTGGTGGCCCGGCTCGATCCGGTCGCGGACGTCCGAGATCGGGAACTCGGTGAGCGGATTCAGGGATATCCAAAGCTCTTTCCCGCGGGATCCCCCGAGTTCGGTTACGCAGTGCAATTCGGGAAAGAATGGCGGATCGGGTCGCTGGGCGCGGACGGCCCGGCCACCGCCCGCTACAACCTCGCGATCGACCTCCGCACCTCCGCCGCGCAGGAGACCGATCCCCCGACCGTCCGGGCGATGCTCGCGGCGGCCGCGCGGCTCGACCCCGAGGAGGGCGAGCAGCTCGCCAAGGACGAGTGGGAGATCGGCGACCGCCGCTACCGCGTCGTCCGGGTGGAGAAGTTCATCCTGCTCGGCGACCGGGTGATGGAGCCGCCCCGGTCCACCGACGCCGACCTCACCGCCGACGGCCTGCTGCGCGACCACCTGCTCGACCCGCCGGCGCCGTGCGGCCCGTGGGAGGCGCAGCTCCGGCTGAACCTCGTCGGGCGGCTGCCGGTCGCCGGCACCGTCCCGGACATGATCCGCACGGAGGCGCGGCACGCGATCCGCACGCACCCCGGCGTCGTGCTGCTCCCGCCCACCTTCATCGCGGTGGAGGTCGACGGCGCGGCCTGGGCCCCGCTCACCGGCGGCGACGACCCGGAGGAGGCCCGCGACCGGCTGGCGCGCCACTTCACCGACCTGATGCCGAGGCTCCGCGAGTTCCAGGGCGACACCCCGTCGGACGCCGAGCTCGCCGAGTGGACCGCGATCGCCGACGGCATCCGGGCGACGTCGGGCCACCTGTTCAGCGTCCGGGGCCGCGAGTTCCGCACGGTCCGCGTCTGCCGCATGCTCCGCCTCGGCCGCGACGGCCCCGAGGCCCCCCGCCCGTCCGACCAGGACCACTACGGCCTCCCCACCTTCGGCTGACCGACGCCGCGAAGAGGGGTCAGCCGATGTTCAGGTCTCCGTGGACGTCCCTGAGTTGGATCACCTTCCCGGCCCGGCCGTTGAGGACATTGACCACGCCGTCGTTCGTGGCGGCGGCGTTGGTCTGGGCCTGGTTCCAGAGGTTACGCAGCTCTGTGCCGAACTCGGGCTCCTCGCTCATGAGGCGTTGAACGGCGCCTGCGAGGGCGGCGATCCGGTCGGGCGCCGGATCGCCGGTCGCCCTGGCCAGGGCCTCCTCATCGGTCGGACGGCCGCGGAATCTCTCCCGGACCCGCCGGGAGAGTTCGGCGACAGCGGCCCGGACGGGTTCACCGGCGACCTCGACGGCCTTGCCCGCCATCGCGGTAGCGACTGCAACGGTCATCGGATCTGTCACCCTCACAGTTCATCATGAGGCCCGCGACAATCCAATCACCAAAACCGGCATTACTCACTGAATTTTTCCGACCAAAACGGCAATTAATGCCGACTTAAATTGCCGATCCGGAACAGCGAGAGGTAAGTTGAACAGCGGATCGGACGCGAATCCCCTCGTCCGCCATGTCATGGGATGGATCGATGGTGCAGTCTCCGGATGAACGGGACCGGTGGGCCAACGAACTGACCGGAACGATAGCGGGTTCCAGCGTCCAGGCGGGTTCCATCGCCGGCGGTGTCCATATCACCATGCCGCGCAGCGCGTCCCTTCCTGCTCCGGCTCAACTGCCGGCGCCCGGTCTGTTCGCCGGCCGCCACGATGAAATGGCGGAACTGCGGACCCGAGCAGGTCGGCAGGGGCTCGTGGTGATCACCGGACCGGGCGGTGTCGGAAAAACCACGCTGGCCCTGAACTGGGTACACGAGCTGAAAAGCGAATACGAGGGCCAGCTATTCGTCGACCTGCGTGGATTCTCCGGAGCCGAGCCGCTCCCCCCGGATGAGCCGTTGGAACGCTTCCTGCGGGCGCTGGGCGCCCTCCCGGAGGACATCCCACCCAGCATCGACGAGCAGGCGGCACTGTTCCGTTCTCTGACAACGGGACGCCGCCTTATTGTCTTTCTGGACAACGCGGTCTCGGCGGCCCAGGTAAGGCCGCTGCTGCCCGGCGCAGGCGGGTCGCTCGTTGTGGTCACCTCCCGGCGGCGGCTGTCCGGGCTCGTGGTGGACGGCGCACGCTTCGTGGACGTCGATCCGCTCGGTGTACCGGGTGCGCTGGAACTGCTGGAGCATCTTATCGGCGCGGACAGGATCGGCGCCGAACGCGAGCACGCCCGATCGCTGGTGGCACTGTGCGGGACGCTGCCGCTCGCGGTCTGCGCGTCGGGCGCCCGCCTCGCGGCCCGGCGGCGGTGGCCGCTCGCCCGCGCCGTCGCCGAGCTCGACGACGAAGCGCGCCGTCTTTCCGCCCTGCGTACGGGAGAGGGAGACATCTCGGTGGATGCCGTCTTCAACACCTCCTACAAGGCGCTCGATGATGCGCAGGCGCGCGCGTACAGGCTGCTCGGCATCCATCCCGGGCCCGACTTCGACGTGGCGACCGCCGCGGCCTTGATCGGAGCCGACGAAGACCACGCTGCCGAACTGCTGGACGGCCTGGTGGACGCCAACCTCTTACTCGAGGGTGGAGACGAGCGCTATCAGTTCCACGACCTGGTCCGGCTGCATGCTCGAGACAAGGCCCGCGAACCGGCAGCGGTGCCCGACCGCAAGACGGTGCTGGCCCGACTGGCCGACTCGTATCTGACGACCGCAGTCACCGCCGACCTCCTCCTGATGCCGGCGCGATGGCATCTAGGTGACCGTTACACCACCGGTCAGCGAAACAACACGCTCAGGGACCGCCCTGCGGCGCTGGCCTGGCTCGAACAGGAGCGCGACAATCTGGCCGCCGTGGCGCGGGAGGCGCACGAGGTCGGGCTGCATTCGGTCACATGGCAGCTCAGCGAGGCGATGTGGCCGTTGTTTCTCCACCGCAAGCACTACCGGGCGTGGATCCGGACGTACGAGCTCGGACTCGCCGCCGCCCAAAGCTGCGACGACTCGCGCGCCCAGGCGCGGATGCTGGAGGGTCTCGGCGTGGCCTGGCTCAACCTCCAGGACTTGGAGGCCGCCCGGGACCGGTACGAGGCCGCGCTCGCGTTGGAACGGCGGTCGGGCCACCGCCTCGGCGAAGCGGCAGCGCTGGAGGGGCTCGGTATAGTCGCGCTCGCCACCGGCGACCTGATGCGCGCTGTCGACCTGTTCACGGAGGCGCGGGACGTGCACGCGGCTCTCGGCCGACCGCGCGGCATCGCGCTGATGGACCGGCACATCGGCGAGGCGCTGAGCGCGGAGGGGCGGCACAGCGAGGCCGACGCGGTGCTGACCAGTGCGCTCGAGACGTTCACACGACTCGACGAGCCGTACCATCAGGCCCGGACCCTGACCTGTCTCGGCCAGGCCCGCCTGGTGGCAGGACGCCCGGACGAGGCCACCGACGCATTCCACGCGTCCCTTGGCGTCGCCCGGGAGTCCGGCGCGCGTCATGTGGAGGCCGGCGCGTTGCAGGAGCTCGCTCGGGTGGCAGCGCACCAGAATGCCCCGGCGGACGAGCGCCGCTACCTGGAGCAGGCGCTCGCCATCTACACCGAACTCGGCTCGCCGCAGGCCACGCCGGTCAGGGCGCGGCTCGGCGAGATTCCGCCTGGACGGTCGGAGTCGCCGGTGCCACCGGAGCCTGAACCCTGACCCTCGCGAGGGCATTTCCTCGAACCACGGTGAGGCGGGTAAGCGCGCCAAGCGGGCGGCCCGCCACCATCCAGGCGTGCAACACCGACGCATACGCCAACGCGTCCTCGTCCGTGCACCTCTCGCCGAGGACCGGGACGAGCCGTGCTGACCAACAGTCCGTGGCCAGGAGACATCCGTGCCGCGTGTTCTCGGCCACCACCAGACACCCCGGAACGGCCGCCCGGCGCAGGGTCGGCTCGCCGACAGCGCGAACGATCACGTCTGCGCAGGACAGCAGGCTTTGGGACGTCTCACCGGGCCCTGCCACCAGATGCTCGTCCAGCGGCGGCCGGGACGGGGGACCACTGCTTTCCAGGACGCGCACCAGCCTGAGTGCCTGGCCTCCGGCCAGGACGCGTACCGTTTCCGCGTCTCGGAACTCGGTCGGGCCTTCCCAAACCCGAACCAGCGCGGCCATCACGCCGCCCGCATGCGGGTGGGCGGACACGGCACCGGAACGGGTAACACGTCCGGCGGGCGCGCTTGGTCACGGAGCCGCATCAGCCGGTACATCTCAGCCCGGATCAGGCGGGCCGCCTCCCCGGGCCTGGAACTCAGGTCCTGACGCATCTCATCGTGAACTCGCCCGGTGAAAGCCAGCGCGGCTTCGCCGAGTTGAGAAACGAGCGGCCGAGTCCAGTCGACCCGAGGAGCGACCGTGCCGAGCCTCGCGGTATGCGTTCCAGGTGCCACGCTGTCCTCCGGGAACGCGCCGAGAAGCACCGGCACGCCCAGCGCCGCGCCGTAATACGTCACCGATCCGTGGTCGCCGATGACCCGGTCCGCGGCGACCAATGCGGCGCGCCAGCCCTCCTCCGGCGGCAGCAGCCGAACGCCGAGCCGCGTGCAGTCCGTGTGCCATGACAGCACCTGCCTCCTGCCATACCACGACCAGATGTGCGGGTGAAGTGCCGCGACGATCTGATATTCGTCGCGCGGCAGCTCGGACGCAACCCGTAGGAGCACGTCGGGGTGCGACCCGAACAGCGAGTCCCGGTCCCAGGTGGAGCTGACGAAGACGAGCCGCCGGTCGCGCTGGACGCCCAGCGCTCGCCGGTAGGCCTCGCGGTGGGGCAGGCTCGCCGTCAACCTGTCCAGACAGGGGTCTCCGCAGACGAAAGCGACGGGCCGCGCCTCCGGGCACTCGTGGTCGAGCATTCTCAGATGCCGCTCGTGCGCCAGGGCCATCGCCGAGGGCACGACCCGTCCCGCGACGACGATCCGCTCCCTGATCAGGCCCGTGACAGGTCGAGCGGCGGGTGGGCCAATGCCGCGAAGGCGGCCGAGCAGCTTGCCGGGACCGCCCCCGTGCAGGATCGTCATGACGGGCCCGTGCAGGTTCTCCAGCAATCCATGACTCGCCGCCACGACGAGGTCGAACCTGGTCGTGACCGCCTGCCGCCACGGCAGCACCAGTCCGCCGAGGTCCCGCAGATGCGAGTCCAGTCCGCCGGTGAAGATCGACGCCGGTGCGGCAGTGTAGGCGACGGCCACCCTCCGGTCGGTTTCCAGCAGCGGCATGACGTCCGCCAGCCGCGTCGCCGCCGTCAGATGGTGCGCCACCGCAAGGACGCTGCGCTGCGCCGGCATCGTCGAGCCCCTACGGGCGTCGAGCCCGAACGGACCCTGCTCCCACGAATCAGTCGTGCCGTCCATGCTCAGCCTCCTTGACAAGCGTCGATCGGATGGTCAACAGGGCACTCGATGCGGAAGGGCGGCGAAACCGGATCCGCGACCGGGATCGTCGCGGGCTGCGGCAGCCGCAGGAGCCTGTACATAGTGCGGCGTATCGCGCGGTCGAAACGCCCCGGCTCTGACGTGATCCGCCGGGCCGCCTGCCGGACGCGGTCCGGCCTCCAGTGCACCGCCGCATCGGACAGCTGCTCCAGGACAGGGCGATGCGGCATCAGCCGGACGCCGCATGCGAACGGGCTCGGGAAATCGTGTGCCACCGCATGAGGCGGCGTGTCCGTGAGCAGCACCGGAACGCCGGTGATCGTGCCGTACCGCGTCACCGGGCCCGGAGCGCCGATGATCCAGTCTGCGGCGACGAGGGCCGCACGCCAGTCCGCCTCCGGCGGCAGGAGCCCGAGACCGCCACGCAGATCGGCCACGCTGAGCCCACCTGTACAGGGATGGAGTCCCGGCTCATAGAGGCTCAGGACCTGGTGGCCGACGGGTGTCAGCTCGGCGAGCAGGCGTTGCACGAGAGTTCCCGCCTCGCATTGGACACCCGCACAACGGGCCCGGGGGGCGGCGGCCGGAAGCGCCACGACGACGAGTTTGCGATGCCGGTTCACCCCGAGTGCACGCCTGTAGAAGTCCCGGAACGGAAGGCTCGCGACGATCCGGTCATGGACGGAGTCACCGACCACGACCACCTTCGTGGCCGCGCTGTCCCCACCCGGCATAGGACGGTCCAACTCGTGAGCGCAAGCGAGGACCACCGGCCCAGCGTGCCCTCTCGCAGGCGCCTTGTGTGGCGTGGGTTCCACGTTCATCTGCGGGAGCACGATCATCGGCGCCGCCGGCCCGCCCCTGGGGGCGGGAGACGCGGCTACCACCAGTGCGAAGTCGCCGGCTCTCGCCTCACGCCAGGGTAGCGGGACGGTGCCCGCGTCCCTGAGGAGCGCGTCAGCCGCGGCCTCGGCGGGCCCCGGGAGCGCTGTGAAGAGCACCCGCAGGCGCGGATCGGCGCCTGCCAGTCGCGCCACGTCCAGGGTGGGCTGGCCGAGTTCGGGCGAGCCCACCACCACGAGCAGGGTGCGCCGATCCCCCAGGCCGCCCCACCAGCCGACATCGAAGCGGCTCAGGGCCCGGCGCCATTCGAAACCCATTGTCCCCGTCAAGGAACCCCCTTTGACCTTGGATGTTGCCATCCGTTCCTCCGTCGCGGATCGGAAATGACCCGCCCTCCGGATTCGAGTGTCGATCGGGGAACTTGACGAAACCTTGCAGTCGGCCTGACTCGGTAAGTGGGACGGCCCCTGATGGCCATGTGAACTATGACCAAAACCCTGGTCATACCGGGCGTCCGATGCAAAAATCGACTCAGGAGTACATTTCCACAAAGGGGCGCCGGTGGAGTTCCGCGTCATAGGCCCCGTTGAGCTGTGGATCGACGGCCAGCGGCGCGACCTCGGAACGACCAAGGAGCGATGCGTGCTCGCCGCGCTCTTGTTGACTCCGCGGCAACCCGTACCCACTGAGATTCTCATACGGCGGGTATGGGGCGATACCCCGCCAGCCAAAGCCCGGCAGGGTCTGCACTCGTATATGACGCGTTTGCGGCATCGGCTGGAAGGCGCCGAGGGCGCCGCCCTAGTGTCCCGGCAGGGCTCCTATCTGATCGACGTCGCGGACGAGTCAATCGATCTGCACTGTTTCCGATTGCTTCGCGACCAGGCACGGGCGATCGCCGAGAGCGGCGACGACGAGTACGCCCTGGACCACCACCGCAGGGCGGCCGCGCTCTGCCGCGCCGAACCGCTCGCCGACCTGACCGGCGACTGGGCCGAGCGCACCCGCCACCTGCTGGAGCAGGAACTGCTCGCCGCCGCCTTCTACCGCATCGATCTGGAACTCCAGCGCGGTAACCACGCCGACCTCATCCGCGAGCTTTCGGACCTCACGGAACGGCACCCGCAGGACCAGCGACCCGTCGAGCGGCTGATGGTGGCCCTGTACCGGTGCGGGCGACAGGCCGAGGCTCTGGAGGTGTACCGGCGCACCCACGACCTCCTCGTGGAGAAGTCCGGGACGGATCCGGGGCCGGGGCTCCGGCAGCTCCAGCAGCGCATCTTGCGGTCCGATCCGGCGCTGCTGCGGGTCCCCGGAACCCAGCTGAGCGTCGACCGGCGTCCGCACAACCTGCCCCACGACCCGCGGGTGTTCGTCGGACGCGACGAAGAGCTCCGGCACCTCATCGACATGGTGCCGGCCCTGCAGGACCAGGGGTCCGACAGCTCGCCAAGCGCGTCCACGGTCACCGTCATCACCCTCGACGGAATGGCTGGCGTCGGCAAGACGACGCTCGCCGTCCGCCTCGCACACCGCCTGGCGGACCACTTCCCCGACGGGCACATGTTCCTCTCGCTGCACGCGCACGACCCCCGGCAGAAGCCGCTCGAACCCGCGGACGCGCTCGACACGCTGCTCCGCATGATCGGGCTCCCTGCGACCCGGGTGCCTCGGGCGCTGGACGAGCGGGCCGCCCTGTGGCGCTCCCAACTGGCGGCAAGCCGCGCGATCCTCGTCCTGGACGACGCCACGGGCTACGACCAAGTCAGGCCGCTGCTGCCCGCGTCCGCCGGATGCCTGGTGATCGTGACCAGCCGCCGCCGGCTGACCGGGCTGCACGACTCCTGGCCGCTATCCCTGGACGTCCTGCCGGTCCGGGACGCCACGGACCTGTTCACCGGCATCGCGGGGGCCGGGCGCGCGGAGGCAGGCGACGACGTCACCGAGGTGGTCGAACGCTGCGGGCGGCTGCCGCTCGCGGTGGGCATGGCGGCGAGCCGGCTGCGGCACCGCCGCGCGTGGAGCACACGCGACCTGCTCGCCCGCCTGACTCCCGACGACCGGAGACTCGACGAGTTGCGGGACGAGGGCCGCGAGATCACCACCGTGTTCGAGGTCTCCTACCGCGGACTTCCCACACCGCTCCGGGACGCCTTCCGAGCCTTCGGGCTGCATCCCGGCCCCGATCTGACGGCGCACGCGGCCGCGGCCGCGCTCGCCCGCCCGGTCCGGGAGGCCGAGCGGATCCTGGAGGAGCTCCTCGACCGCCACCTGATCATCGAACCGGTCAGCGGCCGCTACCGCTTCCACGACCTCGTGCACGACTACGCCCGACGCCTCACCCGCGTGGCCGATCCGGACGAGGAGCGGCGCCGGACCCTCCACCGGGTTCTCGACTTCTACCTCGCCACGGCCGAGCGGGCCGACCGGCTGCTCTTTTCGCACCGCCCCGCGCGCGACCCGCTGCCGGTCGTCCCGCTCCCGGAACTCCGATCGCCGGCGGACGAGGCGGAAGCCGCCGCCTGGTTCGCCGCCGAGCACCACTGCCTGCTAAACGCCGCCGCCGAAGCCGACCGCGCCGGGCTGCCCGGCCACGTCGCCGGACTCGCCCGGGTCCTCGCCGGGTACCTGGAGTCGCAGGGGCATTGGGACACGGCGGAACGGCTCCACTCTCGCGCCATCACCGCCCTCCACGACACCGGCGACCGGCTCACACTCGGCCGCGCGTTGTCGGATCGCAGCCTCGTCCGGTTCCGCAGTGGCGAGTACGACAGCGCCCTGGACGACGCCGGAAAGGCGCTGGCGGTTTTCCGGTCGATCGACGAGCGGCACGGCGAGGCCAACATCCTCGATCACATCGGCCTCATCCTCTGGCATCGCTCCCGCTTTTCCGAGGCGCTCGCCCACGTCGAGGAAGCGCTCGCCATCTACCGGTCGTTAGGCGACCGGCGAGGCGAGGCGAAGAATCTCGACCACACCGCGATATTCCTGGAGTACAAGGGCCGGTACCGGGAGGCCGAGCGACTGCGCCTGCGGGCCCTGGCCATCTTTACCGAGATCGGGGACCCGCGCGGCGGGACGATGGCCCTCAACAACATGGGCGATCTCATGCTCCGCATGGGAGCCGTCGATCGGGCAGTGGACTACTACGGGCGGACGGCCGCCGCGGCGGCGGAACTCGGCCCCCAGCACCGGGCGATCATGCTCATCAACCTGGCCAACGTCAGCAGGCACACGGGCGACCATGAGACGGCCTTGGCGAACTACCGGAAGGCGCTCGCCCTGGCGATGGAACTGGGCGACCGGCGAACCCAGGTCGAGACACTGATCGGCATCGGTGCCACGTTCCACAATATCGGCCGATACAGTGAATCTCTTATTCACCATGAACGGGCGCTGGCGATCTCACAGTCCATCAACGAGCGGTATGAGGAGACGCTCGCCCTCCGGCATCTGGGCGAGACGCTGACGGCGTCCGGCCGTTATCCGGCCGCCGTCGACCATCTCCAGCGGGCCCGCGACCTCGCCGCCCGCATCGGCGTGCCGGACGAGATCGGCAAGACGCTGGAGAGTCTCGGCAGCGCCTTCCTGCACCTCGAGGGCCAGGACAAGACCCGGGCGTACTGGCAGGAAGCCGCGCAGATCTTCGACTCGCTCGACCTGCCCGATGCTGAGATTCTCCGAAACCGCCTCCGCCGCCTCGACGAGGCCACGGGGACGTAAGGATTGATCCGCGCACTAAAACACCAATTGCGCTAATTCGTGCAAAATTCTGACATAAGCCCCATAATCGTATTGATCGCTCGACTTGCCGATCAGTCATCCCGTCCCGCCCTCAAACCCCCTATACTTTCCTTACGACCCGAGGAACCTTCGGATTCATTGGAGAGGATAGGCTTTCCACGATGAAACGCCTCCTGATATTTCCCCTGACGGCTGCCCTCTGGGTGCTCACAACGGAGGTGGCGCACGCCGCTGGAACGGTGCACATGACCTGAGCTGCTCAACTGCGCATCAGGTGGGTTCGCCAAGTGCGGGCCCACCCGATCGCTGTTGGGGCGGCTCTCCGCGATGTCTATCGCAAACGTCGATGTATCTTGCACCGATGTTAGCGTGCGAGCATCCAGGTTTTAACCGTGCGCGCGCCATGATCAATCGCACCGTGGTCAACGAGAGGGCGAGCGAATGGCGCGTAAGCAGGTGGCTGCGGCGGCGGCAGTCGTGGCGGTCGGCTTTGGAGGGATTCCGGCGCGAGCCGATGTGCCCCCGCCGCCGGGCGGCGACGGGGCGGGGTCGGGTGAGCGGGCGGACGCGGCGGGGGCGCGGGCCCGGGTCTCGGCCGAGGTCGGGGACGTGCGGTTCACCTCCTCGGAGAAGCTCGCGTCCGGCGCGACGTTCCGCAGGTTCGAGACGTCCGGGGCCGGCGGCCGGGTCGCCGGGGATCTGGTGGGCGTCGACCTGCGCAGGGCCGGGGTCGGCCTCCTGCGGCCGCCCGTGGTCGCCGCGCGGCGCACGGTGTCGGCGATGGCGGACGCGCAGCACGCCGTGGCGGGCGTGAACGGCGACTTCTTCAACATCAGCGAGACCCATTCCGGGGTGCCGCCCACGGGGTCGTCGTCCGGGCCGGAGGTGGACGGCGGCCGCCCGCTCAAGGGGGCCGTCCCGGACGGGCAGCGGTTCGGCCCCCCGCTGCCGCCCGGCACGTCCGCCGAGGACGTCATCGGAGTCGGCGCCGACCGGCGGGGGCACATGGCGCGCCTGCGCCTGACCGGGACGGTCCGCTCCGGCAAGACGTCCATCGCCCTGCGCGGCCTCAACCAGTACGCGCTCCCGGTCGGCGGCGTCGGGGCGTTCGGCCCCGCATGGGGGGAGGTGTCCCGGCAGCGCGCGGTATGCGGGACGGACAAGGTGCGCAACGACCCGTGCAGCACGAACACCGCCGAGGTGACCGTGCGCCGGGGCGTGGTGACGGGGGTCTCCGGCACGGTGGGCGGCGGCGCGATCCCGTCCGGCACGACCGTGCTGGTCGGGAGGGAGAAGGGCGCCGAGGCGCTGCGCCGCCTCAAGCCCGGCGACCGGGTGCGGGTCTCCTACCGCTTCACCGGGCCGGTCCGCTTCCGGTTCGCCGTCGGCGGGTTCCCGATCCTGCGGAACGGCAGGCCGCTGGACGGCCTGAGCGCCACCGGCCCGGCGCCGCGCACGGCCGCCGGGGTGAGCCGCGACGGCCGCCGCTTCTACCTCGTGGTGGTGGACGGAAGGTCCGAGCAAAGCGGCGGGGTGACCGTCGCCGAGCTGGCTTCCCTGCTGGACAAGGCGGGTGCCGACGACGCCGTGAACCTCGACGGCGGCGGTTCGTCGACGTTCGTCGCGCGATCCCCCGGCGAGCCCTCGGTGACCGTCCGCAACGCCCCCTCGGACGGATCAGAACGCGCGGTCGCCAACGGCATCGGCGTCTTCACACCGGGCGCCCGGCGCTGAAAGGGCCCACGGCCGCTCGCTGGAGGCACTGGCGTCGAGGACGAGGGACGGTGCCCCGCATCGCATGCCCCACCGATCACCCGTCGCGCACGAACGCCTGGCGCGGGGGGCTAGGACGGCTTCTTGTCCTGGTGGCGCTTGTCGCGGACGTAGATGATGTTCGCCTTGCCGTCACCGGGGCTGCGGCGGTCCAGGACGAACAGGGTCGTCGCGGCGATCAACTCGTTGAGCTTCACGTAGCCGTAGTTGCGGGAGTCGAACTCGGGGCGCTGCTTGGTGATGATGTGGCCGACGGACGCGAGGGCGGCCCACCCGTCCTCGTCGGACGCCGCCTCCACGGCGTTGCGGAGAAGGTTGACGAGGGCGGCGTCCTTCTTCAGCTTGGCGGCCGGTGTCGGGGGCGCCGGTTTGAGCGTCACGGCGGTCGGGGTGGTCGAACTCTGGTCGTACAGCAGGTTCTCGATGTAGATGAACTTGTCGCACGCCGCCACGAAGGGCTTGGGCGTCTTGCGTTCACCGAACCCGTACACCGTGAGGCCCGACTCACGGATGCGCGCGGCCAGGCGGGTGAAGTCGCTGTCACTGGAGACGAGGCAGAACCCGTCGAAGCGGTCCGAGTACAGCAGGTCCATCGCGTCGATGACCATCGCCGCGTCGGTCGCGTTCTTGCCCTTGGTGTAGGCGAACTGCTGGATCGGCTGGATCGACTGGTCGAGCAGCTGCTCCTTCCAGCCCCGCAGGCTGGTGCCGGTCCAGTCGCCGTAGGCGCGCTTGACGTGCGCGGTCCCGTACTTCGCGACCTCGGCCAGCAGCGCCTCGACGATCGCGGGCTGCGCGTTGTCGGAGTCGATGAGCACCGCCAGCCTGGCAGTGTTCTCGCTGACCATACGCGCCCCCCGAAAGCCTCCGCCCCGCTCGCCCCGAGCGGGTTCACCATGTCAAAGGTCGTACACCCCTTGCTCGACCTGCGCCGGCAAGGCGACCCCGGCCTCATTATCCAAGGCCGGGACCCCACCCGCAGGCTCCTTGCCGTCCCGCACCTCGCCGACCATGAGGTTGTTCCGTGGCCGAGGATGCCGAGGACGGCCTATCATCTCCGTCCCAAGGTCAGAAGCGGCTACTGGCCGCGCCACCCGGAGGAGACCCGGCATGACGGTCCAGCGGATGGACAACGTCCTCATCGTCGTCGACGACCTTGAGGCCGTCATCGCGTTCTTCGTCGAACTGGGCCTGGAGCTGGAGGGCCAGGGGCCACTCGAATGGCGCGGGGCCGAGCGTGTCATCGGGCTCGACGACGTCCGGCAGGACGTCGCCATGCTGCGGGTCCCGGACGGCCCCGGGCGAGTGGAGCTGGCGAGGTTCCACAGGCCGAAGGCCATCACCCCCGAACCGAAGGACGCGCCGGCGAACACGCTCGGGCTTCGTCGCGTCATGTTCGCCGTCGACGACATCGAGGACGTCGTCGCCCGCCTGCGGGCCCGCGGCGCCGAACTCGTCGGCGAGATCGTGCAGTACGAGAACATCTACCGGCTCTGCTACGTCCGCGGCCCCGAGGGCATCGTCGTCGGACTCGCCGAGCAGCTGAGCTGAGAGCCGCCGACGCGGACCCGCACTTGGCGGGCCTACTCCGCAGGTCCGGCCTGTAAGGTCGGCACGCATGACAGCAGAATCACCGGCGCAGACCGTACAGCGTTTGTTCCCGCTGCTCGCCGAGGGGAAGAGCGCGGAGGCGGCGGCGTTGTTCGCCGACTCGGTGTCATTCTCGATCCCGCACCCGCCGGGCATTCCGTGGGTACCGGAGGTCGACTCGGCGGACGGCATGCGGGCGTTCTTCGAGCTGCTTCAGACCCATGTGCAGGCCAAAGAACTCGACCTCCACCAGGTCGTCGCCGAGGGCGACGATGTCGTGCTCATCGGGCACATGGTCTCCGAGGTCAAGAAGACGGGCCGGGACATCGACACCGCGTTCGTCCTGCACACCACGGTCCGGGACGGGCGGATCACCCGCTACCACCTCTACGAGGACACCTACGCCGTCGCCAAGGCCTACTTCGGCGACTGACCGTCCGTCCGGCTCGCGCGACCGCTTCCCGCGCGAGCCGGACGTGATCCTGGCCAGGGCCACCGCGACTCGGCTTCGACCGGCCGGTGGCCCTGCTCCTTCTCGAATTCTCGGTCACCTGACCGACGGCGAGGACCCCGCAGGCATCCTCGCCCGCGTGATCGCCTGTGACGTCGAGGCGGGCGGTGTCGCCCACAACCTCCGCTCCCCCGAGCGGGCGCGCATCTTGCCGCCCCTGCCGCCCTCCCAGACGAGGCCGGGGACGGTCGTCACGGCGGGCGGCCCATGAGCCCCACGAACGAAGATTCCGCAGACGCGAAAGCGGCGGCGCCCCGAAGGTCTTCCGGCCGCCTGGATCTCACTGGGCGGGAGGGGGAGGCGGGGGTGGCGAGGGGCGGTTACTCTACCAAACAGTTGTTAGAAAGAGGGTCGCATGGATCTTGAGTTCGGGGCGGCGGACGAGGAGTTCCGCGGCGAGGTGCGGGCGTGGCTGCGCGAGCACGTCCCGGCGCGCCCCCTCCCGTCGCTGGAGACCGGGGAGGGCTTCGCGGCGCACCGGGAATGGGAGCGGACGCTCGGGGCGGCGCGGCTGGGCGTGGTGTCGTGGCCGGAGGAGTACGGCGGGCGCGGCGCGTCGGTGCTGCAATGGCTGGTCTTCGAGGAGGAGTACTACGCGGCGGGGGCGCCGGGACGGGTCAGCCAGAACGGCATCAACCTGCTGGCGCCGACGCTGCTCAAGCACGGGACGCCCGAGCAGCTCGCGCGGATCCTGCCGCCGATGGCGGCCGGCGAGGTGATCTGGGCGCAGGCGTGGTCGGAGCCGGGCGCGGGCAGTGACCTGGCGGCCCTGCGGTCGACGGCGACCCGCACCGACGGCGGATGGCTGCTGGACGGGCAGAAGACGTGGAGTTCGCGCGCCGCGTTCGCCGACCGGGGGTTCGGGCTGTTCCGGTCCGATCCCGAGTCGTCCGGAAACGAGCGGAGCGAACCGGGGGGTGTGGGGGGTCGTCCCCCCACAGTGAACAGACACAAGGGGCTCACCTATGTGATGTTCCCGCTGGACACCGAGGGCGTGACGGTCCGCCCGATCGGGCGGCTGGACGGCAAGCCCGCGTTCGCCGAGCTGTTCCTCGACAGTGTCTTCGTCCCCGACGAGGACGTCATCGGCACGGCCGGGGACGGCTGGCGGGTCGCGATGGCCACCGCCGGCAACGAGCGCGGCCTCACGCTGCGCAGCCCCGGGCGGTTCACCGCGGCGGCCGAGCGGCTCGTCGAGCTGTGGAAGGAGCGCGCGGACACCTCCGGCGACGCGCTGCGGGACCGGGTCGCGGACGCCTGGATCAGGGCGCGGGCCTACCGGCTCAAGGGGTTCGAGACGGTCTCGCGGGACGACGACATCGGCGCGGAGTCGAGCCTGAACAAGGTGTTCTGGTCGGAGCTGGACGTGGCGCTGCACGAGACCGCGCTCGACCTGCTCGGCCCGGACGGCGAGCTGGAGTCCGAGTGGCTGGAGAACTACGTGTTCTCGCTGGCCGGGCCCATCTACGCGGGCACGAACGAGATCCAGCGCAACGTGATCGCCGAGCGGCTGCTCGGCCTGCCGAGGGGGTCCCGGTGAAGTTCGTTCTCTCCGCCGAGCAGCGGATGTTCGGCGAGACGCTGCGCAAGCTGCTGGGCGGGCCCGGCACCGCCGAGGCGGCCCGCGCCTGGGCGGACGGGGACGCCGGGCCGGGGCGCGCGCTGTGGTCGGCGGTCGCCGAGGCCGGGGCGTTCGCGGTGGCCGTCCCGGAGGAGGCGGGCGGCGCCGGACTGCTGCCGGTCGAACTGGCCGTCGCGGCGGAGGAGCTGGGGCGGGCCGCCGCGCCCGGCCCCTACGTGGAGACGCTCGCCGCCGCCGAGCTGCTCGGCGGGTCGCCGTGGCTGCCGCGCATCGCCGAGGGCGAGGCGGTCGTGACGCTCGCCGTCCCGCACGCGCTGGACGCCGACGTCGCCGACCTGGTGCTCACCGTCGACGGCGTCGAGCGCAGGGCGACCGGGGCGGCCGTGACGTCGCTCGACCCGGCGCGGCGGCTGTTCCGCGTCCCCGAGGGGGCGGGGTTCACCGACCTCGGCGTGCTGCTGTGCGCGGCGCAGCAGGTCGGGCTCGGGCGGGCGCTGCTGGAGGTGTCCGTCGAGTACGCCAGGACCCGGCGGCAGTTCGGCCGCCCGATCGGCGAGTACCAGGCGATCAAGCACCATCTGGCGAGCGCGATGGTCGAGCTGGAGTTCGCCCGCCCGCTGGTGTACGGGGCGGCGCTGGCGTACGGGACGCCGGACTTCGCGCGGGACGTGTCCGCCGCGAAGGTCGCCGCGTCCGAGGCGTCCTACGGGATGGCCAAGACCGCGCTCCAGGTGCACGGCGCGATCGGCTACACCGACGAGTACGACCCGTCGCTGTGGATCCGCAAGGCGCGGGCCCTGTACTCGGCGTGGGGCACCGTGGCCGAGCACAGGGCGCGGGTCGTCGCCGCGCTCTAGACGCGGTCAGAGGCGCTCCTTGAGCTTCACGCGCCAGATCTTGCCGGACGCGGTCTTCGGGAGGTCGTCCACGAAGACGACCTCCCGGGGGACCTTGAAGTTCGCGAGCCGCTCCCGGCAGTGCGCGACCAGCTCGTCCTGCGTGGCCGTCCTGCCGTGGCGGAGCCGGACGTAGGCGCGCCCCACCTCGCCCATGCGCGCGTCCGGGACGCCGACGACGCCCGACTCGGCGACGGCGTCGTGGCGGGCGAGGACGTTCTCGACCTCGGCCGGGTACACGTTGAATCCGCCGACGACGTACATCTCCTTGGTGCGGCCGGTGATGGTGATGTTGCCGCGCCCGTCGACGCGCCCGCGGTCGCCGGTGTCGAGCCAGCCGTCGCGGACCGTCTCGGCGGTCGCCTCCGGGTCGTCCAGGTAGCCCTTCATGACGTTGTAGCCGCGGACGAGGATCGCGCCGTCGGTCCCGGCCGGGACCCGCTCGCCCTCGCCGTCGACGATCGCGACCTCGACGTCGGCGATGGGCCTGCCGGACGTGGTGGAGATGGTCTCGTCGTCGTCGTCCACGGAGCACGCCGAGACCGTGCCGGACGACTCCGTCAGCCCGTACGCGGTCACGACCTGCGGGAACAGCTCGTCCTTGATACGCCGCACCAGCGCGACGGGCACGTCCCCCGCGCCCGTCACCGCCAGCCGGAGGGACGACAGGTCGCGCTCGTCCCGGCCGGGGGCGTCCAGGAGCGCGGTGTAGATGGTCGGCGGCCCCGGCAGGACGGTGATCCTCTCCCGCTCGATGAGCCGCAGCGTCTCCGGGACGTCGAACGTGCGCTGCAGCACCATCGTGGCGCCCTGCATCACGCACGCCAGCACGCCGGCCTTGTAGCCGAACGTGTGGAACATCGGGTTCACGATGAGGTAGCGGTCGCCGGCCCGCACGCCGGTGCGGCCCGCCCACGCCTGGTAGGTGCGGACGTTCTGCTCGTGCGTGACCATGGCGCCCTTGGGCCTGCCGGTGGTCCCGGAGGTGAACAGGATGTCGGCGACGTCGTCCGGCGCGACGGCCGCCGCCCGCGCGTCCGCCTCGTCCGGGGGCGCCGCCTTGGCGGTGAAGTCGTCCCAGGAGATCACTCCCGGGCGCGCGGCGCCGTTGAAGGTGACGACCGTCCGCAGCGCGGGCAGCCCGGGGACGCCGGATCCGTCCGCGCCGAGCATGCCGGGATAGTCGATGCCGAGGAACCCGTCCTCCACGAACAGGATCTTCGCCCCGGCCTTGGAGAGCGGCCACCGGGCCTCGTCGCCCTTGTAGCGGGTGTTGAGCGGGACGAGCGTCGCGCCCGCGCCGAGCGCGCCGAGCACGGTGACGATCCAGCGCAGGCCGTTCGGCGCCCAGACGGCGATGCGGTCCCCCGGCTCGATCCCCGCGCCGGCGAACGCGCCCGTCGCCTGGCGGACCTGCTCCCGCAGCTCGGCGTAGGTGACCCGGACGTCCCCGTCCACGACCGCCTCCGCGTCCGGAAACTCCCTCGCCGCCCGCGCCACCAACCCCGGAACCGTCAGCTCGCTCATGAGCCACCATCATCCCGGCCGCGCCCCCGCCCGGCCGCCGACGTCCCGGTGACCGGTACGCCGGTCTCGTCCGCACGCGCGCAAGGTGTAGGCGCGGTCTGGACCCATCCGGCCCGCGTCCGGGTTGCCGAAGATCGCGTGGCGCGGACGATCTTCACCGAGATGCGACCGACGGTCGCCCAACCGAAAGGATCGACGCGATGCATCACGCCACGCTCTGCGCCACGCCGTACCCGCCTCCGCTTCCGAAGCCGCCGCAGACCCCGGGCGGGCCGGGGGCGCCGCGGCCGCCGGCGGCGCTGTGAGCACCAGCGCTGAGTAAGGGCTCCGCCTGGGCGGAACCCTGATATCGAATCCCGGTGGGGTGGTCGTGCGCCACTCCCACCGGGACTCTTCTCTCTTTGCAGGTCGTCGCCTCAGGTCGGAGGCCTGGCCGTCGCGCGCGTGCCGCTCGCCTGACCGGCGACGATGTGAGGACTATTCACATTTTCTCGGATCGGTGTTTCACTCGGCTGAGAGCCACTGGACGTCTCCCCGGCCGAGGTGCCCCATGCCCGTCCGCCGTGCCACCTGCGTTCCGATCCTCCTCGTTCTCCTGCTCGCTCTTCTGCCCGTCCCCCGCGCGCATGCGGAGGGCGAACCGCGCGAGGTGCGCGGCTACATCGACGCCCACAGCCACCTGATGGCGTACGAGGCGTTCGGCGGCGCGCTCATGTGCGGCAAGCCGTTCGACCCGCGCGGCATCCAGGAGGCGCTGCGCGACTGCCCCGACCACGCCGGCAACGGGGTGCTCGCCTGGTGGGAGAACTTCCTCAGGTACGGCAGCCCGTTCGGGACCCACGACCCGACCGGCTGGCCGACGTTCAAGGACTGGCCCGCCTACGATTCCCGCACCCACCAGCAGGTCTACTACGAATGGCTGGAGCGGTCCTGGCGGGCCGGGCAGCGCGTCCTCGTCAACCACCTGGTGGACAACCGGCAGCTCTGCGAGATCTATCCGCTCAAGCGCACCCCCTGCGACGAGATGGCCTCGATCCGGGTCCAGGCGCAGCGGATGCGGGAGATGCAGAGCTTCATCGACGAGCGCAGCGGCGGCCCCGGCAAGGGCTGGTTCCGGATCGTGCGCGACTCGGCGCAGGCCCGCCAGGTCATCGAGGAGGGCAAGCTCGCCGTCGTCCTCGGCATCGAGACCTCCGAGCCGTTCGGCTGCCGGCTCGTGGGCGGCGCCCCGGCCTGCACCCGCGCCGACATCGACCGGGGTCTGGACGAGGCGCGGAGCCTCGGCGTGGCCTCGATGTTCGTGTGCCACAAGTACGACAACGCGCTGTGCGGCGTGCGGTTCGACGGCGGCGTGGCGGGCGCGTTCGTCAACCTCGCCAACTTCGTCGGCACCGGGCGGTTCTGGCAGGCCGAGACGTGCAAGGGCCCCGCCCACGACAACACGATCGCCCCGGCGGGCGAGGTCGGCGACGCCCTCGAACCGATCCTGAAGCTGCTCGGGCTCGCGGGGATCACGCTCCCGATCTATCCGAGCGCCCCGCACTGCAACGTCCGGGGGCTCAGCGACCTCGGCGCGTACATGATCCAGGGGATGATGAAGCGGCACATGATCGTCGAGATCGACCACATGAGCGCCAAGGCCGCCGGCCAGGCCCTCGGCGTCCTGGAGGCCGCGCGGTACCCCGGCGTCATCTCGTCCCACAGCTGGATGGACGCGACCTACCTGCCCCGCGTCTACCGGCTCGGCGGCATGGTGGCCGGGTACGGGAGCGCGGCCGACCGGTTCACCGACGAGTGGCGGCGCAACAAGGCCCAGCGCGATCCCGCCCGCCCGTTCGGCTACGGGTACGGGCTCGACGCCAACGGCATGGGCGCGCTGCCGGAGCCCCGCACGGGCGGTGACGCGGGCCCGCTGCGCTATCCCTTCACCTCGCCGATCGACCCGGCGGTGAAGCTCGACCGCCTCCGCGCCGGGCTGCGCACCTGGGACCTCAACACCGACGGCGTCGCGAACTACGGCCTCGTCCCCGACTGGATCGCCGACCTCCGCGCGGTGGGCGGACCGGAGATCACCGAGGACATGGCGCGCGGCGCGGAGGTCTACCTGCGGCTGTGGCGCGGCGCCGAGACCGCGCCCTCCTGAAAGATCGGTAGCCTGGGGCCATGCGTTGACCCCTGCCCGCGAGCCGGGCACCGCCGACGTCTCCTTCGTGACACCCGACCGAGAACGGAACCCACGAAGGAGACGTCACCATGAACACGTCGATCCGCATCGACGTCCCCGAGGCGCTGGCCGCCTCGTACAGCAAGCACAGCGGCGCGTCCGGGCGCGCCTGGATCGCCGCGCTGCCCGACCTGGCCGCCGGCTTCCTGGACCGCTGGACCCTGCGCCTGGACGGTCCGGGACGGCACGGCATGGCCTCGCTCGTGCTCCCGGTGACCCGCGCGGACGGCACGCCGGCCGCGCTCAAGCTCCAGACGGTCACCGACGAGCACGCCACCGAACCGGTGGGCCTGCGCGTATGGGACGGCGACGGGGCGGTGCGCCTGCTCGACCACGACCCGGACACCGGCACGATGCTGCTCGAACGCCTGGACGCGACCCGGCCGCTGTCATCGGTGCCCGACGACGACACCGCCGTGGGAGTCCTGGCCGAACTGCTGGTGCGCCTGGTCGCGCGGCCCGCGCCCGAGGGGTTGCGCCACCTGGCCGACATCGCCGCCGCCATGCTCGACCAGGTTCCCGCCGCCGTGCCCGTGCTGGGCGACCCGGCCGACCGGCGGCTGGTGCGGACGTGCGCGTCCGCCGTGGCCGAACTGGTCGGCGAACCCGGCGACCGCCTGCTGCACTGGGACCTGCACTACGACAACGTCCTCGCCGGGGAGCGGGAACCCTGGCTGGCCATCGACCCGAAGCCCCTCGCCGGCGACCCCGGCTTCGACCTGCTGCCGGCGCTGGACAACCGCTGGGACGAGGTGGTCGCGAGCGGCGACGTCACCCGCACGGTCCTGCGCCGCTTCGACCTGCTGACCGAGGCCCTCGGCCTGGACAGGCGGCGGGCGACCGGCTGGACGCTCGGCCGCGTGCTGCAGAACGCGCTGTGGGACGTCGAGGACGGCGAGACCGCCCTGGACCCCGCCCAGGTCGCCATCGCCACCACTCTCCTCCGCCACCGGGCCGGATGACCTGGGAGAGGCGGGCCGTTGCTCAGGCGCGGCGGGTCGCGAGGCCCGGGTACTCCAGCACGAACCCCGCGTCGTCGTAGACGAGCCGGGCGGTGAAGTCGAACGCGGGGGCCGCGTAGTCGTAGGCGGCGCGGCCCCCGCGCGTGTAGGTCTGTTCGAGCCGGCCGACGCTCAGATCGGCGGCCCGGACGTAGACCGCCGGGACCTCCGCGGTGCCGCCGGCGGGCAGGTCGAGCCGGTGCACCGGAAGCGCGTTGGTCATCGCCGAGGACTCCAGGTCGACGTCCAGGCAGCCGTCCAGGTCGGGCGCGGGCCGGCCGTCGACCGTCCAGCGTCCCTCCCGGACCTGGCGGACGACCACCTCTCCCGGACCCCCGTCGAGCAGGTTCGAGACCCTGGCGGAGCGGGTGCGCCAACGCCCGTCGACCTCGATCACGTAGTCCACGGTCCACGGCGCGCCGTCCTCCACGGCGGTCGTCGTGCCGTGCAGCCGCCAGCCTCCGCCCGACCGCGCGATCTGGAGGACCTCGAAGCCGGTGCGCGCCTCACGATGCTGCCAGGCGGCCGTTTCCGGGGGTTCCGCGAACGTCATGCCCGCCATCCTGTCACCAGGGGAGGACACCAGCAGGGCCGGTCGGAGGACGCCGCACCGGCGCCCGCGAGAGGGTTCTCGCGGGCGCCGGTGCGGGCGGTGGGACGGTCGGTCAGCAGGTGCCGAGCATCGTGTTGAGCGCGCTCTTCTCCGCGCTGTCCACGGTGAGGCCGTAGTACCACTTCACCTGGATCCAGGCGCGGGCGTAGGTGCAGCGGAAGGAGCCGACCGACGGCTGCCACTCGGCCGGGTCCTTGTCGCTCTTCGCCTGGTTGACGTTGTCGGTGACGGCCCACAGCTGGGGGCCGCCGAGGTCGTTGGCGAACGACTGGCGGCGGGACGTCGTCCAGGACCAGGCGCCGGACGCCCACGCCTCGGCGAGCGGCACCATGTGGTCGATGTCCAGGTCGGACGCGAGCGTCCAGGTGGCGCCGTCGTACGGCGAGTGCCAGCTGCCGGACGTCGCGGCGCACGCGGAGTCGGTGGTGACGTTCGTGCCGTCCCGCTTGAGCACGGTCTCGCGGGTGTTGCACGTCCCGGAGATGGTGATCCAGTGCGGGAACAGGTCGCGGTCGTAGGTGCTCCCGTGCGATTCGGCGGCCACGGTGAGGGTGGCCAGGCGGCTCGCGGCCGTGGCGGCGGACGGGATGTTGGGCGGTGTGGCGGACGCGGGCGCGGCCGCCGCGCCGAGCAGTGCCGCGCTCAGGGCGGCGGGGAGCGCGAGCGTGAGAAGTCGTCGCATCGGTGCCTTTCCGCTGTCGTCCCGGGCCGGGGCGGGGGCCCCGAGGGGGAGCGGGAACGACGGCACTGCGACGGTTACATTTTCGACAAATCCGAATAAATGTCACGCTTTGCCCATGCGCGGTGCCGCCGTTGGTCGGAAGGTGACGTCTCTCGCCGCTCGAACGCCGCTGAGCTGCGACAGCACCGGAGAGGCCGGTCCCGTAACGGCGGATGAAGAGTTTTCGAACCCGCGACCCGGCGCGGGCAGAGCCCGCTCTGGCGCTACACGGTGGCGAGGACGGTTTCGGCGTCGTCCCAGAGGCGGCGGGCGAGGGCGCCGTCGCGGGCCCTGGGCTTGAGCGGCTTCTCCCTGGCGACCTGGAAGTACCGTCCGGTGCCGCCGGAGTCCACCAGGTCGACGACCGGTGGGGCGGCCCTGGCCACCGGCTTCAGCGCCGGCCTGACCACTCTCATGATCACGCCGAGGGGCCCGCCCCGCGTGGTGAGCTCCGTGCGCAGCACGCCCGGGTGCACCGCGTCGATCGTCACCCCGGCGTCCTTCCACCTCTCGGCGAACAGCGGGACCATCAGCAGGTTCGCCAGCTTGGTGTTGGCGTAGGTCCGGACGGGGTGGAAGTCCCTGCCCTCGGGCGTCCGCTCGGGGTCGACCCGGCCCGTGGTGTAGAGGGCGGCGCTGACCTGCACGACCCGGCGCAGCCGCTCCTCCAGCAGGCGGTTCAGCAGGAACGGCGCCAGGTGGTTGGTGAAGAACGCCTGCTCGAAGCCGTCCTCGTTGACCTCGCGCCGGTGGGGCCAGAGCGCCGCGTTGTGCACGAGCACGCCCGGCCCGGGATCGGCCGCGGCGAGCGCCCCGGCCAGGTCACGGACCGTGCGGACGGACGACAGGTCGCCCACGACGAGGTCCGCGCCGATCTCCCGCGCGGCGGCGGCTCCCGCGTCCGGCCGCCGCGCCACGATCGTCACCCGGTGCCCCCGCCGGACGGCCTCCGCGGCGACCACCCGTCCCACACCCCGGTTCCCACCGGTCACGACGACGCTCGACGGCTCGTCCATGGTGCCGCAGCCTAGCGGGCCGCGGCGAAATGAGCCCGTCCGCCCGAGATGACCGTCAGGCCGTCCACGGCCGCCTCGAAGAGGACAGCGTCACCGTCCTGCCAGGTGCTGACCTGGAGCACGTCGCCGGGGAAGACGGGCGCGGCGAAGCGGCCTTCGAGCTCGGCGAGGTCGGCCGGGTGGGCACCGAGGGACTCGGCCAGCGGGAGGGTGACGGCCGCGAGCGTGCACAGGCCGTGCATGATCGGGCGCGGCATCCCGGCCGCCTTCGCCGCCTCCGGGTCGATGTGCAGGTGGTGGCGGTCGCCGAGCAACCGGTAGAGGGCCGCCTGGTCGGACGATGTGCGGACGGTCAGCACGCCGCCCGGATCGGCCTCGGGACGGCGGCGGGACGACGGGCCGCGCTCGCCGCCGAAACCACCGCTGCCCGGCGCGAACAGCGACCACGTCGCCTCGAAGTACTCGCTCTCGACCGCCACGTCGAAGACGGCCGCGGAGCCCTTGTCCCACACGTCGGTGACGCGGGCGCTCATCTCCACCGAGCCGGAACGCGGCAGCGGCTTGAAGACGCGGAGGCGCTGGGTCCCGTGGACGGCCGTCCGCACGTCGAACGCGCCCGCCGAGCCCAGGGCGTCCGGCGCCCACTGGGCCAGGGTCAGCACGAACGTGGGCAGGACACGGAGCCTCTCCTCGAACACCAGGTCCAGGTCCGAGGCGCCCGCGCCCACCGCGAGCGCGTAGAGGATGGGCCGCGTCTCGTCGTAGGTCACCGTCCGCGCGCCGAGCGCACGCCCCTGCCACGCGCTCATGCCCCCGGCAAGAGGACGGCCCCCCGGTTCGCTTCGCTCGTTCATTGGTCGGCTCCCAGGATCAGACCGCTGGTCGGGACGCCGGTGCCGGCGGTGACGAGGACGTTGTGGATGTCGCCCGGCTGGTTCACCGAGGTGCCGCGGACGAGCCGGACGGCCTCGGCGATGCCGTTCATCCCGTGGATGTAGGCCTCCCCGAGCTGGCCGCCGTGGGTGTTGATCGGAAGCCTGCCGCCGAGCTCCAGATTGCCGTCGGCGACGAAGTCCTTGCCCTCGCCCTTCGCGCAGAAGCCCAGCTCCTCCAGCTGCGGAAGGACGAGCGGCGTGAAGTGGTCGTAGAGGATCGCGGCCTGGACGTCGGCCGGCGTGAGGCGCGACTGGCCGTAGAGCTGCCGCCCGACCAGGCCCATCTCGGGAATGCCGGTGATCTCCGAGCGGTAGTAGCTGGTCATCATGTGCTGGTCGTTGCCGGAGCCCTGCGCCGCGCCCCAGATCACGGCGGGCCGGTGCGGGAGGTCGCGGGCGCGCTCGGCGGAGACGACGACGAGCGCCTGGCCGCCGTCGCTCTCCTGGCAGCAGTCCAGGAGGCGGAGCGGCTCGGCGATCCAGCGGGACGCCTGGTGGTCCTCCAGCGTGATCGGCCGCCCGTAGAACCACGCTGCCGGGTTCGCGGCGGCGTGCCTGCGGTCGACGACGGCGATGCGGCCGAAGTCCTCGCTGGTCGCGCCGTACTCGTGCATGTAGCGGCGGGCGAACATCGCGACCCACTGGGCGGGGGTCGAGAGGCCGAACGGGTTCATCCACGCGTACGCGGCGCTGTCGGCGCTGACGTCCATCGGGCGGTCGGCCTGCCCGAGGCCGTAGCGGGTGCCGGACCGCTCGTTGAACGCGCGGTAGCACACGACCACGTCGGCGACGCCGGTCGCGACGGCCATCGCCGCCTGCTGGACGGTGCCGCAGGCCGCGCCGCCGCCGTACCCGATGCGGGAGAAGAACTTCAGCTCGCCGATACCGAGGTTGCGCGCGATGTGGATCTCGGAGTTGGTGTCGGCGGTGAAGGTCACCATGCCGTCCACGTCGGACGGCTGGAGCCCCGCGTCCACGATGGCGGCGAGCACCGCCTCGCAGGCCAGCCGCAGCTCGCTGCGGCCCGACTCCTTGGAGAACTCGGTGGCGCCGATCCCGGCGACCGCGGCCGCCCCTGGCAGCACGCTCATGCGCCGCTCCCCTGTGCTCCGACGGCGGGTGCTCCAACGGCGGGCAGTTCCACCACGACGGTGCCGGTGACGTGCGGGCCGATCGCGTTGACGCCGCGCACGGCGATCTCGACCCGGCGGCCGGTGTCGTGCTTGGCGGCGACGGTGCCGGTCAGCACCATCGTGTCGCCCGGGTAGTTGGGCGCGCCGAGCCTGATCCTGATGGCCTTCACGACCGCGGCGGGCCCGGCCCAGCCCGTCACGTACCGGTCGACGAGCCCGTTGGTGGTCAGGATGTTCATGAAGACGTCCCGGGAGCCGCGCTCGACCGCGAGCGACGGGTCGTGGTGGACGTCCTGGTAGTCGCGGCTCGCCAGCGCGGTCGCGACGATCATCGTGCGGGTCAGCGGGATGCTCAGCTCGGGGAGCTCCTCCCCCACCGCCACGTCCTCGTATCCCCTGTTCACGGCGTCCGCGCTCACAGGGCCGCCCCCAGCAGCTCCAGGTCGGAGGACGCGCCGCCGAGCGTCCCGGAGATCTGCTTGCCCCACAGGAAGTGGCGGTGCACCGGGTAGTCGACGTCCACGCCGATGCCGCCGTGCAGGTGCTGGACGCGGTGGACGACGTTCAGCCCGCCCTCGTCCGACCACCACTTGGCGACGAGCACGGCGGTCTCGGCGTCCTCCCCGGCGTCGACCAGCGAGAGGGCGTGCCAGAGGCAGACGCGCAGCGCGTCGATCTCGATGTAGCAGTCGGCGAGCTGGTGCTGGGCGGCCTGGAAGGTGGCGAGGGGGCGGCCGAACTGCTCGCGGCCCGACAGGTAGTCGGCGGCCATGCGCAGCGCGCCCTCCGCGACGCCGACCTGGACGGCGGCCAGGGCGAGGCGGGCCAGCCGCAGCGCCGTGGCCAGCGCGCCGTCCGGAAGGGCGCGTGCCGGGGCGCCGTCGAGGGTCAGGTGCCCGGCGACGTCGCGGCTGGTGGTCTCGGCGCGCTCCCACGACACCCCGGAGGCCGAGGTCTCCAGCAGGAACAGGCCGGGCCCCTCCGGCGACGCGGCCGAGACGAGGACGTGGCTCGCCCCGAACGGCGTCGGGACGGCGGCCTTCGTGCCGGTCAGCAGCCAGTTCTCGCCGTCGCGGGCGGCCGCGCAGCGCGGCGCGGCCGGGTCGGCGGGGCCGAACTCCTCCAGGGCGAGGGTCGGCCGGGACGTCCCGTCCGCGAAGGCCGCGGGGACGTCCTCGCCGTGCGAGGCGAGCGTGAGCGCGGCGACGACGGCGGGCCAGATCGGGACGGGCGCGACGGTGCGGCCCTGCTCCTCCAGCAGGACGGCCAGGCCGGCGGCGCCGAGGCCCGCACCGCCCGCGGCCTCGGGCAGCGCGACGCCGAGCAGGCCCGTCTCGCCGAGCTCGGCCCACAGGCCCTCGTCGTATCCGTGCCCGGACCCTTCGGCGTCCTTGATCCGCGCCTGCGTGGCGCGGTCGGTGAAGATCTGCCGGGCGAGGTCCCTGACCGCCGCCGGCTCTTCGCCGAGCGTGAAGTCCATCAGCGCTCCTTCGGTCCGGCCGGGCGGAACGCCGGCAGGGACAGGTCGGGGTCCGGGTCGATCCAGTCGAGGACGACGGGCATGCCGATCTCGACGTCCTGCGGCGCGACCCCGGTCATGTTCGCGATCAGCCGCGTCCCCTCGGCCAGCTCGATCACCGCGACGACCAGCGGGTAGTCGAACGCGGGGTGGCGCGGGTGGTGGTTGACGACGTAGCTGTGGACGTGGCCGTCGCCCGACGCCTGGACGGTGTCCCAGTCGAACGAGCCGCACTGCGGGCAGCACGGCCCCGGCGGGTGCCGCAGCGACTTGCAGTCGGCGCAGCGCTGGATGACGAGCCGGTGCTCGCGGGCCGCCTCGAACCAGAACGCGTTGTCCGGGTTGATCGCCGGGCGCGGGCGCAGCGCCTTCGGCTCCGTCTTCTCGCCGGGCTTCTCGGCGGGCTTCTCGGCGGGCTTCTCGGCGGGGCGGAACCTCAGGAGGCGCCACCGCTGCGTGGCGACGACCTCGCCCGCCCCGTCCCGGTAGGTCTTGACCGTGCTGACGAAACGTCCCGCACCGAGCGCGGTCCTCTTCTCCGGGGAGATCGACTCGACGGTCTCCTCGACGCTGACGCGGTCGCCCGGCACCAGCTCCCGGTGGAACTCGAACTCCGAGTCGGTGGCGACGACGGAGGTGTAGCCGCCCTCGGCCAGTAGCTCGGTCAGCTCGTCCGGTCCCGCGGGGTCGGCGCGGACGGACGCGGCGTACCCGCGCATCGTCCACGCCTGCATCATCGACGCGGGGGCCACGACACCGTCGCGGCCGGTGGCCCGCGCGGCCTCCTCGTCCAGGTAGACGGGATTGCCGTCCTCCATCGCCTCGACCCAGTGCCGGATCATGGGGACGTTCACCGGGTCCTGTCCGACCCGTGGCGCGCCGTAGGGCCGCCCGACCCACGCCTGGAGCCGCGCCTCGTACTCCTCGCCGTTCCCGCTCATGACCGCCTCGACCTCGGCAGACCCAGTCCCTGGACCGCGACCATGTCGCGCAGCACCTCGTTGACGCCGCCGCCGAAGGTGTTGACGATGCCCTGCCGCGACAGCTGCTCGATCTGCCCGTGCAGCACGGCCCCCGGCGACTCGGGGCGGATCCGGCCGGCGGCGCCGAGGACCCCGGTCAGCGTCCGCTGGACCTCGATGTGCGTCTCGGTCCCGTAGGACTTGGCGGCGCCGGCCTGCGCGCCGGTCAGCGTCCCGGCGTCCACCGCCATCGTCATCTTCCAGTTCATCAGCCGCATCGCCTCCAGCTTGGCGTGGGTGCGGGCGAGGTCGGCCCGCACCCAGGGCAGGTCGATCACCCCGTTCTCGCGCGCCCAGTCGCGCACGTCCTCCCACAGCCGGATCATCCGGCCGCCGAGTGCGGCGAGCCCGATGCGCTCGTGGTTGAGCTGCGTGGTGATCAGGCTCCAGCCGCCGTCGACGTCCCCGACCACCGACGACGCGGGCACCGCGACGCCGTTGTAGTACGTCGCCGTCACGACCATCCCGCCGACCGTCGGGATCGGGCTCCAGGAGAACCCGTCGGCGTCGGTCGGGACGATCAGGATCGAGATGCCCTTGTGCTTGGGCGCGTCCGGGTTCGTGCGCGCCGCGAGCCAGATGTGGTCGGCGGTGTTGGCGCCGCTGGTGAAGACCTTGCTGCCGTCGATGACGAACCGGTCGCCGTCCCGGACGGCCCGGGTGCGCAGCGAGGCGAGGTCGGTCCCGGCCTCGGGCTCGGTGTAGCCGATCGCGAAGACGAGGTCGCCGGACAGGATGCCGGGCAGGTACGCGCGCTTCTGCTCGTCGGTGCCGAACCGCATCAGCGTGGGGCCGACCGTGTTCACGGTGACGAAGGGGAACGGCAGCCCGGCGCGCTGCACCTCGTCGAAGAAGACGTACTGCTCGGCGATCGACCTGCCCTGCCCGCCGTACTCCTCCGGCCAGCCGTAGCCGAGCCAGCCGTCGTTGCCGAGCATCTTGACGATCTCGCGGAACCGCTCGCCGCCCACGCCCTGCTCGCCGGCGCGGCGCCGCACGTCCTCGGGCAGCAGGCCCGCGAAGTACGCCCTCAGTTCCGCGCGCAACTCGCGATGCGCCTCGGACTCACGCAGATCCATACATGCCCTTTCTCGGTCAGGGGAGGAAGCGCCCGCGGCCCGCGGCGGCGAACTCCTCGCGGAGCGCGGCCTTGTCCGCCTCGGTCATCGGGACGTACTCCGGCGAGCCCCGGCCCGCCCACCGGAACACGGGGTCGGACGTCCGCCAGCCGTCGAGCTGCAGTTCCTTCTTCTTGAGCTTTCCCGACCCGGTCGTCGGCAGCGCGTGCGAGACGCGCACGAAGCGCGGCGCGCCCTTGGTGCCGAGGTCGTCCTGGCGGGCCAGGAAGGCGGGCAGGTCCAGGTCCTCGAAGCCGACGCCCTCGGGGATCTCGATCGCCGCCATCACCTGGTCGCCGGAGCGCGGGTCCGGCACGCCGAACGCGACCGCGTCCACGATCTTCGGGTGGCGGCGGACGACGTTCTGGGTGAGCAGCGCGGAGATGTTCTCCGAGTCCACCCGGATCCAGTCGCCGGACCGCCCGCCGAAGTACAGGAACCCGTCGCCGTCGACGTAGCCGAGGTCGCCCGTCCAGTACCAGCCGTGCCTGACGCGCTCGGCGTCGGCCTCCGGGTTCCTGTAGTAGCCCTCGAACCTGGCCGCGCCGTGCACGTCGACGATCTCCCCGACGGCGGCCTCGGCGTTGGTGACGCGGCCGTGCCCGTCCAGGACGGCGGGCGCGCAGGTCTCGCGCGTCTCGGGGTTGACGATGCGGACGCCGTCGTGGGCCGGGCGCCCGAGCGCGCTCGGCGGCGCCTGCGGATCCCGCTTGATCATGCCGGCGCTCTCGCTGGACCCGTAGCCCTCGACCAGCCGCACGCCGAAGCGGCGCAGGAACTCGGCCTTGTCCTCCGGGGACGCCTCCGTCCCGAACCCGTGCGTCAGCGTGTTGTCGCCGTCGTCCGGGCTCTCGGGGGTGGCGAGGACGTAGCCGATCGCCTTGCCGACGTAGGTGAAGAACGTCGCGCCGTAGTACCGGACGTCCGGCAGGAACCCGGACGCGGAGAACCTCCTCGCCAGGACGACGGTCGCGCCGACCGCCAGCGACGGCGCCCAGAGCGCCATGAGCGCGTTGCCGTGGAACAGCGGCATCGGGCAGTAGCTGACGTCCTCGCGCTTGACGTCGTACTTGGCGCTGTTGTTGCGGCCCAGCTCGGCGAGCCGTCCCTGCGAGCAGCGCGCCGCCTTCGACGCGCCGGTGGTCCCGGAGGTGAACAGCAGCAGCAGCTGCGTCAGCGGGGTGATCGACTCATCGGCCTCGGGCTCGCAGGCGTGGGCCGCGACCAGCTCCGGGTAGCCGTCGTCGTCGATCAGCAGGAAGCGGTCGCGCGGGACGCCGATGTCGAGGCCGTCCAGCAGCTTCAGCCCGGCCCGGTCGGTGACGACGAGCTGGAGGTCGGTGTGCCGGACCTCCTGCTCCAGGTAGGCGCCGGTCCGGGTGGAGTTGATGCCGACGATCGTCGCGCCGCCCAGTGCCGCCGCCCCGAGCCACAGGACGTACTCCGGGACGTTCTCCAGCAGTACGCCGATGTGGAACGGGCTGTTCCGGGGGGAGTGGGGGGTCGCCCCCCCACAAGAAACAGGGCTGTCGCGGCGCAGTGATCGGGCCAGGGACGCGCGGGCGGCGCTCTCCCGGACCACCTCGTCCCATGACCATGTCCGTTCGCGGCTCCGCAGGCCGGGGCGGGCGTCGCCCAGCCGGGCCAGCAGCATCGCCGCGATCGTCTCGTCACGCACGCGCGGCGCCCCAGGCCGGCTCGGTGGACAGGACGCAGTGGGTGCCGCCGTAGATCGCGGTCATGCACTTGTTGCAGTGGATGCACAGCGACCGGGTCGCGGGCTCGTCCTTGATCCGGTTGATCAGGTCGGGCTCGCGCAGCAGGGCGCGGGCCATCGCGACGAACGCGAAGCCCTCCGCCATCGCGGTGTCCATGCCCGCCCTGTCGGTGACGCCGCCCAGCAGGATCATCGGCAGCTTCACCGCGGCGCGGATCTGCCGGGCGTCCTTGAGCAGGTAGAGGTCCTCGTAGGGGTAGGACTTCAGGAAGTGCTTGCCGATCAGCTTGATCCCGAGCTTGGTCGGCTGCTTCATGACCGAGGCGAACTCGTGCAGCGGCGCGTCGCCCTTGAACAGGTACATGGGGTTGAGCAGGGAGCTTCCGGCGGTCATCTGGAGGGCGTCGACCGTGCCGTCGGCCTCCAGCCACCGCGCCACCTGGATGGCCTCGTCGATCCAGAAGCCGCCGGGCACGCCGTCGTCCATGTTGAGCTTCGCGGTGATCGCGATGCGGTCGCCGACGGCGTCGCGGACGGCGCGGCCGATGTCGCGCGCCAGCCGGGCGCGGTTCTCCAGCGACCCGCCGTACTCGTCCCCGCGGTGGTTGATCTTGGGGCTGAGGAACGCGCTCGTCAGGTAGTTGTGCCCCATGTGGATCTCGATGGAGTCGAACCCCGCCTCGATCGCCATCCTGCCCGCGCGGCCGTGCGCCTCGACGACGCGCTTCAGGTCCGCGTGCGTGGCGGCCTTCGCGACGGTCTGCGTGGTCAGGTGGAAGTGGCGGCTGGGCGCGAGCGCGGGGAGCTTGTTGCTCTTGGGGTTGGCGACCGGACCGGCGTGCCCGATCTGCGCCTGGACCGCCGCCCCCTCCGCGTGCACGGCGTCGGTCAGCCTGCGGAGGCCGGGCATCGCCTCGTCCCGCCAGTGGATCTGCCTGCGGTCGGTGCGGCCCTCCGGCGCGACCGCGCAGTACGCGACGGTGGTCATCCCGACGCCGCCGCGCGCGTGCCGGACATGGAAGTCGATCAGCGCGTCGGTGACCTGGCCGTCCTTGGTCAGCCCCTCGTACGTCGCCGCCTTGACGATGCGGTTCCGCAGCGTGACGGGCCCCAGCTTGGCCGGGGTGAACACGGCGGGCCCAAGGGCGGTCGCCGGGGGGTGCGTGGGGTCGTCCCCCCGCGTGCGGGTCGCGGCGGTCGCCGGGGGGTCGCCCGCCCGCAGGCGAGTCGGGTCGTTCATGTGAGAGTCCTCCATCCGGACTAGACGTTAATCAGCGGGATGTCCGGGCACTCCGGACATCCCGCTGACCGGGAGCGTCGGGCCGCTAGGCGTCCCCGCGCAGCGCGGCGGCGATCTGGTCGGCCTGGGACTGCTGCTCCACGAGCTGGCGCAGCAGCCACAGGCGCAGGACGCGGGTGACGGCGGCGGCCAGGTAGAGGGCCGCGCCGAGGACGGTCACCGCCAGGAACCCGACGGCGAGCGTCTGCAGCGAGCCCACGTCCCGCAGGTCGTCCTTGGTGAGGGAGACGTTGTAGGCGACGAAGGTCCCGGCGATTCCGGCGATCATGGCCAGGACGCCGGCGATCCGCGCCGCCCCGTCGAAGCGGGGCCGGTCGGTCCTGAGCCGCTGGCGCGCGACGTCGTCCTTGAACCGCTGGCGCCGTTCCTCAGTGAGCATGATGGGTCAACCTCCCAGGTAGTCGCTGGACAGCCGGTCTTCGATCTCGGCGGGCGGGCCGGCCGCCACCACGCGCCCGTGCAGCATCAGCGCGGCGGTGTCGGCGATCGGCAGGACGGCGCGGGCGAACTGCTCCGCGACCAGCACCGACAGGCCGCCCTCGACCAGCCCGGCGACCGTCTCGTACATCCGGGTGACGATCATGGGCGCGAGGCCCATGGACAGCTCGTCGAGCAGCAGCACCGCGGGGTCGCTGCCGAGAGCGCGCGACAGCGCGAGCATCTGCTGCTCGCCGCCGGACATCGATCCGGCGAGCTGGTGGCGGCGCTCGCCGAGGATCGGGAAGCGGGCGTAGGCCCGCTCCTCCAGGTCCTCCAGCCGGGCGCCGGTCCCGGTGGCGGCCCACAGGTTCTCCCGCACCGTCAGGTTGGGGAAGATCCCGCGGCCCTCGGGGACGGCGCAGACGCCGAGGCGCGCCGCGTCCTGCGCCGACACGCCGTTCACCCTCCGCCCGGCGAACAGCAGTTCGCCGCCGGTCGGCGGGTGTAGGCCCGCGCAGACCCGCATCGTGGTCGACTTGCCGCCGCCGTTCGGGCCGAGCAGCGCCAGCAGCGAGCCGGGCCGCAGCGCCAGGTCGACGCCGTGCAGGACCTCGATGGCGCCGTAGCCCGCGCGGACGCCCCTCAGTTCGAGCAGCGGTTCCGGCGGTGCCGTGGCGGCCGGTTCGGCGACCGCGTCCGGTTCAGGCATGGCTCCCCTCCTCGGTGCCGATGTAGGCGGCGATGACCTCCGGCGACTCCTTGATCTCCCGGGGTGCGCCGGACGCGATGAGCGCGCCGTAGTCGAGGACGTGGATGGTGGAGCACAGCCGCATGACCAGCGGCAGGTCGTGCTCGACCAGGCAGATGGCGAGGCCCTCGGCGGCGAGGCCGGTGAGCATCTCGGCGAACGCCTCCGTCTCGCGCTCGGTCTGGCCGGAGGCGGGCTCGTCCAGCAGCAGCACGCGCGGCGAGGTCATCAGCGCGCGCGCCACCTCCACGACCCGGGCCCGCCCGATCGGGATGTCGGACACGTCGCGGTCGGCGACGTCGGTGAGGCCCGTGCGCTCCAGGACCCGGTCGGTCTCCTCGTTCAGGTCGAACCGCCTGCGGGACGTGGCGCGCAGGACGTCGCCCGCGACGCGGACGTTGTCGCGCACGGACAGCGACAGGAACAGCTCCAGCCGCTGGAACGTCCGCGCCATGCCGCGCCGCGCGCGCTTGGCCGGGGACAGGCGGGTGATGTCGTCCCCGTCCAGGAGCACCTGGCCGGACGCGGGCCTTTGCAGCCCGGTGATGGTGTTGAACATCGTGGTCTTGCCCGCGCCGTTCGGGCCGATGAGCCCGGTGATGCGGCCTTCGCCCATGGTGAGGCTCACGTCGTCCACGGCGGTGTTGCCGCCGAACCGGACGGTGACGCCCCGGGTCGCGAGCAGGGGCGGGGTCTCAGGCATGGACCGTTCCCTTCAGGCCGAGTTCGCGGTCGAGGCGGACGCGCAGCGCGTCGGTGTAGGGCTCGTCCACGCCGACGAGCTCCAGCGGCACCGGGCGGCCCCCGCGTCCCTCCTCCAGGTAGGCGCGGCCCACGGCGGGCAGCAGCATGACGACGCACAGCGCGGCCAGGGCGAACGTCCAGGTGCCGATCACGCCGGTCAGCGCCAGGACGTACAGGACGGCGCCCAGCGCCCCCGCCCCGAACAGCAGGGGCCTGGCGGTCCGGATCGCGCGGTAGCCGTCGACGAGGTCGTGGACGAACCCGCTCGGGTTCCGGCCGACGCCCATCCCGACCAGCGCCGTCCCGACGAGGACGAGGTGGCCGAGCGCCCGGTAGACGGTGGCCATCCCCTCGTTCTCCAGGGCGAGGTCGCCGAACGTCGAGACGAGGACGGCCGAGCCGACGCCCGCCATCAGGCCGCCGAACAGGGCGCCGCTGAGGTAGCCGATGCCCGCCACCACGACGAGCATGAGCAGGGCGAGGCTGCCGACGAAGGAGAAGTTCTCCTGCGCGACGGTCCCGGTCGCCGCCGACATCAGCACGCCGCCGAGCCCCGCGATCGCCGCGGAGATCATGAAGACGCTCAGCTTCAGCCGGACGAGGTTCTGCCCGAGCATCGCCGTCGCCGCCGGGCTGTCCTTCATCGCCGCGAGCCGCCGCCCGTAGCCGCTGCCGCGCAGCGCGGCGAGCCCGACGGCGATGAGCGCGAACAGCGCGGTCGCGGTCATCAGCGAGGTCGTTCCGTCCCGCAGATCGAGCGGGCCGACCTTGAGGGGCGGGACGACGAGCGCCCCGTCCGGGAAGAGGGTGAACCGCATCCCGAACAGTTCGTGCTCGGTGGTGTCGCGCAGCACCATGTTCGACAGGAACTCGCCGAACGCCATGGTCGCGAGCGCCAGGTACAGGCCGCGCAGCCGCAGCGCCGGCAGCGCGACGAGCCCGCCGACCAGCGCCGCCGCCGCGACGGCGAGCAGCACGCCCTGGATGTTCGTCCGGGCTCCGAGGCCGCTGCCCTGCACGCCGAAGTGGAACGCCACCACCGTCGCGACCGCCCCGAACGCCAGCGGCGCGAGGTTCAGCTCGCCCGCGTAGCCGGTGAGGACGGTCAGCGACAGCGCGATGATCGCGAACGTCATGCCGAGCGAGAACGTCGTGACCGCGCCGTCCGACAGCAGCAGGCTGTAGAGGTAGACGACCGCGACCAGGACGAGCCCCCACACCGCCGCCGACCGGACGGTCGGCGGCCGATACCGCTCACGGGTCCGGATCGCGGCCCCGCGCAGCCGGTCCTGGGGCAGCACCACCAGGACCACGAACAAGATGATCATCGGGAGCGAGACGCGCAGGTTGCCGGTGAACGTGCCCGCCGACGGCAGGTAGGCCAGCACGTAGTTGGCGGCCAGCCCGAGCACCATCGCGCCGGCGAAGGTGCGGGGGATGCTGCGCAGCCGCCCGAACATCGCCGCCGCGAACGCGTCGATCACCAGCAGGGTCAGCGCGCCCGCGTCCAGCCCCCCGCCGCTGATCGGCACGATCAGCACCCCGGCCAGCACGGCCAGCGTCGACCCGAGCGCCCACGACAGCATCGCGGCGCGCTCCGGGTCGTGGCCGTTCAGCCGCAGCAGGTCGGGGTCGTCGACGGACCCGCGCATCACCACGCCCACGCGGCTGCGGGTGAACAGCACCCGCAGCCCCGCGGCGATCGCGACGGCGGCGACCAGGCACACGATCTCGTGGTACCGGACCACCACCCCCGCGACCGTGATCTTCGAGCCCGCGCCGAAGAACATGCCGACGGTGTGGGCCTCGTCGGGGTTCCAGATCCACTGCGCCAGGTAGACGGTCCCGAGCAGCACCGCCACCGTCACGATGATCTTTGTGACGTCGGCGGTGCCGCGCAGGCCCCGCATGATGGCGGCGTGCAGGGCGGCGCCCATCGCGGGGCCGGCGATGCCGACCACGACGATCAGCGCGAGCCACACCGGCCAGCCCCACCGCTCGGTGCAGTGCCAGTACAGGAACGTTCCGAACATGGCTTGGGCGCCATGCGCGAAGTTGAAGATTCCCGAGGTGTTGTACGTCAGCACGAGCCCCGAGGCCGCGATGGAGTACACCGAGCCGAGGACCAGGCCGAGAATGGTGTAGGTCAGGAACGTGGTCACGTGGTCACCGCCACTTGTTCACCGCCATGGGAGGACGCTCCGGCCGCCGTCGCGGTCAGGACGTCTGGGGCTTGATGACGTCGCCGGTCAGGAACTTGGTGGAGATCCGGTCGCCGTTGAGCTGCGTCCCCCACGTCTTCGGGTCGGTCTTGACGACGAAGTCGCCGCCGCACTCGAACTCGCCCGCGTTCTTCGGGTAGACCTGCTCGTACCTGGTCTTGTCCAGCTTGACCATGAGCGAGCACGACGCCGGCTTGTTGGCGCCCGGGTCGGTCGGCGCGTGCAGGCCGCCGCCCGTCCACTCGTGCACCTTCGACAGTTCGTTGATCACGCACTGCCGGGTGAGGTCCGAGCCGCACTTGCCCGCGGACTGCGCCCACAGCAGGAACGCCGAGGTCGCCTGCATGCCGAGCAGCGCGACCTTGCCCTTCTCGGCGCTGACGAGGTCGGTGTACTGCTTGACCGCCGGGACCTCGTCCGCGTTCTCCAGCGGCTGGAAGATCATGCCGACGTGCAGGCGGTCACCCGCGCCGGAGGTGTTCCACTTGGAGACCAGCGAGCTGTACCAGGTCGCCTCGAACACGTAGGTGGGGTCGGCGCCCGCCCGATCGATCGACTCCAGCAGGTTGAACTGCCCGGGGTCGGGCGAGTCGGACGTCCACAGGTACTTCGCCCCGCAGTCCTTGATCTTCTTGGCGAACGGCATGTAGCTGCTCTCGCCCGCGTCGTTCAGCCGGACGCCGCACTCCAGCGGCTTGACGCCGATCCCCTTCATCGCGCTCGCGACCTTGTTGGTGCCGGTGCTGACGGCCGGGGACGTCGACAGCAGCAGGTCCGTCTTGTCCTTGTAGTCGGGGAACATCTTCTGCGCGATGCGCAGCGCCCCGATGTTCATCATGTCCACCGGGTACGGGACGGCCTCGTACTTCATCGGGCCCATCGCCGCGTTCGGGCCGACGGTGAAGCCGGCGACGGTCGGCAGCTTGCAGCCCACCCGGTACTGCTCGGCGGCCTCGTCCATCGCGAAGCCCTGCCCGACGAGCATGAAGTCCTGCTTGCAGGACTCCTGCACCACCTTCGCGGACTGCATGTAGGCGGCGTCGTACTGGTTGCCCTTGATCTTGCGCCCGTTGATGCCGCCCTGCCCGTTGCACCAGTCGATCATGGCGCTGACGGCGTCGCCCATCTCCTTGGACAGGCCGGGCGCCGAGGTGAAGCCGCGGTCGTCGCCGAACCCGATCGCGATCTGGTCGTCGGTGACGCCCTGGTCCGTCCTGCCCTTGGCGTCGCCCGGTCCGCACGGCGACGGCAGCGTCCCGAACGCCTTGGCGCCCGCGCCCGCGCTCGCGCCGCCGCCAGGCCCGTTCCCGGCGGCCGTCCCGTCGGTGCCCGAGCGGTCGCTGGCACAGGACGTCGTCACGAGCGCGACCGCGACGGCTCCCGCCGCGAGGCGTCCGATCTTGTCGAGCTTCATACGGACGTACTCCTTTCACCGGCGCGCGCGCACGCGGCCGGTGGCATGGGGTGGTGAGGTGATGTCAGGCGGGGGGCGTGGTCTGTGTCGCCGCCGGTTCAGCCGAAGTGGGCCTGGCCGCCGTCAAGCGGGATGGTGGCTCCGGTGAGGTAGCGCATGGCGGGCTGGACGAGCGCCACCACGGCCCTGCCGATGTCGTCCTCGCAGTCGCCGATGTAGCCGAGGGGGATCGTCTTGCGGAACTCCTCGGCCTCCTCGGGGTTCGTCTCCGCCCACCACTTCAGCCCGGGAGAAAGGGCGTGCGGGGCGATGCTGTTGGCGCGGATCCCGTCCGGCCCCCACTCTGCGGCGGCCGTGCGGGTCAGCGACCGGAGCGCCTGCTTGGCGGCCGCGTAGGCGCCGAAGGTGGTGGGATCCCAGCGGACCATGGCGGAGGTGACGAGGTTGACGATGCTGCCGCCGCCGCGCGCCTTCATGTGCGGGTGGCACGCCCTCATGAACGCGAACGCGGCGAACGGGCCGGTCGTGAACCCCTTCCGGAACGCGCGGTCGCTCGTCTCCAGGAGCGGCCCGTAGGCGCCGGAGTAGGCGTTGTTGACGAGGATGTCGACGCCGCCGAACGTCTCGGCGACCCGCTCGACCACCGCGGGGATCGCCTCGGTCTCGGCGACGTCGCACACGAACGCCTCGGCCTTCGCGCCGCGCGCCCGGACCAGCTCGCACGTCGCGTCGAGCTTGGCCCGCGTCCTGCCGAGCACGGCGATCGCCGCGCCCTCCGACGCCAGCGCGAGCGCGATGCCCTGCCCGACGCCCTGTCCCGCTCCGGTCACGATCGCGACCTTGCCGCTGAGGCTTCCCATGAAACGACTCCGCTCAGTCCTGCTTCGCGCCCAGCCCGGTCCCCCGCGCCGCACGCGGCAGGGCCCGGACTGAATCAGTCCTGGTGAGGGCCCATGGTGATGTGATGGGGACCACGCGAAGTGACCAGTCCCGCTCACCGGGAATCACCGCGACCTGAGGTGCGGGCGGCGGTCCCGCTGAGCGGAATGCCCTGGTGAAGCCCGTGGTGGGGCGGCCGACAATGAGCGCGTCCGGCGAGGAGGAGGGGTCCCCATGGAGATCGTCCGGAGGCTGACCGGTCCCGGTGGCGAGTTCGAGCTGCGGGAGGAGGACGTGCTCGGCGCCCGGATCCCGGTGTTCGCGAACCGCGCCCGCAGCCTCGGCGAGGTGCTCGTCGACTCGGCGTCCCACGGCGACCGCGACTACATCGTCACCGCGGACCGGCGGCTGAGCTTCGCCGAGCACGCGGCCGCCGTCGCCTCCATGGCGAAGGCGCTGCGGGACGACCTCGGGGTGCGCCCCGGAGACCGCATCGCGATCGACGCCGCCAACAGCCCCGAGTGGATCGTGTCGTTCTGGGCGGCGATCGCCGCGGGGGCGGTCGCGGTCGGCTACAACGCCTGGTGGGCGCCCCGCGAGATCGAGTACGCCCTCGGGCACACCGACCCGAAGGTCGTCATCGCCGACGAGAAGCGGGCCGCGCTGATCTCCGAGGACGTGCTGACGGTGGAGCGGGACGTCCCGTCGCTGACGCGCCGCTACCCGGACGCCGTCCTGGAGCCGCCGCGGGTCGCCGAGGACGACCCGGCGGTCATCCTCTACACCAGCGGGACGTCGGGCCGCCCCAAGGGGGCCGTCCACTCGCACCGGAACCTGACCTCGGTGATCGAGTACCACCGCTTCAACGACGCCCTGATGCGCGCCTTCGGCGACCCGGTGGACCCCGCGTCCCGCCGCTACCTGCTGGCGCTGCCGCTGTTCCACATCGCGTGCCTGCACAACCTCGCCGTGCCCCGGCTCGCCACCGGCACCGCCGTGATCATGCACGAGGGCGGCTTCGACGTGGACAAGGTGCTCGGCCTCATCGAGCGGGAGCGCGTGACGAACTGGGGCGCCGTCCCCACCATGGCGCACCGGATGATCGAGCACGGCGACCTGGCGAAGTACGACGTCTCCTCGCTCACGGCGTTCTCGCTGGCCACCGCGCCGTCCTCACCGGCGTTCAAGGAGCGGCTGCGCGCGGTGTTCCCGCCCGCGAAGGGCGGCCTGGTCGACAGCTACGGGCTCACCGAGTCGTGCACCGGCGTGTCCACCGCCACCCCCGCCGACCTGGCGGAGGCGCCGGGGACGCTCGGCCGCCCGTCGGTCGGGGTGCAACTGGAGATCCGCGACCCCGACGACAAGCCGCTCCCCGACGGCGTCGAGGGCGAGGTCTGCGTCCGCAGCGCCTACAACATGGTCGGCTACTGGCGCGACCCGGAGGCCACCGCCCGCGCGTTCGACGCCGACCGCTGGCTGCACACCGGCGACATCGGCATGGTCGAGCAGGGCCGGCTGCGGCTCACCACCCGCCGCTCCGACCTGATCATCCGCGGCGGCGAGAACGTCTACCCGGCGGAGATCGAGAACGTCCTCGCCGAGTACCCGGGGCTGCGCGAGTGCATCGTCATCGGCGTCCCGCACCCCGATCTCGGCCAGGAGGTCGCCGCGGTCGCCGTCTTCGCCGACGCCCCGCCCACCGCCGAGGATCTGGCCGACTTCGCCCGGGAGCGGCTCGCCTACTTCAAGGTCCCGTCCCGCTGGCACGTCACCACCCACCCCCTCCCCCGCAACGCGACCGGAAAGGTGCTCCGCAAACAGGTCGAGACCGAGGTCCTCTGACCCGCCCGCGCTCCCGGCGACAGTGGAGGCATGCTGCGGGACGAGTTGTCACGCCGTGCGGAACGGGACCAGCGGGTCCGGGAGCCGGCCGCGCGCACGGGACGGCCGACGATCGTGCAGGAGCTGCGAGATGAGCACGAGGTGCCTCACCCCCGCGCGCTACGCGGCGCGCACCATGTTCCGCGCGACCACGTCATCGCCCTTGCTGCCGTCCGCGAGGTGCATGACGCGCCGCACTCCCAGGCCGCGGGTGGCCAAGATGACTGGATGCCATGACTGTGCAGAGCGGATTCGTATGGGATCGGCACGTCCACTGGTCATGACCGCTCCGTTTCGAGGGCGGCGACCACAACTCTGCCCCTGAATTGCATTTCTCCATGATAGAAGAAGTCACCTCAGGGCAGTTTCCGGGAACGCCAAAGCCGCCCACCATCGCCATTATTGGACGGCTGGACGGCAGGCGATCTGAACCGGCACGAAGAACGCGCCATTCTCGATCCATACAGATCGACGACAAGGAGGGGCTCCGACACCCGCCACGAGGGGCGGGTGCCGGAACCCGGTTCTGCGGCGACGGTTCACCGCAGGCGACTATGTGAGCACCACCGGTGATAGTGGCGGTCTATTGTGCCTTAACCGTGCGGGCAGCTTCCCTTGGGAGCGCGGCAGATCGGGCACTCGTCGGGCTTCACGTTCCTACCTCCGTTTGTAGAGACGTCAGCGCTTCGCCGCTGACGCTGTGAACTGTGTTCGAGAACGACACATCGGCAACCATTTGTGATACACGCCACCGCCAATGGGCCGATTGTCAGTGATCTTTATCTCATCCATTCGAAGAGTGTCACAGGCGATCGCACAGGGACCGCATGTGACCATCTTCTTCGGTTCTGTAATCGTCGCAGTCAGGCTGGGCCGCTACCGGCGCCAGGCGGCGATCACGTCGTCGGGGCCCCAGCTCAGGGCGACGTCACCGGTCATGTCCGTTCCGGAAAGGGACACCACGACGAGGTCCGCGGTCGCCGGGTCCAGGCCGGGCACCGCGGTGGCGGCTCGGCGGAGGGTCGCCAGATCGCGGTCGTCGAACGGGCCGTTGAGCCATTTGATCGAGCCGGCGAAGTGGATCCGGTTCGCCACGGGCGCGCGGTCGGCGCCGACGAGGTCGATCTCCGGGTCGAAGCGGCGGTTCCACCAGCCGCCGACCGCGCCGGCGTCCGGCCAGGGCAGGTCCGCCAGCTCCAGGGCCTGCCGGACGAGCGGTTCCACGGCTCTGCCCCGCCAGGACGTCCAGCGGCGTTCGATCAGGCGGAAGCCCGCTTCCGGCCGTCCCCGGCGGGCCTGCTCGTGGGCCGACCGGAGGACCGCCAGGTAGAGGCGCATGTTGCTGTCGGCGATGCGGTACAGGGCGGGCCTGCCGGACTTCACGGAGAGGGGGTGGTCCTCGACGAGGACGTGCTTCTCCCTGGTCAGCCGGCGCAGGAGAGGCGACAGGGTCCCGGACGGGAGCGCCTCGCCGCGTCCACCGGCCGCCGCGGCGATGTTGGCGTGCGTCCGGTCGCCGGCGCCGATGGCCTCCAACACGCGCCGCGCCGTGTCGGGGTTGGGGAACTCCGCCAGAAGGGACGCCTCAGGCACGCCGAACAGGGCCGCGGCCGGGTCGGCGCACTCGTCGCGCATGAAGTCCAGTGCGGGCGTGGCATGCGGCCAGGTGCGGATGATGCCCGGCAGCCCTCCGGAGACCAGGTGCGCGTCGATGGCGTCGGCGGCGCCGAGTCCGAGCGCCCGGCCCAGGTCGGCCGGATTCAGCGGTCCGAGCACCAGGTTGTCGGCCCGCCCGTAGAACGGGCGGTCGTAGGCGGTGAGGCGCTCCATCATGTGCAGGTCGCTGCCCAGGAGGAGGAGCAGGAGGGGCTTGGCGGACAGCAGCCGATCCCACGCGGTCTGCAGTGCGCCGTCGAACACGGGGTCCTGCTCGGCGAGCCACGGCAGTTCGTCCAGCACGACGATGGACGGAGTGTCCGGGAGAGCCGCCGCAAGGACCCTGAACGCGTCAGGCCAGTTGCCGCCGTCCAGGCGGGGGATGAGGCCGGGCTCGCCCGGCAGGGCCGATTCCCTGAGGTCGCGCGTGAACGAGGCCACCGCCTCGACGGGCGACGCTCCCTTCGTGGCGGCCGAGAAGAGGTACGGCACCCCGGCCCGGTCGCAGAACTCCTGGACGAGCCGCGACTTGCCGACCTGGCGGCGACCGCGCAGGGCGACCGCCGTCCCGGCCCCCTTGGCCGCGACCCGCTCCAGACGCTTTCCCAAGAGCGCCAGCTCGGCCGTCCTCCCGATGAACACCAGGCCCCCCAAGCGTGTAGCTCGAATCTATGTAGATTCAGTCTACGTAGATGAGAACTACCAAGGAAGGCCGATGCCGGTGGAGCTGTCCGTCGCCCTGGGCCGCGACCTCTAACGGCGGTGGCCTCACGAATCGTGACGCTCGGCCGGACTGAGGGCCGCCCCCCGAGGTGTGATTGAGTCGAGCGGTGCGCCTCACCATGATCGCGGCCCTTGCCGTCACCGCCCTGGCCGCCGCCGGCTGCGCGGACGCCACGGCCGAGGCGGACGCCGTCGACGACGCCCGCGACAAGGTCAGGCAGGTGAGCAACGCCATGTACGGCACCCGGCTGGTCAAGGCGGGCGACATCGGCCACCACATCGCGGACCTCAAGGGCGTCGAGGTCCTGAACGTGTCGGGCGCCGGCACCGGCACCCCGGGCGGCGTCCGGGTGACCGTGCGGGTCTCCGGCGTCGCGCTACGCGGCGAGGGCCTGTTCCAGGGGCCCGGTCGGGTCACCGCGAACCGCTGCTTCGAGCTGGCCTTCGACGGCAGGCCCGGCGAGTGGGACACCGCCCCACCGCCCGCTCCCTGCCCCGACGGCGCTCCCCCGACGTTCGCCCCATGGCCCGAGGCACCGCCGGTCTCCGCCGCGCGCATCGAGCGGGCCCTGCCCAAGGTGAACGCGCTTCCCTCTGGCCGGGGCGTGGAGGAGAGGGACGTCCGCGCCGCGTTGGCGAAGCTCGGCCTGCACCCCGCGATCAGGATCGAGACCGAGCCCCAGTCCGACTTCGCCGTCGGCGTGTCCCTGTACTCCGACGCCACGCCCCCGGGCAAACCGCGCTGCGTCCTCGCCAGCGTCTCCCCGGGCAAGACCAAGGCATGGGTGCCGTCCCCGACCGAGGCCAGGCAGGGCTGCAAGGCCCACATCGCCCTGGGGACCGGCCGTTAGCGCGCCTCGCGCTCCCTCCCGAGAATCAGCCGGAATCCAAGATCTCGAAGGCGTCGCCGGCGACGCCGACGGCCTGGTCGTCGTTGATGGAGATCATGCGCCAGGTCCCGCCGAGTTCGCGGGCCAGCCGGTCGTGCCGCGCGGCCCGCCCCCGGTTCCGGTGGGGCAGCACCACGAAGGGGACCAGGCCGAGCCCGGCGGTGGAGTCGACGGTTCCAGGGTCGTCCGCGGCTTGCAGCGCCCGCAGGTCCGGCCCGGCGAGAGCCGCTCCCGCCGAGATCCCCGCATAGGCCAGGGACCCGTCGGCGACGGCGGTCGCGGCAAGGCGGTCGAACCCGCTGCGGCGGACATGCTCCAGCAGGAAGATGGGATACCCGCCGGTGACGAACACCACCTGGGCTCCGTCCAGCGCACGCCGTAGGTCGTCACCTGCGGCGCGTTCGAGATCGAGGACGTCCACCGCCACCCCCTCCGTCCCGAGCAGTTCGGCGGCGACACCGACGAACGGTGCGGACGGCAGAGGATTCGCCGCCGTGGGGATCAGCACCGCCCGGCGCGGCACGACCGGCAGCGAGCCCAGCCAGGCGGGCAGCGCTCCCAGCCCGGCCGACCCCAGGAACAACCGCGCCGCCAAGAAGGTCACCCCCTGATTCTCTCCCGCCATGGACCCGGCCGGGGAGCGGTCAGGACGCAGGAGTGGCGGGGCGTCAGGGTCCAGGAGTCGATGGAGCCGGGGTCAGCGGAGGGGGCGGAAGAAGTCCTTGAGGTCGTCTGCGAGTAGGACGGGTTCCTCGTGGGCGGCGAAGTGGCCGCCGCGGGGCATGACCGTGTATCTCGTCAGGTTGTAGGTGCGCTCGGCCCAGGTGCGGGGTGGGTGGGCCAGGTCGGCTGGAAAGAGGGCGAGGGCCGTGGGGACGTCCACCGCCAGGACGTGGATGCCGACGAGGGCTTCGGGGTGGGCCTCCGCCAGACGGGCGCTGATTCCGGCACCCAGGTCGCCGCCGTGGGCGGCCTCGTGGGTGCGCCAGTCGTAGCCGTCCGCCCAGTAGGCGGTGAGGCGTCGCAGCGCGGCGGGGTCGGTGCCGGCGCTCCATCCGGGGGCGGGCCAGAGGTCCGGCCATCGGGTGCGGCGCAGCCGTGAGCGCAGGTCGTCCAGGTCGGCGTCGGGCACGGCGATCACAAGAGGCGTCACGGGCGCGCCTCCTCCGGTCCGAGGGTCTGGACGATCGCCGCCCTCGTCGCCTCGCGCGGCTCCGGTTCGGTGGTGAGCAGGGCGTGCATGACCATCCCCTCCAGCAGCGCGTCCAGGCGGGCGGCGGCGTCGGGGCCGGTGAAGCGGGCCAGCACGGCGCGGCTTCCCGCCGTCCACGCCTGCGTGAGGGCGCGGAGGGCGGGCACCCTGAGCGCCGCGAGGTGGAGTTCGAAGCCGAGCGTCGCGCTGCGCCGCCGGGCCGGCCCCCCGTGCACGTAGCCGACCAGGACGTCGACGAGTTGCTCGCGGCTCCCGACGTCGGCGAACAGGTCCTCGAACGCCGCCGACGCCACGTCCACGTACCGGGCGAACGCCTGCGCGTGCAGGTCGCCGAGACCGGCGAAGTGGTAGGTGACCGAGCCGAGCGGCACGCCGGCCCGGGCGGCGATGCTCCGGTGGGTCGCCGCCGCCGCGCCGTCCTCCGCGATGGCGTCGAGGGCGGCCTCGACGATGCGCGCCTTGCGGTCCGGGTCGTTGCGGCGTGTCCGCCTGCGGTCCTCCGCTGGTCCCGTCTCCCCCATATGTACAAACGTACACGAACCTTAGGAACAAACGTACATATCTGTCATCGCAGGTCAGCGAGGGCGGGGTGGGTACTTGGCGACGAAGAGGCCCTCGGCGGTCACGCAGTCTTCGCCGCCGGCCCGGATGGCTCCCACCATCCGGATCTTGCGGCCGTCCACGGAGACCTGGCGGGCGCTGATCGTGAGGGGCTCGAAGAGGGGCGTCAGGCGGTGGTAGCGCAGGGTGAGCTCCGCTGTCATGCCGGACTTGCCCGCCCATCCGTTCGCCACGCCGAGGGTGTGGTCCAGGAGGAGGGCCGAGATTCCGCCGTGGACGCTGGACGGCGGCCCCTGGTAGGGCAGGCCCAGCGTCGTGGCGGCCTCGATGGTGCGGGAGTCCGCGGCGGTGTATTCCAGCGGCGGGGCGATCGGGTTCTCGGGGCCGGTGACCGGGTCGTGGCGGGTGTTGCCGTCGCCGCGCCACATGTCGACCAGGCGGTCGCGCAGCGGCGGTGCCGCCGACTCCAGGTCGTCGGCCACGGCGTTCAGGCGGTCGGCCACGTCCGACATGTCGGCACCCGAGAGGTCTCCGGAGCGGACCAGCGCGTCGAGGACGCGGCGGGCCGCCGCGGCCGCCGCGTCCACGCCGGTCGCCTGCACCTCGGCCTGAAGGTCGAGGGTCATGACGCCGCTCCGGACGGCTGCGGGTCGCGCGGGAGGCCGAGGAGGCGCTCCCCGATGATGTTCAGCTGGACGTCGGTGGTGCCGCCCGCGATCGACATGTTGCGGGAGTTCAGGAACATCCAGGTCGGGTCGCCCCTCCCGCCCTCGCCCTCGCCGGAGAGCGCCTCCGGGCCGATCCAGTCCACGGCCGTCTCCCACACCTGCTGGATGTGCTCGACGCCGATCAGCTTGCCGATGCTGGACTCGGCGCCGGGCCGGCCCCCCGCGAGCGAGCGCAGCGTCGTGCGCAGGCCGAACAGGCTGCTCGACTGCGCGTCGCAGAGGATGCCGCCGAGCGTGGTCAGGCGCTCGTCGCCGGCGTCCGCGGCCAGCTTGATCAGGGCCTCGCCGCCACTGCCGAGGGACGAGTCGTGCGAGAGCGAGACGCGTTCGTTGGCGAGGGTCGTGCGGGCGAGCTTCCAGCCGTCGCCCGGCGCCGCGACGAGGAGGTCGTCGGGGATGAACACGCCGTCCAGGAACACCTCGTTGAACAGGGTGTCGCCGGTCAGTTCGCGCAGCGGCCGGATGTCGATGCCGGGCGACCTCATGTCGAGGAGAAAGTACGACAAACCCTTGTGCTTCGGGACGGACGGATCGGTGCGCGCGAGCAGGATGCCCCAGTCGGCCTCGCGGGCCATGGACGTCCACACCTTCTGGCCGGTGATCTTCCAGCCGCCCTCGGCCTTCTCCGCGCGGGTGGCGAGGGCGGCGAGGTCGGAGCCCGCGCCCGGCTCGGAGAACAGCTGGCACCAGCGGATGTCGCCGCGCAGGGAAGGGGGCAGGAACCGCTCGTGCTGGGCGGGCGAGCCGTGCGCGATCAGCGTCGGCACCACCCAGTTGCCGATGATCATGTCGTGGGCGCGCAGGCCGGCGGCGCGCATCTCCTCGGAGATGACGAGCTGGGTGACGGCGCCGGCGCCCTTCCCCCAGGGCTCGGGCAGGTGGGGGGACGTGTAGCCGCGGTCGGCGAGGTAGGCGGAGCGCTCCTCGCCGTCCAGGGCCTTGGCGGGCTCCAGCTCGGCGCGGACCTCGGCGCGGATCCGCTCGGCCTCCGGGGGAAGTTCGACGCGGAGTTCGCGGCGGACGCCGTCGAGGGTGAGGCGGGCGACGCGGCGGCGCCAGGACGCGGTGGAGCCGAGCAGGACGCGGAGGGTCTGGGCGCGGCGCAGGTAGAGGCTCGCGTGGTGCTCCCAGGTGAAGCCGATGCCGCCGAGTGTCTGCACGCAGTCCTTCGCGGTCTGGAACGCGGCCTGGACGCTGGTGGCCCCGGCGACGGCGGCCGCGAGCGACGCCTCCCGCGCCCGCCCCTCGTCCTGGGCGCGGGCGGCGTCCCAGGCGCAGGCGCGGGCCTGCTCGGCGTGCGCGAGCATCCGGGCGCAGCGGTGCTTGACCCCCTGGAACTGCCCGATGGGACGGCCGAACTGCTCGCGGACCTTGGCGTACTCGGCGGCGGTCGCCGTCGCCCGGTCGGCCAGGCCGGAGGCTTCGGCGGAGAACAGGACCGCCGCGAGGTCGCGCACGACCTGTGCGTCCAGATTCAGGACTGAACGGTCGGAGACCATCTGGTTCTCCGCCCCGACCCGGGCCAGCCGCCGGGTCAGGTCGTGGCTGGGCAGCTCGTCCACCCTCACGGCGTCCCGGGGCAGCACGATCCACGCCGTCGCGTCGCCGTCCTTCACCGGGAGGACGAGGACGTCCGCCGGCGGGGCGCCGAGGACGGGTCCCGACGTGCCGGTCACCGTGATCTCGCCGCCCGCGCGGGAGAGCGAGAGCGTCCCCGCGTCCAGGCCCACGGCGCCGACCGTGCTCCCGTCGGCGAGGGACGGCAGGTGCTCGGTGTGCCCCGCCCGGTGCAGCACGGCGCTCGCCAGCACCGTCGGCAGGAACGGCCCCGGAGCGACGGCCCGCCCCAGTTCCTCCAGGACGACGGCCAGTTCGACCAGACCGTAGCCCGCACCGCCGGCGTCCTCGGGAAGGTGCAGGCCGAGCAGGCCCTGCGCGGCGAGATCGTCCCAGAACGCGGGCGCCTGGTCCCGCTCGGCGTCCACGGCGGCGCGGACGGCCGCGGGGGTCACCTGCCGGGAGGCGAACGCGCGCACGGCGTCGCGCAGGTCGCGGTGCTCCTCGGTCAGCCCGATGGTCATGTGCTCCTCAGATCCGTTCGATGATGGTGGCCGTGGAGTGCGCGCCGCCCGCGCACATCGTGACGAGCGCCGTCGACTTGTCGGACCGCTCCAACTCGTTCACGGCCTGGGTGATGAGTCGCGCGCCGGTGGAGCCGACGGCGTGGCCGAGGGCGATGGCGCCGCCGTTGACGTTGACCCGGTCCATGTCCGCGCCGTGCACCGAGGCCCAGGACAGGACGACCGATGCGAACGCCTCGTTGATCTCCACGAGGTCGATGTCGGACAGCTTCATCCGGGCCCGGTCCAGCACGTGCCGCGTCGCCTCGATCGGCCCGTCCAGGTGGTAGTACGGGTCGGAGCCCACCATCCCGGACGCGACGATCCGGGCGCGGGGGCGCAGCCCCAGCTCGGCGGCCCGGTCCGCCGCCATCAGCAGCACCGCCGCGGCGCCGTCGCTGATCTGCGAGGAGTTGCCCGCGGTGTGGACACCGTCCGGGAGGACCGGCTTCAGCCCGGCGAGCGCCTCGGCGGTCGTGTCGCGCAGGCCCTGGTCGCGGGTGACGACGGCGGTCTCCCCGGTGGGGCCCTCCTTGGTCATCACCGGCGCCTCGATCTCCAGGATCTGGCCAGCGAAACGGTTCTCCGCCCACGCCGTGTTCGCCTTGACCTGCGATGCCAGCCCGAACGCGTCCGCGTCCTCGCGGGTGATGCCGCGCTTCTTCGCGATGCGCTCGGCCGCGGTGAACTGGTCGGGCATGTCCAGCTCCCATCCGTCCGGCGCCGGGCTGCCGGTCTCCGGCGTGAGCGCCCCGCCGAGGAAGACCCGGCTCATCGCCTCGACGCCGCAGCCGATCCCGGTGTGGACCGCCCCGGACGCGATCAGCCCGGCGACGAGGTGCACGGCCTGCTGGGACGACCCGCACGCGCAGTCGATCGTGGTGCACGCCGTCTGGTACGGCAGGCCCGCGTACAGCCAGGCGTTGCGGGTCACGTTGTTGGACTGCTCGCCCGCCTGCGTCACGCACCCGCCGACGACCTGCCCCACCGTCGCGGCCTCGACACCGGCGCGGTCGAGCAGCCCGCGCTGCGCCGCCCCGAGCAACTGCGCCGGATGGAGCCCCGAAAGGGCCCCGTACCGCTTGCCGACCGGAGTCCGGACGGCATCGACGATGACGGCCTCGGGCATGGAGGACACTCCTTCACTACGGACAGGCTGATCGGTGGACGGTGCCGGGCCTGTGGCGACGTTCTCGGGGCGGATCGGGCCGCTGGAGCCCGGGTCGGGCAACCGGCGCCGGATCAGTCGGATCGGGACTCGGCGGCGGGGGCGAACTCCGCGTGCACGAGGCCCGCCTGCTCGGCGAAGGTCGGCCCGTGGTCGCCGCGGACGAGGGGGGGCGGCCGGGCACGGCCGCGGCCACCGCCTCGAAGAGGGTCGCCAGGTTCAGCGTCATGGCGCGACACTAGAATTCATTCTCATTCGGGCACAACGGGTGTCCCACTCAGCGGTCCGGGCCGATCATGCGGGCGGCGCGGACCCGCTCAGCGGGACGTCACCCGCGGCGGAACTAGAATACGTACTAGCCTCCCGGCGGACGAGATCATCACCGACCCGGAGGTTCCGATGAACGCCGACCTCTCTCTGGCGGGCCGCACCGCCGTCGTCACCGGCGCGGGCGCGGGGCTGGGCCGCTGCGAGGCCCTCGCCCTGGCAGCGCGGGGCGCCAACGTCGTCGTCAACGACGTGGGCCCGGCCGCCGAGGAGGTCGCCGCCGAGATCAAGCGGGCGGGCGGCCAGGCCGTCGCGGTGACCGGGGACGTCGGCGACTGGTCGATGGGCGACACGCTGGTGTCGGCCGCGGTCGACACGTTCGGCTCGCTGGACGTCCTGGTCAACAACGCGGGCGTGCTGCGCGACAAGATGCTGTTCAACCTGTCGGAGTCGGACTGGGACGACGTGATCCACGTCCACCTGAAGGGGCACGCGTCGGTGTCGCGGGCCGCCGCCGTTCACTGGCGTACCGCCAGCAAGGCCGCGGGCGGTCCCGTCTACGGACGGGTGGTCAACACCGCGTCGGAGGCGTTCCTGTTCGGGTCGGCCGGCCAGCCGAACTACTCGGCGGCGAAGGCCGGCATCGTCGCTCTCACGCTGTCGACGGCGGCGGGCCTCGGCCGGTACGGGGTGCGCGCCAACGCGATCTGCCCCCGGGCCCGGACGGCGATGACCGAGGCGACGTTCGCCGAGGGCACCTCCCCCGGAGGGCTGGACTCCATGGCGCCCGAGCGGGTCGGGACGTTCGTCGGCTACCTCGCGTCCCCGGCCGCGGAGAAGATCAGCGGGCAGGTGTTCGTCGTGTACGGGGACATGGTCGCGCTGATGGCCGCGCCGACCGTGGAGCACAAGTTCACCGCCGCGGACGGCGTCTTCTCCGTCGAGGAGCTCGGTGAGCAGGTCACCCCGTACTTCGAGGGACGTGAGCCGCACAGGACCTACGCCGCCTACAGCGTCGCCGCGCTCGACGACACCGGCACCAGCAGGCACTGAAGCGCGGACGACGGCCGCCCCGCGAGGCGAGGGGCGGCCGCCGTGTGCTCAGAACATGTCCGCGCCGCGGAGGGTGGCCTCGGCGCCGCCGTCCACGTAGATGACCTGGCCGGTCATGTGGGTGTTGACCGGGGAGATCAGCCAGCGCAGCGCCGCTGCGATCACTTCGGGGCCGGCGAAGCCGTTCAGCGGCATCGGGACGGCCTCCTTCATGATCTCGAACATGCCCTCGTCCTCGAAGAGCGGGACGGTCATCGGCGTCCTGACGACGCCCGGCGCGATCGCGTTCAGCGGGATGCCCGCGCCCGCCCACTCGGGGGTGGCGCAGACCCGGCGCATCCACTGCGCGAGCGCCGACTTCGACGACGGGTACAGCCGGCCGCCGGCGCCGCTCTCCTCGACCTTCGTCGCCGCCGCGATCGCCGCCGGCTCGTCCAGGTCCAGGCAGGCGCGGACGGTGTCGTCGTCCACCGGGTGGGTGCCGGAGATCGAACCGACCACGGCGGCGCGCGGCGCCCCGGCCTTCGCGAGCGCGGGCCGCAGCCCGTCCAGCAGCCCGACGACACCGAAGAAGTTCACCTTGACGGGCATGATCGTGAAGTCGGAGACGCCGGCGCAGGCCACGACGGCGTCGAGCCGCCCGCCCGCCTTCTCCAGCGTCTCTGCGACCGCGCTCGCGCGGCCATCGGGGACACCGAGGTCGGCGCAGACGTCCGCGTCGCGACGGTCGATCCCGATGACGGTCTCGCCCGCGTCGCGGAGCATCCCGGCGAGGGACTCGCCGATGCCGGACGCCGAACCGCTGACGGCGATGGTGCGTGCCATGGTGGTCCCTCTCAGGTGTGGGCGCCGCCGTCCACGCGGAGGTCGGCGCCGGTGAAGTAGGCCGCGTCGGACGAGGCGGCGAACGCGATCGCGGCCGCGACGTGCTCGGGCTCGGCCGCGCCGTAGTAGGAGCGGATCTTCGTGAAGTAGGTGAGGTCCAGGCCGTCCGGGAACATGCCGGGCGCCCGGGTCAGCGGGGTGTCGACGGCGCCCGGGGAGATCGGCACGACCCGGATGCGGCGGGCGGCCAGCTCGGCGGCGAGGCTCAGCGAGAACGCCAGCACGGCCCCCTTGGACGCCGAGTACGCCGTCATGAACGGGTTGCCCTGCGTCGCCGACAGCGAGGCGGTGTTGACGATCACGCCGGTGCGATCGGGGAGGTGCCGGAGGGCCTCGCGGCAGAACAGGGCCGTGCCGACGAGGTTGACGGAGAACATCCGGTGGAGGTCGTCCACCGTGAGGGTCTCGATCGGGGTGGTCTTGTGGACGCCCGCGACGTTGACGAGGACGTCGATGCCGCCGAGCGTCCCGGCCGCGTCCGCCACGGTCGCGACCACGGCGGCCTCGTCGGTCACGTCCGCCACGCGGGTGGCGATGGTGCCGGGCCCGCCCGCCGCGGCGGCCGTCTCCGCGAGGCCCCGCTCCGAGACGTCCACGGCGTACACCGCGGCGCCCTCGGCGGCCAGGCGGATCGCGGTGGCCCGCCCGATGCCCGACGCCGCCCCGGTGAGCAGCACTTTCACGCCGTCAAAGCGATTCATGGCGGCACGCTAGCCGCGGCCGCGGGGCGTCCGCCGGAACGGTCCCGATCACCGGGAGGCGTCGGGCGTCCCGCCGGTTCGCGGGGCGTTCGAGCGGGGCGCCAGCAGCAGCCGGCAGGCGAGGCGGATGTCGCTCTCGACGTCGGCCATGGACGCGCGGCCGTTCAGGCTCGACTGGAGCACGCCGTACCAGCACTGCATCAGCAGCCGGACGAGGGTGACGTCCTGCGCGGTCGGCACCTCGATCCCCACCGCCCGCAGCAGGATCTCCCGGAACGTGCTGTCGATGTAGACGGTGTCGGCGACGGTGGCGACGTGGGCGGTGTTGGACGCGTGCAGCATCGACGTCGACAGGACCGGCTGCGCCATGAGGTGCCGGCTGGCCTGCACCAGCAGGTCGGCGACCGCGTCCTCCGGGCTCGTGCCGGGCGCGGGCTCGGTGACCTGGTCGCGGAGCCGGTCGACCTGCTTGGCCATGACCGCGGTGAACAGGTGGACCTTGGACGGGAAGTACCGGTACAGGGTCCCGATCGCGACCCCGGCGGCCTTCGCGACCTCGTGCATCTGGACGCGTTCGAGGGACTTCTCGGCACCGATGCGCGACGCGGCGCGCAGGATGCGCTCGCGCCGGTCGTGCTGCTCCGGCGAGCTCGGCTCGGCGGACAGCCTGCCCGCTGCGATCCTCGCCACGGTCCTCCCCCGGTTCCCTTCGCGTCCCGATCCTTCCCTGCCAGGAACAATATCCGGGCTCCGGACCGTCCCCGCGAACGTCCGTACCGGTCAGTGGGACGGGCCGCCCCTCCCCGCCGGGGCCGCGCTCTACGGTGTGCCCGCGCCGAGATCCCGAGGTCGGAGGGCATGTCACATGGGACGAGCCGGATGGGACGACGAGTACGACGTGGTGGTCGCCGGCTCCGGGGCCGGGGCGATGGCGGGCGCGCTCGCCGCCGCGTCGGGCGGGCTGCGCACCGCCGTCCTGGAGAAGACGGGCCTGCTCGGCGGGACGTCCGCGTACTCGGGCGCGGCGATCTGGCTGCCGGGGACTCGGGTCCAGGAGCGCGCCGGGCTCGGCGACTCGGCCGAGGGCGCGCGGACCTACCTGCGGGCGCTGCTGGGCGACGCCGAGGAGGAGCGCCGCGAGGCATTCCTGGAAACGGCCCCTGAACTGGTGGACTTCCTGGAAAAGGACCCGGAGGTCGAGTTCCGTTTCCAGGCGTTCCCCGACTACTTCGACGCGCCTGGACGCCTGGACCTGGGGCGGTCGTTCGTCCCGCTGGAGCTGCCGGCCGAGCGGCTCGGGGAGCTGGCGGCGCTCGTCCGTCCTCCGGTCGACCGGGACAGGGCGGGGCGGGGGCATTCGGCGTCCAAGCCGTTGGCGCAGGGCCGGGCCCTGATCGGCCGGCTGCTGCTGGCGATCACCGCGACCGGTGCCGGGGACGTCCGCACGCGGACCGCGCTGACCGACCTGATCGTCGAGGACGGCCGGGTGGCCGGGGTCGCGGCGAGGACCGCGGACGGCCCGGTGCGGCTGCGGGCCCGGCGCGGCGTCCTGCTGGCGGCGGGCGGGTTCGAGTCGTCCACCGCGCTGCGGGCCGAGCGCGGCGTGCCGGGCGGCGCCGGCTGGACGATGGCCCCCGATGGTGCGAACACCGGCGACGCGATCGAGGCCGCCGTCCGCATCGGCGCGTCCACCGGCCTGCTGGACCAGGCCTGGTTCTGCCCCGGCCTCCTCACCCCGGACGGCCGGCCCGCGTTCACCCTCGGGTTCCGCGGCGGGCTGATCGTGGACGCCGCGGGCCGCCGGTTCGCCAACGAGTCCCTCCCCTACGACCGGATGGGCCGCAGGATGGCCGCCGCCGAGGGGCCGTTCCACCTCGTCTGGGACTCGCGCGCGGGCGGCCTGCCCGCGATCTCCGTCCCGCCGCTGCGGGCCGACGAGCAGCTCGCGTCGGGCGCCTGGGTCCAGGCGGGCGCCCTGCCCGAGCTGGCCGAGATGATCGGCCTCCCGCCGGACGCGCTCACCGGCACGGTCGAGCGGTTCAACGGCTTCGCCGCCGAGGGCGCGGACGAGGACTTCCATCGCGGCGAGGACGCCTACGACCTGTACTTCTCCGGCGGCGAGCCGTGCGTCGTGCCCGTCGACCGGCCGCCCTACCTGGCGGCTCGGGTCGTTCTGAGCGACCTCGGCACGAAGGGCGGGCTGCGCACCGACGCCGACGCCCGCGTCCTGGACGGCTCGGGACGTCCCCTCCCCGGGCTCTACGCCGCCGGCAACACCAGCGCCTCGTTCACGGGCCCCGTCTACCCGGGGCCCGGAGTGCCGATCGGATCGGCCATGGCCTTCGCCTACCGCGCCGTCCAGGACATCAGGAGGAACCACACGTGAGATCCGCAGGAAGGGTCGCCGTCGCGGCCGCCGCGTGCGCCGCGATGGCCGGGGTCGCCGCCGTCCCCGCGCAGGCCGCCCCGGCGCAGCGCGGGACGCTGCTCCACAACCGGCCGCTGACGAACCTAGCGGCGCTGCCGAGCGCGGCGAGGAACCGGTTCGTCACCTACGTCTCCGAGGGCGTGGGCGGGAAGCGGATCACGGTCTCGGGGACGGTCGCCGTCCCGAAGGGCGCCCCGCCGCGCGGCGGCTGGCCGGTGCTGAGCTGGGCGCACGGCACCACCGGGACGGCCGACGCCTGCGCGCCGTCCGCCGACGCCCCCGGCGGCCCGGTGCGCGACTACCTGTCGCTCACCGAGCCGTACCTGGACAAGTGGGTCGCGAACGGCTTCGCGGTCGTCCAGACCGACTACGAGGGACTCGGCACGCCCGGCGGGCACCCGTACATGAACGGGGTCAGCGAGGCCAACACCGTCACCGACATCGTCCGGGCCGCCCGCGAGGTGGACCACCGCATCGGACGCGACTGGTTCGTCGCCGGCCACAGCCAGGGCGGCCAGGCCACGCTCTACACGGCGGCGTCGAGGCAGAAGCCCCGCGACATCCGCCTCAAGGGTGCCGTGGCGATCGCGCCCGGCTCGAACATGAGCCAGACCGCGCAGTACGTGAGGGCGCAGTACCCGGGCGCCGAGGTCGCTCTGCCGTTCCTGTTCGTGCTGCTCAACGGCGCGCACGCGGCCGACCCGGCATTCGTCCCCGAGGACCTGCTGACCGACGACGCCGCCGCCGTCGCCAGGGCGGGCCGGACGAACGCGTGCCTTCTCCAGCTCAAGCAGCTCAGCAGGGACCTGCCGCTGGACGACGTGTTCCGTCCGGACGCCGACCTGACGCGGTTCGAGGCCTACTACGACTCGCAGGAGGCGCTCGGCCTGACCCTGAAGGTCCCGACGCTGGTCGCCCAGGGCACCGGCGATCGCGAGGTCTCCCCCGCCGCGACGCAGAACATCGTCAACGACCTGTGCAGGCGCTACGGGACCGTCGCCTACCGGACGTTCGAGGGCGCCGACCACCGGGGCAGCATCAACGCGTCCTTCGAGACGTCCCTGAAGTTCGCCCAGGCCGTCCGCAGCGGCGAGACCCCGCCCACGACCTGCTGACACCGCGGGCCTGACCGAGCATTTCGCCGGGCAGGCCCGCACCATCGCCCCGACGCGCCCGCCCCGGCGCACGCCGCCGCGCGGGCCGCCGAGGCGTGCGCCGGGAGTCAGACCAGGTTGTCTTCCACCTTGAGGCCGAATTCGCCTCGGCCGTACATGGAGAGGGCGTGTTCGACGTCGTTGGCGACGTGGACGCTGCCGGCGTGGGCGTCGCGCCAGGCGCGTTCGATGACGTTGCCGCGGTGCAGGGAGTTTCCGCCGGCGGTCTTGAAGAGGATGTCGATGGCCTCGATGGCGCGCTCGGTGCCGCGGACCTGGTCGCGGCGGGCGCGCAGGCGCAGCTCCATCGGGATCTTCTCGTTGCGGACGGCGTACTCGTGGATCTCGCGGACGTTGCGGTCGGTCTGCAGGATCGCGGCGTCGATCTCGGAGGCGGCGCGGGCGACGGCGACCTGGGCGAACTGGTCCTCGACGAAGCGGCCGCCGCCGAGGCTGAGGCGGATCCGGTCGCGCATGCGGGTCACGTACAGGTCGTGGCAGCCGGCCGCCATGCCGATCACGCTGGCGGCGACGGTGCTGGTGAAGATCGTCCCGAAGGGCATGCGGTAGAGCGGGCCCGTGTTGACCTTGCGGCCGGGGTTGCGGAGCTGGGCCTGCTCGAAGTTGCGCATCGCGCGGTGGGACGGGACGAACGCCTTCTCCACGACGATGTCGTCGCTGGCGGTGCCGCGCAGGCCCATCGAGTCCCAGACCTCGGCGATCTCGTAGTCGCGCCGGGGGACGAGGACGGTCATGAAGTCGACCGGGCGGCCCTCGGCGCCGACGACGAGCGCGCCGAGCAGGGCCCAGGAGGCGAACTCGCAGCCGGAGGAGAACGACCAGCGCCCGGTCACCTCGTAGCCGCCGTCGACGGGGGTGAGGCGCCCGATCGGGGCGTAGGAGGAGGCGATGAGGGTGTCCGGGCCGGCGCCCCACACCTCGCGCTGCGCCTCGTCGGCGAACAGGCCGAGATGCCAGGAGTGGACGCCGAGGACCGCGGCGACCCAGCCGGTCGAGCCGCAGGCGCCGGAGACCGCGCGGATCACCTCGTAGAAGGCGACCGGGTCGTCCTCGGCGCCGCCGTAGCGGGTGGGCTGGAGCATCCGGAACACCCCGGCGGCGGTCAGCTCCCGGATCGTCTCGGCGGGGACGCCTCCCTTCTCGTCCACGGACCGGGCCCGCTCGGCGATGCCGGGCAGCAGTCCGCGCACCGCGTCCAGGACCTCGTTGCTCATCCCCGCTCCTTCCCTAGTAAGGCCATTGCAGGAGACCATGGTCCCCTGCCGGCGCGGGGACGGGCGTCCCGCCCAATGGGACTCGGCGGTCGGGACGGTGACCTGCGACCTAACGTTCGAATCACCCATCCATCGCTGAAGGGATGATCCACGTGACCGCTACCGAGTCGGACGCCGTCCGCGCCATCGAGGCGGAGGCGATCGCCCGCCGGTTCGCCCGGGGATGGCACTGCCTCGGGCTGGCCGAGAAGTTCCGGGACGGCAAGCCCCACACGGTCAACGCGTTCGGGCAGAAGCTCGTGGTCTTCACCGGTGAGGACGGCACGACGAACGTCCTGGACGCCTACTGCCGGCACATGGGCGGCGACCTGTCCCAGGGCACCGTCAAGGGCAACGCGATCGCGTGCCCGTTCCACGACTGGCGCTGGGGCGGCGACGGCCGCTGCAAGCAGATCCCCTACGCGCGCCGCGTCCCGCTGCGGGCACGGACGGCCGCGTGGCCGACGATGGAGCAGGACGGGCTGCTGTTCGTCTGGAACGACCCGGAGGGCCGCAAGCCGCCGGAGGACGTGACGATCCCGGTGATCGAGGGCGCCACCCGCGACGACTGGACCGACTGGCGCTGGACGGAGACGGTCGTCCACACCAACGCGCGCGAGGTCATCGACAACGTCGTGGACATGGCGCACTTCTTCTACATCCACAAGTCGTTCCCGACCTACTTCAAGAACATCTTCGAGGGCCAGGTGGCCACGCAGATCATGAAGGGCCGGACGCGGGAGGACGCGCGCCGGGAGGGCGGGGGCGGCGGGCCGAAGATGCTCGGCAACACCTCCGTGGCGTCCTACCACGGCCCATCCTTCATGATCGACGAGCTGACGTACCACTACGAGGGGTACGACCTGCACTCCGTCCTGATCAACTGCCACTACCCGATCGACGAGAACTCGTTCGCGCTGCACTCGGGCATCATCGTCCAGCACAGCGACGCGCTGCCGCCCGATGCCGCCGAGGCCACCGCGCAGAAGCTGTCGGACTTCATCCTGACGGGCTTCGAGCAGGACATCGAGATCTGGCGGAACAAGACCCGCATCGACAACCCGCTGCTCTGCGAGGAGGACGGGCCCGTCTACCAGCTGCGCCGCTGGTACGAGCAGTTCTACGTGGACGCCGCCGACGTCACGCCGGAGATGACCGACCGGTTCGAGTACGAGATCGACACGACCCGTCCGGTGGAGTCCTGGCAGAAGGAGGTCGACGCGAACATGGCCCGCCGGGAGGCCGAGGGGGCGTCGGCGTGACGACCCGCCAGGACGAGCGCCTGCTGGAGGGGCCGCTGCTGCCGGTCCGCTGCCGCCGCTGCGCCGCCGAGGTGCTGGTGCGCAAGTCGAGCTGGGAGCAGACGAGCATCCAGTGGAACGCCGAGGCCAGGGAGGCGTGCGTGGGTCTGGACGACCCGCACGCGACCTGCCCGGCGCTCCGCTCGGCCATCCAGGAGGCCGCGCTGAACGGCGCCATCACGGTGGTCGAGTGACGGGCGGGCGGCTGGCAGGGCGGGTCGCGGTCGTGACCGGCGCGGGCGACGGGATCGGGCGCGGCATCGCCCGCCGCTTCGCCGCCGAAGGGGCCCGCGTGCTGGTCGCCGAGCTCGACCCGGAGTCCGGGGAGCGGGTCGCCGCGGAGATCGGGGCGGACGCCCGGTTCGTCCGGACGGACGTCACCGACAAGGCGCAGGTCCACGCGATGGTGTCCGCGGCGGTCGGGACGTGGGGCTCCGTGGACGTCCTGGTCAACAACGCCTGGGGCGCCGGAACGGTGAGCCGGGTGGAGACCAAGACCGACGAGCAGCTCGCCCGCGGGTTCGCGATGGGCTACTACGGCCCGCTGTGGGCGATGCAGGCCGCCTTCCCGCACATGAAGGCCCGCGGGTGGGGGCGCGTCATCAACATGTGCTCCCTCAACGGCGTCAACGCCCACATGGGGACCCTGGAGTACAACTCGGCCAAGGAGGCCCTCCGGACGCTGACCCGCACGGCCGCCCGCGAGTGGGCGCCGACCGGCGTCGTCGTCAACGCGATCTGCCCGGGCGCCAAGAGCGCGGCCTTCCGCCGGATGGCGGCCGCGCACCCGGAGATCGAGGCCGCCGCCGACCGCGCCAACCCGATGGGCCGCCTCGGCGACCCGGAGACCGACATCGCCCCCGTGGCGGTGTTCCTGGCGTCCGAGGACGCCCGCTACCTGACCGGAAACACCCTGTTCGCGGACGGCGGCTCGCATGTCAACGGCGTCGCCTGGACCCCGGACCTGGACGGAGAGCAATGATCGACCGATACGGCCCGTGGGCCGTGATCGCCGGGGGCTCGGAGGGCGTCGGCTCGGCCTTCGCGCACCGCCTCGCCGACGCGGGCCTGAACCTCGTGCTGATCGCGCGCAAGCCGGGGCCGCTGGCGGAGACGGCCGAGGCCGTCCGCGCGAAGGGCGTCGAGGTGCGCACCCTCGAACTGGACCTGGTCGCCCCGGACCCGGTCAAGGCGATCCGCGAGGTGACCGACGGCCTGGACGTCGGGCTGCTGGTCTTCAACGCGGGCGCGAACAGCTACGGCCACGAGTTCGTCAGCGGCGACCTGGACCGCTTCCAGGGCGTCATCGACCTCAACGTCACCGCCCAGCTCGCGCTGACGCACCACTTCGGCGCGCTGATGAAGGAGCGGGGGCGCGGCGGCATCCTGCTGGTCGGCTCCCTCGCCGGCTACATGGGACAGCCGCAGATCAGCATCTACTCGGCGGTGAAGGCGTTCGGCCGCGTCTTCGCCGAGGGGCTGTGGCTGGAGATGCGCGAGCACGGGGTGGACGTCCTGGAACTGGTCCTCGGCGTGACCCGCACCCCGGCGATGGAGCGCGCCGGCCTCGACATGGACATGCCGGGCCTGAACGTCGCCGAGCCCGACGACGTCGCCCGCGAGGGCCTCGAACACCTGGGGGACGGCCCGGTCTGGGTCGCGGGCGGCAACTACGACATGGCCCGCAAACGCGCCGGTTTCCCCCGCGAGAAGCTCGTCGCCGGGGCGCACGCCGCGATGCGGCGCATGCTTCCGAAGCCGTCCTGACACGCTCCGCAGCCGGCGTCCGGTAGGCATGGAGCATGTCCGTTCACCATGCCCGTGTCCCGGTCGCCGGCCACTCGCTGCACGTCGCGGAGTCGGGAGACCCCTCCGGCCGGCCGTACCTGTTCCTGCACGGCTGGCCGGAGTCGTGGCGGACGTGGCGGGACGTGATGGCCGCCGCGCCCCCGGGGGTCCGCCTCGTCGCCGCCGACCTGCCGGGCATCGGCGGGTCGACCGGGGCGACCTGCGGATCGAAGCGCGCCCTGGCCTCGGTCGTCCACGACCTCGTCCGGCACCTGGGCCTGGACGACCTCACCCTGGTCGGCCACGACGCCGGGGGAATGGTCGCCTACGCCTACCTGCGCCGGTACGAGGCGGCGCGGGTGGTCATCATGAACACGGCGATCCCGGGCGTCGCGCCCTGGGACGCGGTCATCGCCAGCCCCACCATCTGGCATTTCGGCCTGCACGCCGTTCCCGGCCTGCCGGAGACCCTCGTCCGCGGCCGCCAGGCCGAGTACTTCGACCACTTCTACGACGTGCTGTCCGCGGACCCGTCCAGGATCACGCCCGGCTCCCGCGCCGCCCACGCGGCCGCCTACGGCACGGACGCGTCCCTGACCGCCGGTTTCGACCTCTACCGCGCCTTCGCGCAGGACGCCGAGGACAACGCCGCCCTGACGGGCCCGGTCACGACACCCGTTCTCTACCTGCGCGGGGACTGCGAGGGCGGCGACATCGCCGCCTACGCGGAGGGCTTCCGCAAGGCGGGCGTGGAGAACCTGACCACCGCGACCATCCGCGACACGGGCCACTTCTCCCAGGAAGAGCAGCCCGCCGCGGTCTGGGCCGAGATCCACGCCTTCGCCACCCGGGAGGGCTGAGCCGCGATCAGCGGGGCCGGTAGGTGCCGCCGCGGTGCTCGTAGACGGGGTCCGGGGCGTCGCGGCCTTCGGTGCGGAGGACGCGCTTGACGACCTTGTTGGTCGGGGTGCGGGGCAGAGCCTCGACCACGCGGACGTAGCGCGGGGTCCACTTGGTGCCGAGGTCCGGCTGGGCGGCCAGGAAGGCGGTGAAGGCGGACGGGTCGAAGACGCGGCCCGGGGCCAGGGTGACGGCCGCCATCACCTGGTCGCCCACGCGGTCGTCCGGGACGGCGTAGACGGCGACGTCGGTGAAGGGCTCGAAGCGGGCCAGGAGGCGTTCGACGGGGGCGGCGGCGAAGTTCTCGCCGTCCACGCGCAGCCAGTCGTCGTCGCGGCCGGCGAAGTACCAGTAGCCGTCGGCGTCGCGGTAGGCGAGGTCGCCCGACCAGGTCCAGCCGTTGCGGACGCGCCGCGCCGTCGCCTCGGGGTTGTTGTAGTAGCCCTCGAACTTGGCGGCGCCCATCGTGTCGACGATCTCGCCGATGGCCTCCTCGGCGTTGAGGAGCAACCCGTCCGCGTCGAACTCGGCGCGCGGGCATTCCCGCAGGGAGTCGGGGTCCATCACGACGGTGCCCGCCTCGGCGACGCCCAGCGAGCCCGGCGGCGTGCCCGGGACGCGGTTGAGGCGGATCTCGCCCTCGCTCGACCCGTAGGAGTCGATGACGGTGCAGCCGAAGCGGCGGGCGAACGCGTCGATGTCGCGCTGCGCCGCCTCGTTGCCGAACGCGATCCGGAGCGTGTTGTCGGCGTCGTCCGGCTTCTCCGGGACGGCCAGGATGTAGCTGAGGGGCTTGCCGACGTAGTTGAAGAACGTCACGCCGTGGCGGCGCACGTCCGGCAGGAACCCGGAGGCCGAGAACGTGCGGCGCAGGACGATGCGGCCGCCGGCGGCCACGGCGGGCGCGATCCCGGCCATCAGCGCGTTGGAGTGGAACATCGGCATGACCACGTAGAACACGTCGTCCCCGGTGAGGCGGCGCCGGTCGCGCTGCTGGACGGCGATCCGGCCGAGCCTGCGCTGCGTGCAGATCACCGCCTTGGGCGCGGACGTCGTCCCGGACGTGAACACCAGCGAGAAGATCGTGTCGGGGTCCACCGGGGCGGGCGCGGCCAGGCGGGCGGAGGCCAGCCGCTCGGCGTGCGCGGGCGTGTCGACCGCCAGGGACGGGACCGGCGTGAGCCCTTCGAGCAGCGGCGCGCGGGACGTCTCGGTGACCAGCAGCGCGCAGTCGGTGTGGGTGATGTCGCGGGCCAGCTCGGCGCCCCGCCGCGTCGGGTTCAGCTCCACGACGGGGACGCCGGCGAGGGCCGAGCCCAGCAGCCAGAACAGGTGCTCGGGGCCGTTCTCCAGGAACAGGCCGACGTGGCCGGGCAGGTCCCGGACGAGCGAGGCCCGCCGCAGGGACTCCGCGACGACCTCCCTCCAGGTCCAGGAGCGGTCCTCGAAGCACAGGCCCGTCCGGTCGTCGCCGCCGCGCGCCGCGATCAGCTCCGCGAACGCGGTCTCGCGGGCGGGACGATCGTCGCCCAGCACCGCCTTCTCTCTGAGCGCCCCTGCCTTCTCGTCCTGCATGCTGCCCTGGCCCCTCTCGTCTCGGAGCGCCCCTAGGCGCGGTGCGGGCGGTTCGTCCAACCCTGGTCGTCGGCGCGGACGAACCAGCCGGACGCGGCGAGCGTGCCGCCGTCGACCGGGCTCGTGTGCGCGGCGCCCTCAGCCATCGCGCCGCCTCCGGACGGGACGGGTCTCGATCGAGTCGATCCGCTGCTCGCGCCGGGCGAACCGCCAGGTCCCGCCGTCCAGCCGGTAGGCGTCGGTGTAGCGGCAGTGCCACACCAGGTCCCGTGCGGAGCCGTCCTCGCCGTCGCTCAGGTGGTGGGCGACGCAGGCGATCTCGCCGGTGGCGGTACCGGGCTCGGAACCCGCGGCGAACACCTCCCCGGCGAGCGCGTGGAACGTGACCGGGATGCCGCGCAGCGCCGAGAGCGTCGCGGCGATCTCGGCGCGTCCGGTGAAGGTCCGCACGGGGTCGAGCTCGCCGGGGGCGTCGGGCAGGACGAGGACCGCGTCCGGCGCGAACAGGTCGGCCATGGCGCCGACCTCGCGGCGGTCGGCGTGCAGCGCGTACCGGGCGACGAGGTCGCCGAGCGCGATCCGGTCGGCGGCTTCGAGCGTCATGATCCCGACAGGCCGAGGCGGTCGGCGCAGGCGGACAGCTCGTCCCTGGCCTCGCCGAGGTCCTTCGTCACGGTCCCGCGCAGGACGAGCCGGTCCGCGCCGAGGGCGGCCAGTCTCCCCGCCTTCTCCGGCGTGACCGCCGACAGCGAGTGGCCGAGGGTCAGTTCGAGGGCGTCCGGGTCGCGGCCGTTCTTCTCGGCCTCCTCCCGCATCAGCGCCACCAGTCCGCGCAGCTCCTCCCCCGCCACGCCGAGCGGCTGGAGGCCGTCGCCGTAGCGGCCCGCGCGGCGTGCGGCGGCCTTGGAGTGGCCGCCGATGTGGATCGGGATCCCGCCCTCCTGGACGGGCTTCGGGTAGCTCATCGCACCCTCGAACCGGAAGAACTCCCCGTCGTGGGAGGCGCCCCCGGGCGCGGTGTCGGCCCACAGCTCGCGCAGCACCCGGAGCTGCTCGTCGCCGCGCCGGCCCCGTGTCTCGAAGTCGGCGCCGCACGCCTCGACCTCCTCGCGCATCCAGCCCATGCCGACGACGAGCCGCAGCCGGCCGCCCGACAGCGCGTCGACCGTCGCGAGCCGCTTGGCCAGCACCACCGGGTGGTGGTTCGGCAGGACGAGCACACCGGTGGCGAGCCCGATCCGCCCGGTCCGTCCGGCGAGGAACGCCAGCAGGTCCAGCGGATCGGGAATGTCCAGGTCGTCGGCCAGCTCCATCCGCCCCGACCGGTCGTAGGGGTAGACGCTGGAGTAGCCGCTCGCCACCACCGCGTGCTCGACCGCGCCGACCGACTCGAAGCCGCAGACCTCCGCGTGCCGGGCGTACTCGCCGATCCACGCGGGATCGGCGGTGACCCCCGCCGCCACGGGAAGCAGGACGGCGTACTTCATCCGATTCCTCTCAGTTCCGGGCCGTCAGTTCGCGGCGGCGGCGCGTCCGGCGCGGCGGCCGAAGAACGTGCCGTCGCCGAGGGACGTCCCGCTGACGTACCCCTCGCCGTGGATGCCGGAGGCGGTGCGCCCGGCGGCGTACAGGCCGGGGATCGGCTCACCGGAGTTGTTGCGGACCTCGCCGTCCACGGTGGTGTCGAGGCCGCCGAGGGTGAACCCGCCGGCGCCCGTCCCGGCGCCGTGCTTGCCGGCGCCGAAGAACCCGTCGGCCGGGTCGATCGCCGCGAACGGCCCCTTCAGGGGGCGCAGCCACTTGCGGTCCTTGCGGAAGTAGGGATCCTCGCCCCGCTCCGCGAACCGGTTGTAGGTCTCGACGGTCGCCTCCAGCGAACCGGGCGGCAGGCCGAGCGACTCCTCCAGCTCCGCGAGCGTCTCCGCCGCGTGCTTGGGGCGGACGCCCCACATGTCGGCCTCGGGGATCTCGTCGTGCCCGGCCTCGTCGATGATCGCCCAGTAGGGACCGGGCTGGTGCTGGACGGCCTGGTGGCTGAACAGGCCCGGGTAGACGTCCTCGTTGATGAACCGGCGGCCGAGGCCGTCGACGAGCATGCCCCGGCAGATGACGGCGGGGTTGGCGGTGAGCGCGATCTCCACCGTCGCCATGCGGCGGGTCGCGGCGCCGAGCGCGGTCGCCATCCGGATGCCGGACCCGTCGCTGGTGCCGTCGCTGACCTTGTCGTGCCCGAGCAGCACCGGGGCGTGGTCGGCGAGCATCTCCTCGTTGTCGACGAACCCGCCGGAGGTCAGGATGACGCCCCTGCGCGCCCGGTAGACCACCCGGTCGGCGAACCTGCGCGCGACGACGCCGGTGACGCGGCCCGCACCGTCCACGACGAGGTTCGTGGCACAGGTGTCCTGGTGGGCGACGGCGCCCGCCTCGGCGGCGGCCGCGATCAGCTTCTCCATGAGGATGCCGCCGGCGAACATCGGCGTCTCCGGGCGGTGCCCGCGTGGCGCGGGCCGGGCGATCTCGTTGTACGGCCAGGCGTTCTCACCGAGCCACATCAGGCCGTCGTCGGTGTACGGCATCCAGCCCGGCGCGTCGAACAGGCTCTCCTTGAACGGGACGCCGCGCGCGCGGAACCACTCGAAGTGCTCCACGCTCCCGTCGCAGTACAGTCGCAGCTTCTCCGCGTCGGCGTGCGGGCCGAGCGCCGCCGCGAGGAAGGCGAACATGTCGTCGGGCGTGTCGTCGAAGCCGCACGCCTTCTGCACCCGCGTGCCGCCACCGAGGTACAGCTCCCCGCCCGACTGGGCGGACGTCCCGCCGGGGCCGCTCGACCGTTCCAGGACGAGCACGTCCGCGCCCGCCACCGCGGCCTCGTACGCCGCGGCGGCGCCGGCGGCGCCGAAGCCGACCACCAGCACATCGCACTCGTGGTCGGGCTCCGCCTCCGCGGCGCCGACCGGTTCCACCGAGGGCTTCGCCATCGGCGTCAGCCCTTCTGCTGCGGGACGAAGGCCGCCAGCGGCTCGGACCCGGACCAGTCGTGGCCCCAGTAGCTGTCCTTGGTGATCTCCTCGGCGGTGTAGTACGCCTCGTCCACGAGCATGCCCTCGCAGCCGTACTCCACGTCCCAGCCCCCGGGGGCGCGCACGTAGAACGACACCATCTTGTCGTTGGTGTGGCGGCCGAGCGTGGAGGAGATCGAGAAGCCCCTCTTCGTGATGGAGTCGAGCGCGATGCCGACCGCGTCGAGCGTGTCGACCTCCACCATGAGGTGGACGAGGCCCGGGTCGCCGTCGAACGGCGCCGGGCAGATCGCGAGGCTGTGGTGGCGCTGGTTGACGCCCATGAACCTGACCTTCGCGGCGCCGCCGCCGACCTTCATCGCGCCGCGCGGCAGGAACCCGAGAACCTCGGCGTAGAACGCGACGGTCTCGGTGAACCTGGGGGTGGGCAGCACGACGTGGCCCATGCCCATGGGGCCGGTGACGAACTTCTGCGCGAAACCGGTGCGCAGGGGGCCGTGGTCGAGAAGCGGGCCCCAGAACACCTCGACGGGGGTACCGCCCGGATCGGTGAACGCGACGGCCTCCTCCGCGTCGCGCTCCGCCGCCTCCTTGGACGTCAGTTTCGTCACGGCCGTCCCGGACTTCTCCACGGCCTCGCGGACGGCGGCGAGCGCGTACTGGTCGCGGACCTCCCAGCCGACGGCCAGCACCCGGTCGGTGTCGCCGGGCAGCACCTGGAGGCGCGACCGGCGCTCGTCCATGCGCAGGTAGAGGCCGTCCGGGTCCGGTCCGCTCCCCTCGGCGAACCCGAGCCCGTCCAGGGCGAACTCGCGCCAGCGGTCGATGTGCCGGGTCTGGACCTTCAGATATCCCAGCCCTCGGATCTGCGTCACTGTCCTCGGTCCCTTCTGGATAGCGGCCCGCGCGGCGGCCGTCCAGGCTCAACCTGCCAAATCCGGGGGCGGGCCGCCGCGCCCTTCCCGCTGAGTGAGAGTCTTCCTGCGGCGGGCGGACGGCGGCGGCTCTGATCGGGGCGGCCGCCCTCACGGCGGCTCCCAACCGGAGGGGGAGGTCTCATGACGGCGGACAGGCCGGTCGCGATGGTGACCGGGGCGAGCCGGGGCATCGGACGGCGGACGGCGCTCGCGCTGGCCGCCGCCGGGTACGACGTCGCGTTCACCGCGCGCACGGTCGAAGAGGGCCGGGGCCGGATACCGCCGCGCCACGGGCGGGCGGAGCCGATCCCCGTCCCGGGAAGCCTGGAACGCACCAGGGCGGAGATCGAGGCGCTCGGCGCGCGGGCCCTGCCGGTGCGGATGGACCTGCTCGACAGGGCGAGCGTGACGGCCGCCGCCGGAACGGTGCTCGACGCGTGGGGGCGGGTGGACGTCCTGGTCAACAACGCGGTCGCGCACATCGCGGGCACCCACGAGCGGTTCCTCGACCTCGACCCGGAGGTGGCGGCGCGGACCGTCACCGGCAACTACCTGAACCAGATCGTCCTGCTGCAGGCCGTCCTGCCCGCGATGCTGGCACGGGGCGGCGGGACGATCGTCGACCTGTGCTCCGGGTCGGCGACCACCGACCCGCCCGGGCCGCCCGGCGAGGGCGGCTGGGGCGTGGCGTACTCGGCGTCCAAGGCGGCGTTCGGGCGCCTCGCCGGCGCGATCAACGCCGAGTACCGCGGCAGCGGCGTCCGCGCGTTCAACCTCGACCCCGGGTTCGTCGTCACCGAGGCGGGCGCGGCGCGCGGCGGCCTCGACGGCCTGAAGGACGAGGGCTTCGTGCCGACGCCGGAGGAGGCGCCGGCGGCGGCCGTCGTCTGGCTGGTCACCGACCCGGCCGCGGAGGAGTACCTGGGCCGGGTCGTCTGGACCCCCAAGCTCGTCGCGGACCTCGATCTGCTCGGCTAGGGGACCGTCGGTTGGGACGCGGCGTGCCGGGCGGTGGAGGCGCCCACGCTCCCGGCACGCCGCGAGTCGGCGGGGCTCAGATCATCGACCGCATCGGGCCCTGGGGCGGCTCGATGTCCAGGTCCGTCAGGGCGGAGACGTGGTAGACCGAGCCCGGGACGTGGATGGCGTGGGCGAGGCCCACGTGCGCGTCCCGCCAGAACCGCTGGATCGGGTTGTCGTTGCGCATCGCGTTGCCGCCGGACCGGACGACGATCTCGTTCATCGCCTGCACCGCCCGCCACGCCGCGCGGACCTGGGTGCGGCGGCCGGCGGCGCGCTCGGCGAACGTCGGCTCGTGCCCGGCGGCGACCATGTCGTACATGCGCGAGCAGTTGTCGAGCAGCGCCGTGCGGGACGCCTTGATCTCCTCGGCCGCCTCGCTGATCGCGTACAGCACGTACGGGTCGTCCTTGATCTTCGTGCCGGTGATCTGGACGCGGTTGCGCTGGTAGGCCAGGTGGTGGTGCAGCGCGCCCTCGGCGATGCCGATGACCGCGGAGGAGATGCCGAGCGGGAAGACGCAGGAGAACGGCATCAGGTAGGACGGGTTGGTCAGCCCCGCCTCGCGCGGCGCCGAACCGTCCACGACCTTGGTGTACTCCAGCGTCCGGTACGCCGGGACGAACGCGTCCTTGACGATGATGTCCTTGCTGCCGGTGCCCTTGAGCCCGGCGACGTCCCAGGAGTCCTCGACGATCCGGTAGTCGGAACGGGGCAGGATCATGTGCAGCGACCGCGGCGGCTGCGCCATCTTGCCCTCGTCGTCGCCCAGCATCGCGCCGAGGAAGATCCAGTCGCAGTGGTCGGTGCCGGAGGAGAACTGCCAGCGGCCGTTGAAGACGTAGCCGCCGTCCACGGGCCGGGCGATGCCCATCGGGGCGTACGGGGAGGCGATCCAGGTGTCGGGGTCCTCGCCCCAGATCTCCTCGCGCACCTTCGGGTCGGCGTAGGCCATCTCCCACGGGTGGACGCCGACGATGCCGGCGACCCAGCCGGTGGAGCCGTCCAGGGAGGCGATCCCCATCACCGTCTCGGCGAACTCGCGCGGGTGAACCTCCAGGCCGCCGTGCGCCTCCGGCTGCAGCAGCCGGATCGCGCCCGCGTCCTTCAGGATCTGCGCCGCCTTGTCGTCGAGCCTGCCGAGCGCCTCGTTGACCGGGCCGAGCTCGCGGATCTGCTCCGCCCTCTCCATGATCGTGTCAAGCACGCGGTTGGCCATCGCCTGTCTCCCGTATGTGTTCGTCAGCCGTCGTAAGTGATCTTCAGCCGGTCGGTGACCGGCCTCGCCTGACAGGCGAGGATGAGGCCGTCGGCGAGATCCTGCTCGTCGAGGACCGTGTTGGCGTCCAGGGTGACCTCGCCCTCCAGTGCCACGCAGGCGCAGGCCGAGCAGGAGCCCTCCCGGCAGGAGAACGGGGCGTCGACCCCGGCGCGCAGCAGCGCGTCGAGGAGCCGCTCGGATCCGCGCCACGGAACCGTGCGGGTCTCGCCGTCCATCTCGACCTCGATCTCGCCCGCGTCGCCGTCCTCCGCCTCCGCCTGCTCCGGCGCGTCCTCGGGCCCCTCGAACGGGTCGCCCTCCAGCGAGAAGAACCGCTCGGCGTGCACCCGCGCGCCGAGGCCGGTGAGCGTCTCCGAGACCAGGTCCATGAAGATCTCGGGCCCGCACACGTAGGCGGGGCGGCCCGCGTAGGGGCCCGCCAGGGAACGGACGGCGGCGGCCGTCGGCAGGCCCTGCACCGACTCCAGCAGGTGGACGACGGTGAGCCGGTCCGGGTGGCGCTCGGTCAGCTCCCTGAGCTCGTCGGCGAAGATGACCGACCGCTCGTCCCGGTTGGCGTACAGCAGCGCCACCTTCGCGGAGCCGCCCGCCAGGCACGACTTGAGGATCGACATGACCGGGGTGATGCCGCTGCCGCCCGCGACGAGCAGCAGGTCCTCCTCCAGCGAGGGCGGCGTGAACGTGCCCGCCGGGCGCAGCACCTCCAGGACGTCGCCCGCCGTGACGTTGTCGCAGATCCAGTTGGATCCGAGACCGCCCGCGACCCGCTTGACCGTCACCTTCGGCCGGTCGTCGGTGAGCGGCGAACTGCACAGCGAGTAGCAGCGCGCGGCCCAGCCGCCCTCCGCCGGCACCCGGACGGTGAGGAACTGCCCGGGCCGGTAGGCGAACCGCTCCCGGTCGCCCTCGACGGGTTCGAGGACGAGCGAGTGCGCGTCGGCCGTCTCCCGGACGACCTCCACCACCCGCGCCTTCAGAGCCGTCATGAGCGTCCCGCGGCCTTCCCTGCCGACCCGGCCGAGGCGGCGGCGTGCCGGGCGGCGATGTAGCCGAACACGATGGCCGGGCCGATCGTGGCGCCCGGGCCCGCGTACTCGTTGCCCATCACCGACGCCGAGGAGTTGCCCGTCACGTACAGGCCCTCGATGGCCGTCCCGTCCCCGCGCAGGACGCGGGCGTGCTCGTCGGAGACGAGGCCGCCCTTGGTGCCGAGGTCGCCGACCTCCATCCGGAACGCGTGGTACGGCCCGCCCTCGATCACGTCCAGGTTCGGGTTCTCCAGGTTCGGGTCGCCGTAGTAGCGGTCGTAGGCGGAGTCGCCGCGGCCGAACTCGGGGTCCCTGCCCTCGCGCGCGTACCGGTTGAACGTCTCGACGGTCTCGCCCAGCGCGTCCGCCGGGACGCCGATCTTGACGGCCAGCTCGGCGAGCGTGTCCGCCCTGAACGCGATGCCCGCCTCGTAGAACGCCTTCGGGATCGGCGCGCCGGGCAGGATCTGCGCGAACGGGTAGCGGGCCCGGGCCTTGGCGTCCATCACGAACCAGCAGGGGACGTGCCCGCCCTCGAGCTGGTCGTGGACGAAGTTGACGTACGGGGCGGACTCGTTGGTGAACCGCTTGCCGTCCTGCCCCACGATCACCGACCGCGGGATGCACCGCTCCGACAGCAGCGGGATCGTCGCCCCCGCCGGGTGGCGGACGGCCGGCATCCACCAGGCGTCGTCCATCAGGTCCAGGGCCGCGCCGACGCTCTCACCGGCGCGGATGCCGTCGCCGGTGTTCTCGCGGGCGCCCATCGCGAAGTCCTCCTGGCCGCCCTTCGGCAGGTAGGTGTCGCGCATCTCCTGGTTGTGGTCGAAGCCGCCCGTCGCGAGCAGGACGCCCCGGCGCCCGCGGATGCGCAGCGGCGCACCGTCGCGCTTGACGACGACGCCGGTGACACGGCCGTCCTCGACGACGAGCTCGGTCATCGCGGTCTTCAGCCAGAGCGGGACCCCGGCGTCCTTCAGCGCCATCCGCAGCCGCGCGGCGAGCGCCCGGCCGCCGGTCGCCATGTGGCGGCGGCGGACCATGTTGGACGACACGCGCCACGCCGCGACCAGCGACGCGCGCCGGCCCGTCCAGGTGCGCTTGGCCATCGCGAGGTCGTGGTAGTCCTTCGCGGTGATCCACAGGCCGAGCGGGCCCTTCATGCTGTTCGGCCGCTGGTACCGCTCGTCCTCGCCGAGCTTGCGGGTGTCGAACGGCTTGGCCTCGATGGACCGGCCGAGCGCGCGCCCGCCCTCGTACTCGGGGTGGTAGTCGGCGTAGCCCTTGGTCCAGAAGAACCGCATCCACTTGCTCTGGCAGAGCAGTTCCATGGCGGCGGGCCCGTTGTCGACGAACGCGTCCAGCCGCGCCGCCGGGACGCGCCCCTCGGTGAGCCGGTCCAGGTACCGGCGGACCGACTCGCGGCTGTCGTCGTGGCCGCGCGCCTTCAGCGTCGGGTTGTTCGGGATCCAGATCCCGCCGCCGGAGATCGCGGTGGAGCCGCCGAACTTCTTGCCCTTCTCCACGATCAGCGCGGAGAGCCCGGCGTCGTGCGCGGTCAGCGCCGCGGCCATCCCGCCGCCGCCGCTGCCGACGATGACGAGGTCGTACTCGTGGTCCCAGCCGCTCGCGTGCTCACCGTCACTTACCGCTCGGTCGCTCACCGCTCGTCCTTCCGGGTCAGGAACGCCAGCACGGCGCTCTCCCAGGCGGACTTCTGCTCGATCATCACCCAGTGCCCGCAGTTGGGGAAGATGTTCACCTGGACGTCCGGGATGGTCCGCATCGGCACGAGCACCATGTCGACGGGGCTGACCCGGTCGTCCCGGCCCCAGGTGATCAGAGTCTTGGCCTTGAGCCTGTGGAGCATCGCCCAGTACGGCGGCTCGTCGGAGGCCGCCATCGCCTTCGCGCGGGCCGCCATCGCCTTCGAGCCGTACATGCGGCGCGCGCTCGCGAGGGTGTCCGGGTCGGTCGCCTGCCGCCAGCGCTCCTCGATCATCTCCTCGGTGACGATCCGCGGGTCGTACACCATCGAGTTCAGCCACCGGACGAGGCCCTCGCGGGTCGGGTCGTCGGTGAACTCCGCCAGCAGCCTGATCCCCTCACCGGGCGCGGGACTGAAGACGTTGCGGCCGATCCCGCCGATGGTCACCAGCCGCCGGACGCGCTCGGGGTGCCGGAGCGCCACCTGCGTCGCGACGATCCCGCCCATGGAGTTGCCGATCACGTCGACCTGGTCGAGGCCGAGGCCGTCCAGGAACCGGACCACGGCGCCGCCGGCGGCCATCATCGGGTGCTCGTCGGTCGGGTCGCTGACCCCGAAGCCGGGGAACTCCAGGACCAGGCAGCGGAAGTGCTCGGCGAACCGGGCGAGGTTGCCGCGGTAGTTGCGCCAGCCGGTGACGCCGGGACCGGAGCCGTGCAGCAGCAGCAGCGGCGGGCCCTCACCGGCCTCGTGGTAGCGCAGGACGCCCTGGTCGGTGGCGAGCTCGCGCAACGTCGACTCGTAGGTCAGCTCCGCAGGCATGATCTCCCAGTCCTTCGACGGTGGCTTGTCCGGAACGTAATCGGCGGGACGGCGGGGTCAGGCGGTGGATCCCGATCAGCGGGACGCGGGTCTCAGGGCGGCTCGGCGGGCCCGTCCCGGCACCCGCTTCCACTCATCGGGATCGGGGCGCGTGGCCCCGGCGGGCCGTGCCTACCTTCGGGCCCACCGGCCGCCCCTTGACCGGTGCCGGGTGAGTACCTGTTAGTGGAAATACCGCATAGTGGATCCGAACGCCCGCCCGCTCGCAGCCCCGAGGTGAACACATGCCAGCCGAGCCAGCGCTCACGCCCCTGCACGACGCCGACGCGGCCGCGCCGGAGCCGGCGGACTTCCGCCTGGCCATGGCGGAGTTCGCGACCGGCGTCACCGTCGTCACCGCCCTCGACGGCGGCGAGCCGGTCGGCTTCGCCTGCCAGTCGTTCGCGTCGGTGTCGCTGGACCCGCCGCTGATCCTGTTCTGCGCGGACAAGCGCGGCCGGTCGTGGCCCCGGATCCGCTCGGCGGGGCGGTTCTGCGTGAACGTCCTCGGCGAGGAGCAGCGCGACCTGTGCGAGCGCTTCGGGTCGAGCCGGGGCACCAAGTTCGAGGGCCTGGAGTGGGAGGAGTCGCGCTGGGGCGCCCCCGCCCTGCCGGACGTCCTGCTCGCCGTCCACTGCGTCGTGCACGACGTGCACGAGGCCGGCGACCACGAGGTGGTGATCGGGCGGGTCCTGGCGGTGGACCGGCACGAGGTGGTGAACGGCACGTGGCGGCACCCGATGGTGTTCTTCCGCAGCCGGTTCGGCGTCGGGGAGCCCGACGCGCCGATCGCCCCCGACCCGTGGGGCATCGGCGACCGGTGGGGCTGGGGTTGACGTCACCTCCGGCCGCCCGTCACATCCAGTCGCCGCGCCCGTCGACCGCGAGCAGCCGGTTCATCGTCTCCGGCGACCAGCTGGTCTCCTCGCCGGTCCGCACGGCGCGCCGGGTGCGCCCGCCGGGGCGTCCCGCGCGGGCGCCGGGGGCCGAGCCGGGGAACAGGATCTGCGACGCCTCCCGGGCGGCGGTGACCACCAGCGGCGCGACGTTCTCCAGCGGTGCGCGGATGTCGCCGACCAGGGAGATCCCGGCGACCGGCCCCTCCGCGCCGCGGATCGCCGCGGCGACGCAGGCGATGCCGGGGTAGGACTCGCCGCGCTCGAACGCCAGGCCGCGGCGCTGCCGGATGCGGTGCAGCTCCTGGTGGAGCGTGCCGAGCTCGCCGATCGTGCGGCTGGTGAAGCGGCTGATGCCCGAGCCGAGCAGCGCGTCCACCTGCTCGGGCTCCAGCCAGGCCAGCATCGCCTTGCCGAGGGCGGTGCAGTGCGCCGGGGCGCGGCCGCCGACCCGCGACGGGACGGACGTGGCGAGCCGCCCGCCGAGCTTGTCCAGGTAGAAGACCTCGGCGCCGTCCAGGACGGCCAGGTGCGCGACGAGCCCGGTGGTGACCTGCAGCTCGTGCAGCAGCGGCGCGGCGGCCTCGCGGATCTTGCCGTGCCCGCCGTCCTGCCCGCCGAGGCCGAGGGCGCGCTGGCCGAGCCCGTAGCCGAACGAGTGGTGCGCGAGCCAGCGCTGCCGGACGAGCTGGTCCAGGATCCGGTGCGCGGTGGAGCGCGGCAGCCGGGTGCGGCGGGCGACGTCCTCCAGGGTCAGCCGGGCGGTCGGGCCGTTGAACGCGTCGAGGATCAGCGTCATCCGCTCGATCATCGACGGCGGCGACTCCCGGCGCGCGTCCGCCGACTGCAGGCTCTCCGACTGCATGGCCGCCGCCGACATGACCCCCCGCCGCGTCATGACCTCCGGCGTCGCTGCCTCCGGCATCGTGGCCTCGGTCATCGCACCTCCCAGAACATGACTGAAATGAATTCTTGTTACCTCGAATGTAGCAACCGCTTGCTCTCAGCGGAAGAGGGGGAGTAAGGGCAGGTCAGCCGGAGGCTACGGCATCGGGACCGCGGCCCAGGTCGGACCGGACGCCGTGATAGAACGTTTTTCTGCCAACGAGGGGAGCAGCGATGCGCGTCGGGATCGTCACGCCGGTGGTGGCGCAGCCGCCCGGCCATGCCGCCTGGGAGCGCGACGCGGGCATCGAGGAGATCGCCCTGATCGCCGGGACCGCCGACCGGCTCGGCTACCACCACGTGACGTGCAGCGAGCACGTCGCCGTCCCGGCCGGGGCGGCCGAGCAGCGCGGCGGCGTCTACTGGGACCCGCTCGCGACCTTCGGCCACCTCGCCGCCCGCACGTCCCGGATCCGGCTCGCCACGCAGGTGCTCGTGCTCGGCTACCACCACCCGCTCGCCATCGCCAAGCGCTACGGCACGCTCGACCGGGTCAGCGGCGGGCGGCTCACGCTCGGCCTCGGCGTCGGCAGCCTGGAGGAGGAGTTCGGCCTGCTCGGCGCGCCGTTCGCCGGCCGCGGCGCCCGCGCCGACGACGCGCTGGCCGCGCTCCGCGCGTCCCTGTCGCGGCGCACGCCCGAGTACCGCGGCGAGCACTACGCCTACTCCGGTCTGGTCGTGGAGCCGCACGCCGTCCAGGACCGCGTCCCGCTGTGGATCGGCGGCCGCTCGGGCCGCTCGCTGCGCCGCGCGCTGGACGCCGACGGCTGGGTCCCGTTCGGCCTGCCGCTGCGCACGCTCGCGGAGATGCTCGCGGACGCCGACGTGCCGCCCGGCTTCGACGTGGTCCTCGCGCCGTCGCGCCCGCTGGACCCGATCGGCGCACCGGAGGCGTCCGGGACGGCGCTCGCCCGGCTGCGCGAGGCGGGCGCCACGATCGCCGGCGTCCGGATGGAGTCGGATTCGGCACCGCACTACTGCGAGCAGCTCGCCGCCCTGCGCGGGCTGGCCGCCGACTACGGCCTGGCCTTCGGGGAGGAGGCGTGAGCGTCGAGGCCCGCTTGGCCGCCCTCGAAGAGCGGCTGCGCGCCCTGGAGGACGAGCGGGAGATCACCCGGCTGATCCTCTCCTACGGCCCGCTGGTCGACGCCGGCTGCGCGGCCGAGGTCGCCGGGCTCTGGGAGCCGGACGGCGTCTACGACGTGGACGAGCTGATGATGACCGGGCACCCGGAGATCGAGGCGATGGTCCGCTCGGCGAACCACCAGCGGTGGATCTCCGGCGGCTGCGCGCACGTCGTCGGCCCGCCGCACGTCGCGGTCTCCGGCGACGAGGCCACCGCCGTCGGCTACACCCTCATGATCGTCAAGCGGCCGGACGGCTTCGTGCTGCGCCGTGCCACCGCCAACCACTGGCGGCTGCGCCGCACCCCGTCCGGCTGGCGCGCCGTGACCCGCACCAACCGCGTCCTCGACGGCCGCGAGGAGTCGCCCGACCTGCTCGCCTCCCATTTCCCGGACGCCGTCCGGCACCGCTGAGGGGGTCGCGGCGGCTCAGGGGGTGACGCCCATGGTGGCGAGGACCCCGCCGGCCAGCTCCCCGTCGCCCTCGGTGCGGACGGCGACGTCGCCCGCCGCGCAGCGGCCGGCGGCAAGCCGGACGTAGGTCTCCCAGTCCATGGCGATCCTCGCCGCCGGGGACGCCGGGACGTCCGACCACGTGCCGCGGCCGTCGTCGCCGACGGTCACGGCGACCTCGAAGTCGGGCGGGCCGGAGATCGTGAGGGCGGCGCTGCGGCCGGGCTCGCCCTTCGCGGCGCGGGCCACGATGCGGGGCAGGGAGCGGCTCAGCAGCTCCCAGAAGCACTGCGCCGCCGGGCCGTCGAGGTTGCCGGGGCGGCCGACCGCGCGGCGGATGTCCTGCTCGTGGGTCCAGCAGTCCATGGCGCGGAACTTCATGAACCGCGTGTAGGAGCCCTCCCTGCCGTCCGGGCACATCAGGACGCGGTCGGGGTCCTCGCCGGCCACCTGCACCAGGCGGCGTTCGAGCGCGTCCGCCAGCTCCGCCGCGACCTGCGGGCCGGGGGCGGGCCGCCGCGCGTGCACCGCGATCTCGGTGTACCGGGCGAAGTCGTTGCGGAGGTGGTCGAACTCGGGCAGCTCGACGGGCGGGGCGGGGTCGCCGAGCAGGTCGCGCTCCACACCGGCGAGGTGGGAGAACTGGTCCTTGACCGTCCAGCCGGGGCACTCGGTCGGCCGGTCCCAGTCGTCGTCGCGCAACGTCTCGGCGAGCGCGAGCGTCGAGCGGATCGTCTGCTCGTACGCGGCGGTGTTGGCGCGCATCTGCTCGTTCATGTGAGCCCCTCCGGTCGGCGTCACGAAGCTTACGGCCCGTCCCGGCCGGGGGGCCTGGCCGGGACGGGTCATCAGCGGGCTCAGGCGCCGAGGACGCCGCCGAGGACGGCGGCGTAGGCGGCCTCGCCCTGCGCGTTCGGGTGGAGGGGGGCGGCGGCGTGGACGGGGACGTAGCCCTCGACCCAGCGCCTGGACGACGACTGGCAGGCGTCATGTCCCGCGCTGGGCGTGACCAGGTCGACGTAGGTCCCGCCGTGCGCGGTCGTCTGCTGGCGGATCACGTCGTTCATGGCGTTCACGGAGCCCTGCAGGAAGTTGGCGTCCGTGGGGAGCACGGGTTGCACGGGCCAGCAGCCGTTCTGCTTGATGTAGAGGCCGTAGCCGGTGACGACGATCCGGGCCTTCGGGGAGCGGGCGCGGATGCCGTCCAGAACGGCGGACAGCTTCGGCCCGAAGTCGCGGGTGCGCTGGGCCACCTGCTCCTCGAACTCGCCCTTGCACGGGGTGGCGGTGGGGTCGAGGGTGGCGCAGTCCTGGGCGATGCCGACGAGGCCGACGTCGTTGCCGCCGATGGTGAGGGTCACCAGCGCGGTGGACGCGGTGAGCGCGTCGAGCTGCGGCGGGACGGTCCCCGTGTCGACACCGCCGACGCTGGTGCTCTGCGACTGGGTCATGTGGGTGGTCTTGGCGCCGCTGCAGGTGACGTCCCGGAGCGCGGCGCCGAGCCGGGACGCCAGCTCGTGCGCGTAGTTGTGGGTGGAGCGCCCGCAGCCGATCGGGCCGGTGATGTCCGGGATGAGCGGGCCGGACGCCATCGAGTCGCCGAGCGCGACGTACTCCTGCGCGGCCGCCGCCGCGGGCACCGCCGTCCCGCCGAGGGCCGCCCCTGCCAGGACGATCGCGCCGACGGCGCCCCTGGCGACCCGGCCCCTGCCGCGCCGGCGTGCGGCGACTCGCGTGACGACCCGGCCGGTGGACAGGCCGCCGTTGAACAGACGCTTCATGAGCTGACTCCCGGCGTCATGGACGATGTCGCCGTGATCGTCCAGAATCTGGACACGCCGTTCAATTGGCGTGGGGACAGACTCTTCCGGGAGCCGTTGTGACGCGGGACAAGACGCCGGCGCTGCGGGTGGCGGGCCGGCCTATGGCGGCCCATCTGCGGGTCCGCGCGCCGCTGCTGACCCGCCGGGTCGTGGCGCGGCTGCTCGCCGAGCTGCCCGTCTACGCCGAACTGCCGCAGGAGGAGGTCGCCGGGGACATCGCCGGGATCGTCCAGCACAGCCTGCGGCAGTTCGCGGACGTCCTGGAGCGGCGCCGGCCGGCCCGCGCGGCCGACTTCGCCCGGCAGCGCGACTCGGCGGCGCTACGGGCCGAGGAGGGCGTGCCGCTGGACGCGATCCTCGCCGCCTACCAGATCGGGGCGGCCATGGCCTGGGAGGAGCTGACCACCGGGGCCGAGCCCGCCGACCTGCCCGCCTTCCAGGAGGCGCTCGGCTACTTCCTCGACTTCCAGCGGCTGCTGACCTCGGCCGTCAGCGCCGCCTACCTGGAGGTGCGGCAGATCCTCGACAGCCAGGAGCACGGCGGCCGGCACGCCCTGATGACCGCGCTGCTGGCAGGGGACACCGCGGGGCACCGCCCGGCGCCCCGGTACGCCGTCCTGGCGCTGGCGTTCGGCCCGCATCCGGACGAGGCCGGCTCGGGCCAGCGGGCCCGGATCGCCGCCCGCCGCAAGATCCGCCGCGTCCGGACCGCCCTGGACGCCGTCGCGGACGAGCCCGCCCTCACCGCCCTGGACGCCTCGGGAGGGACGGCCCTGCTGCCCTTCTCCTCCGGCTGGGAGGCCCTGCACGACCTGGTCGCGGGCGCGGCGAAGGCGGCCGACATCGAGGTGACGGCCGCCGCGGAGATCATCGGCCCGGCGGGCGTGCCGGGCGCCGTCGCCCAGACCGCCGAGATCATGGATCTGGTGCGCCGGGCGGGCCGCCCGCCCGGCCTGTACCGGCTCGCCGACGTCCTGCTGGACTACCAGCTGAGCCGCCCGAGCGGCGCGCTCGCCGCGCTCGCCGCCCTGCTGGCCCCGCTCGACCGCAGGCCGGATCTGCTGAGCACCCTGGAGCGCTACCTGGCGTTCGGCCTGGACCGCCGCGCGACCGGCGCGGCCCTGCACGTCCACCCGAACACGGTCGCCTACCGCATCCGCCGCATCAGCGCCCTCACCGGACTGGACCCGGGCCGCCCCGGCGACCTCCAGCTGCTGAACGCCGCCCTGGTGGCCCGCCGCTCCCTGGACTGATCCCATCCGGCCGGATCCCCGGGAGACCGGGGACGGGCGGGGTCAGGCGTGTTCGGTGCGGAGGTGGTGCTTGAGCGTGGCCAGTTCGAGGTGCGGCGCGTGGCAGTGGTCGCACGCCCAGACTCCGCTGGGAATGGAGACGCCGCGCGCCGTCGCGTCCTCGCGCGCGCACAGCAGGTTGTAGGACTGGACGAGGCGTCGCCACGTCCGCCGGACCGCCGATGACATTCCCGCTCCCCCTCCGAGCCCGGTTTCCAACCTTCTTGGGCTCAGCATAGGGTAACGGGAATGTCAAGGCGAAACGCCGGACATCACTGCCCGATCTTCACACCCGGCTCACCGTACCGGTACTCCAGGGGCCGGACTCCCCGGCCGCCGGGCATGTTGGCACCCCGGCGGATCATGCCCGTGGGCAGGATCGTCCGTCCGAAGCTGTTCACGAACATCATCGCGGCCGCCGCGTACAGGGCGACCACCGCCGCCGCGACGAACAGCCAGCCGCCGACGTCCAGCGGCCAGGTCGAGCCGGCCCAGAATCCGGCGGCCGTGAAGCCCGCGCCGACGGCCAGGCAGCCCCACACCAGGGCCGTCATCAGGTTCTCGCCGAGCGCGGCGAGCGCGCCCAGGCCGGTGATCACCGCGAGTGGAATGAACCAGAACGCGAAGCCCTGGAAGGAGGTACCGAGGACCGGCGCCAGCGCCACGGGCGCGGCGCCGATGCTCACCAGCAGGAACAGCAGGCCCCAGCCGATGAAGAACGCGCCCCACATGCCGTGCATCGCGGTGGCCACGCCGTCGCGCGCCCGGTAGCCCCACATGCCGGCCAGCAGCTGCGCGATGCCGCCGAAGGTCAGCACGAACGGCCACAGGATGAGCGGCGTGCCGGCGCCGCCGTACCAGCCGGCCTGCCACGCGCCCACCATCATGGCCGCCGCGGCGAGCCCGAACAGCCCGAGGATCGACGGCGCCGCGATGGGCTGCAGGAAGACGCGGGTGCGGTCCTCCCAGAGCGCGTGTTCGCCGGCCTGGTCCGCGCCCCGCGGGGGCGCCATCGCCGCGCCGTGCGCCGGCGCGGCCGCGCCGTGCGCCGGCGTCTCCATGCCCTCCGCGGGCATCGCCGATCCCGTGTGCTCGCCGGGCATCGGCGCGGATTGGTGCTCTCTACGCCTTGCCATGAGATCCCCCTCTGAATCGGAGAGCTGTAAGCCCCTCCTAACCGTGTTCAAGCAGGTCAAACGGCATATGACCGTTTCCTGAAGAGGTTCGCGTTTGCACCCGGCACCCTTTGCCGGGCGCTGACGCGGGCATGGCGATCCGGTGGCCCGGCGGTCCGGGACGCGGGGTCGGGCGGCTCGGCGATCGGGCGGCTCGGTGTTCCGGCGGCTCGGTGTTCCGGCGGCTCGGTGTTCCGGCGGCCCGGTCCTCCGGCGGCTCAGCGGGGCGGCGGGCAGTGGATCTGCAGGCCGGGCGTGGTGTGCCAGCCGATCAGCGTGAACAGCCGCTCGATGTGCGGGGGGACCCCGTGCAGGACGAGGAGGCGGCCGCGGTCGTGCAGGGTGCGGGCGGCCTCGCTGAAGGCGCGCAAACCCGCGACGTCCATGAACTCGACCCCTGACAGGTCGGCGTGCAGGTCGCCGGACCCGCGGTCGTGGACGGCGCGCAGGGCGTGCGCGACCGCGGCGGTGTTGGAGACGTCGACCTCCCCGGCGAGCAGCACCCGGGACACGCCCGACGCGGCCGTGATGCGCAGCAGCGCGGAGTCGTGCTCGACGATGTCGTAGCGGGCAGCCTCCCGCGCACCGGGGTCGGGGGCGCCCTCGCCGCCGGTGATCCGCCAGACCGTCATCTGCTCCTCACCCTCAACGGGGGCGCCGCCGCTACCGTGCGCGGCCCCGTATATGCAAGGCTCTCACCTGTCGGGACCTTCTGGACCCCACCAGAGCGGAAAACCACGATCGGAAGCCATTTCATGGACGAGAAGGCGATCCTGGAACGTATCAACGATTTCATCGAGGAGGAACACGCCCTCCGGCAGGCGCACGAGCGGGCCGAGACCTCCAACGCCGAGGCCCAGGCGCGGCTGCGGGACCTGGAAGTGGCCCTCGACCAGTGCTGGGATCTGCTGCGGCAGCGGCGGGCCCGCCTCGCGGCGGGACAGAACCCCGACGACGCCCAGGTCCGTCCCGCCGGCGAAGTGGAAGGCTACCGGCAGTAGCGCCTCACGGGCCCGTCACGGGACCATCCAGCCGAGCACGCCGGTGGACTGCAGGCCGGAGAGCAGGCACATCCCGGCGAGGAACAGCAGGCTCCACAGCACGACGCGGCGGAAGATGTCGCCCTCGCGCCCGTCCAGGCCGACGGCCGCCGCGGCGATGGCGAGGTTCTGCGGCGACACCATCTTGCCGAGGACGCCGCCGGAGCTGTTGGTCGCCGCCATCAGGACCGTCGACAGGTCGGCCTTGTTCGCGGCGGTGACCTGCAGGGAGCCGAACAGCGAGTTGGACGAGGTGTCCGATCCGGTGACGGCGGTGCCGAGCCAGCCGAGGATCGGCGACAGCAGCGCGAACGCGCCGCCCGCCCCGGCCATCCACGTCCCGAGCGTCACGGTCTGCCCGGAGGCGTTCATCACGAAGGCCAGCGCCAGGACGGCCATGACCGTGATGATCGCCCACCTGAGCTGGACGAGGGTCGTCCGGTAGGCGCCCAGGGCCCGGCGCAGGCCGACGCCGAGGGCGGCCATGGTGATCAGCCCGGCGACGAGCATCTGCGTGCCGGGCGTGGTCAGGTAGTTGAAGGTGAAGGTCGACAGGGCCAGCGGCTTGCCGGACGGGCCCGTGAGGTGCAGGCCCGGCCAGGAGAACGTCCGGGTCGCCCTGTCCAGGAGATCCTTGACCGGCCCGATCTGGCAGACGACGAAGACCGCGATGATGATCGCGTAGGGCGCGTAGGCGCGGGCGACCTCGGCGCGGGAGTCCCCGCCCGGTCCCCCGTCCCGTCCTTCGACGCGGGCGGCGAACTCGGGGGTCGGCTCGTCCGCCGCACCGCCCGCGACCGGGGCCGGCCTCGCCGGCGCCGCCGACGGACGCAGCCGGACGGCGAGGACGACGGCCGCGGCCGAGACCAGCGAGGCCACGACGTCGGCGAGCGGCACCGAGATGAAGTTCGCCGTGACGTACTGGGCGACGCCGAACGCGGCGCCGCACAGCAGGGCGACGGGCCAGGTCTCGCGCAGGCCGCGCCGCCCGTCCACGATGACGACGAGGACGAGCGGGACGAACAGGGCGAGGATCGGGGTCTGCCGCCCCACCATGGCGCCCAGCGTGTCGCTGGACTCGCCGGTGACCTTGCCGAGCGTGAGGATCGGCGTCGCCATCGCGCCGAACGCGACGGGCGCGGTGTTGGCGGTGAGGGCCAGCACGGCGGCCTTGAGCGGCGGGAAGCCGAGCGCGATCAGCATGACGGAGGTGACCGCGACCGGCGTGCCGAACCCGGCCAGGGCCTCCAGCAGCGCGCCGAACGAGAAGGCGATCAGCACCGCCTGGAGCCTGTTGTCGTCGCTGACCTGCGCGAACGAGCGGCGCAGCACGTCGAAGTGGCCGGTGGCGACGGTGATGTTGTAGACCCAGAGGGCGTTGATGACGATCCACAGGATCGGGTAGAAGCCGAACGCGGCGCCTTCGGAGGCGGCGAGCAGCGCCTGGTCGGCGGGCATGCCGTACGTCCAGACGGCGACCGCCAGCGCGACGGCCAGCGCGATCAGGGACGCCGGCCACGCGCGCATGCGCACGCCGCCGAGCAGGACGAACAGCACGGCCAGCGGCAGCGCGGCGACCAGGGAGCTCCAGCCGAGCGAGTCGGCGACGGGATCGAGGACCTGCTGGTACACGGCGATCACCTCGCGGGGTAGTGGTCGCCCCCGAGCACGTGGTCCTTACCCGTCCCGATGACGGAGATCACCTTGATAGTGAACTTTTCCCTCGGTCAGAGGGCCTGGAGAAGCCTGGCCGGCGTGATGGGCAGGTCCCGGACGCGGATGCCGGTCGCGTGGTGGACGGCGTTGCCGACGGCCGCCGCCGCTCCGACGATGCCGATCTCGCCGATGCCCTTGGCGCCCATCGGGTTCAGGTGCGGGTCGGACTCCTCCACCCACGCGGCGTCGATGTCGCGGACGTCGGCGCAGACCGGGACGTGGTACTGGGCGAGGTCGCGGGTGAGGTAGTCGCCGAACTCCCGGTCCATGACGCTCTGCTCCATCAGCGCCATCCCGACGCCCATCGTCATCCCGCCGATGAACTGGGACCGGGCCGTCGTGGGGTTGATGATCCGGCCGGCGGCGAACACGCCGAGCATCCGGCGGACGCGGACCTCTCCGGTGTCGGCGTCCACCTCCACCTCGGCGAACTGCGCGCCGAACGCGTGCCGGGCGTACTCGGCCCGGGCCCTGAGCTCCTCACCGGTGTCGGCGGACGCCTCGATCCCCCCGGGCGGGACGGCGCCGTTCAGCTTGCCGCGCAGGGCCTCGCAGGCGCGCACGACGGCCGTGCCCCAGCCGGCCGTCCCGGCGGAGCCGCCCGCCACCGACGCCTGGGGGAACGCGCTGTCGCCGATCTCCATCCTGACGTCGGCGAGATCCTCCTTCAGCGTCTCGGCGGCGATCAGGGCCAGGGCGGTGCGGGCGCCGGTGCCGATGTCGGCGGCGGCGATCCGGACGGTGAACGTCCCGTCGGGCTCGGCGCGGGCCGTCGCCTGGTTGGGGCGCTGGTAGGCGGGATAGGTGGACGCGGCGACGCCCATACCGACGAACTTGCGGCCCTCCCGGCGGGCACCGGGTTCGGGGGCGCGCCCCGCCCAGCCGAAGCGTTCGGAGCCCTCGCGGAGGCAGGCGACCAGGTTCCGCGAGCTGAACGGCAGCCCGCTCTCCGGCTCCCGGTCGGTGTCGTTGCGCACGCGGAGCTCGACCGGGTCGATGCCCGCGGCGACGGCCAGCTCGTCCATCGCCGTCTCGAGCGCGTACATGCCGGGCGTCTCCCCGGGGGCCCGCATCCAGGACGGCGTGGGGACGTCCAAGGCCACCACCCGGTGCGACGTGAGGCGGTGCGGGGCCTGGTACAGGATGCGCGTGGGCGTCGCGGTCTGCTCGGCGAACTCCTTGACGGTGGAGGTCTGCTCGGCCACCTCGTGGAGGATCGCGTTCAGCCGCCCGTCCTCGTCGGCGCCGAGCCGGAGACGCTGGATGGTCGGGGTCCGGTAGCCGGTGGTGGCGAACATCTGCTGGCGCGGGACGGCGAACTTCACGGGACGTCCCACGGCGCGGGCGGCCATCGCGGCGAGCACCACGTTCGGCCGGGGCATTCCCTTGGAGCCGAAACCGCCGCCGACGTGCGGCGATACTACGTGCACCCCGGAAGGATCGAGCCCGAACACCTTCGCGATCGTGGCCTGGACGGTCGACGCGCCCTGGTTGGAGTCGTAGAGCGTGAGGGTGCCGTCCTCGTTCCACTGGGCGATCGTGGCGTGCGGCTCCATCGGGTTGTTGTGCTCGGCCGGGGTCGTGTAGACGGCGTCCACCCGCACCGCCGAGTCGGCGAACGCCTTCTCGGGCTCGCCCTGCTCGGTGTCCGCCGGGAACACAGGGTTCACCTTGTCCGGCTTGTAGAGGCCCGGATGGTCGGCGCGGAGCCGCACGTCCGGTGCCTCCCCGGCGTACTCGACGCGCAGGAGGCGGGCCGCCTCCCGGGCGGTCTCCAGGGTCTCGGCGACCACGGCGGCGACGAACTGGCCGCGGAAGGAGACCGTCCGCGACTGGAACAGGGCCAGTTCGCCGTCCGAGGTGTCGCTGAGCTCGGGGGCGTTCTCGCAGGACAGGACGGCGAGCACCCCGGGCAGCCTCAGCGCGGCCTCGGCGTCGACCGACCTGACCTGCCCCTTGCCCACGCTCGCCTGGACGGCCGCGGCGTAGGCGGCGTTCCGCACGGGGTACTCGAACGCGTACCGCGCCGTTCCGGTGACCTTCTCGCGGCCCTCCAGCCGGTCGGTCATGACTCCTCCCCCAGTTCGGTCAGCGTCCGGACGATCAGGTTGCGCGCCAGCGGCACCTTGTAGGCGTTGTCGCGCAGCGGCTCGGCGGCCTCCAACTCGGCCTCGGCGGCGCGCAGGAACGACTCCTCGGTCGCCTCCGCGCCGCGCAGGGCCTCTTCGGCGCGCCGCGCCCGCCACGGCTTGTGGGCGACGCCGCCGAGGGCCAGCCGGACGTCCCGCACCCGGCCGTCGCCGACGTCCAGGGCCGCCGCGATGGAGACCAGCGCGAACGCGAACGACGCGCGCTCTCGGACCTTGCGGTAGCGGGACGGCACGCCCAGCACGGGGACCTCCACGGCGGTGACGAGGTCGCCCGCTTCGAGCGTGGTGTCGCGCTGGGGTTCGTCACCCGGAAGCCGGTACAGGTCTTCGACGGGGATGGTTCTCTCTCCACCGCGCCCCCGGATGCGTATGGACGCGTCCAAGGCGGCCAGTGCGACGGCCATGTCGGACGGATGCGTCGCCACACAGGCGTCCGACCAGCCCAGGATCGCCAGATTGTGGTGCTCGCCCTCCCGCGCGGGGCACCCGCTGCCCGGGGTGCGCTTGTTGCAGGGCTTGGCGGCGTCCTGGAAGTAGGAGCAGCGGGTCCGCTGGAGCAGGTTGCCGCCGACGGTGGCGAGGTTGCGGACCTGGCCGGACGCCCCCGCGAGCACGGCCTGCGCCAGGACGGGATGGCCCTCGCGCACGGTCCGGTCGGCGGCGACGGCGCTGTTGGTCACCGCCGCGCCGATGACGAGGCTCCCGTCCGGCCGCAGTTCGATCTGGTCGTACGGAAGATGCGCGACGTCGACGAGCCTGGCCGGCTCCTCCACGCCGAGTCGCATCAGGTCGACGAGGTTGGTTCCGCCGCCCAGGTAGACGGCTCCGTCCTGCTGGCGCCGCAGTGCGTCCTCGGCGCTGGTGGCGCGCTCGTACGCGAAGGGCCTCATGCCTCAGCCCCCTCCCTGCGTCTCGCGGCCTGTCTGAGGGCCGCGACTATGCCGACGTAGGCGCCGCACCGGCACAGGTTGCCGCTCATGCGCTCGCGTATCTCGTCGTCGTCGAGTACGGGGTCGGCCCTCAGGTCGCCGGTGACGACGCTGGGCCAGCCGCGTTCGGCCTCGTCCAGCATTCCCGTGGCAGAGCAGAGCTGGCCGGGTGTGCAGTACCCGCACTGGAACGCGTCGTTCTCGATGAACGCCTCCTGGACGGGACTGAGCTCCCCGTCCCGCGCCAGCCCTTCGACCGTGACGACGTCCGCTCCGTCATGGGCGACGGCCAGGGCCAGGCATCCGTTCACCCGGCGGCCGTCGAGAAGGACGGTGCAGGCTCCGCACTGGCCGTGGTCGCAGCCCTTCTTCGACCCCGTCAGGCCGAGTTGCTCGCGCAGCACGTCCAGGAGGGACGCTCGGGTATCGACGTTGAGCCGGTGCTCCGCCCCGTTCACGACCAGGGTGACGTCGGCGCGCACCGGAGTGGCTTCGCTGTCCATGCCGGGGGGCCTACCCCAGATCTCCCGTCGGTCACAGAACATCGACGGCCGTCCGCACCCGCTTCCGGCGGCCGGCGATCAGTCGTTGTCGGTGAGGATCTCCACGACCTGCCGGGCCGTGTCGGTCGGCAGCGGCGCCGGCAGCCCCTTCCACTTGCGGGACGCGGCCATCGCGGCCGCGCCGGCCCCTCCCCCGTACACGGCGGCGGTGATGAACGACGCCAGTTCGGGAGGCAGCTTCTTCTCCAGCAGCAGCACGTTCATCCGGTAGGTGGCCGCGGTCGCCATGACCCCGAAGGCCCCGGCCACGGCCCCGAGGCGCAGCGCCGGTATGCGCTGCCTGGCCTTATCGATCATCTCCTGCTGCGCCGCCTCGACCACACGCCGGGCGAGCACGAGGTTCTGCTCCAGCGGGTCGCCGGCCGCGGCAGGTTTGCGCGACTCCGACATGACCTCGGCTTACCCGCAGATGGGGAGGAGATTCCGGGAAGCAATATGTCACTTTCAGTGACTTTGCAGGTGCTGTAGGTTGCCGAACCGGACCCGACAGAGAGGCCGGTTCATGCAACCCTTCGAGCTGCCCGACTTCTACGTCCCGTACCCCGCACGGCTCAACCCGCATCTGGAGGGCGCACGCCGGCACACCATGGCCTGGGCGCGAGAGATGAAGATGCTGGACGCCGACCGGGACCCCGGCACCCCCGACATCTGGGACGAGCCCGCACTCGAAGCGATGGACTACGCCCTCCTCTGCGCCTACACGCACCCCGACTGCGCCGCCCCCGAACTCGACCTCGTCACCGACTGGTACGTCTGGGTCTTCTACTTCGACGACCACTTCCTGGAGGTGTTCAAGAAGCCCCGGGACCAGGAGGGCGCCCGCACCTACCTCGACCGGCTTCCGCTGTTCATGTCGCTCGACCCGCCCGAACCGGTGAACGCCGTCGAGCGCGGACTCGCCGACCTGTGGGCGCGGACCGTCCCGGCGCGGTCGGACGCCTGGCGGCGGCGCTTCTCGGTGAGCACCCTGAACCTGCTGCGCGAGTCGCTGTGGGAGCTGTCCAACATCAGTACCGGCCGGATCCCGAACCCGGTCGAGTACATCGAGATGCGGCGCAAGGTCGGCGGGGCGCCCTGGTCGGCCGACCTCGCCGAGCACGCCGCGGGCGTCGAGATCCCCGAACGCGTGGTGGCGACGCGGCCGCTGCGCGTCCTGAAGGACACCTTCTCCGACGGCGTCCACCTGCGCAACGACATCTTCTCCTACCAGCGCGAGACCGAGTCCGAGGGCGAGGTCAACAACTCCGTCCTGGTGATGGAGCGCTTCCTGTCGGTCGCGCCGCAGGTCGCCGCCGACACCGTCAACGACCTGCTGACCTCTCGGCTGCGCCAGTTCGAGAACACCGCGGTGACCGAGCTGCCGCACGTCTTCGAGGACCACGGCCTCGACCCGGCGGAGCGGGCGGGCGTCGCGGCCTACGTGAAGGCCCTCCAGGACTGGCAGTCCGGCGGCCACGAATGGCACCTGCGGTCCAGCCGGTACATGAACGACAGGTCGCTCGGCATGTCCGCCGCCCGCATCCCCGCCCTGGTGAGGTCGGCGCGGATCAGCCTCCCCCACGTCCCGTTCCAGAGGGTGGGGCCGACGCCGCTGCCCTCGTTCGACATCCCCTACGCCGCCCGCGCGAACCCGCACCGCGAGCGCGCGGGCCGCAACCTGCTCGCCTGGGCGCGGGAGATGGGCATGTTCTCCCCCCACCCCCGGACGCCCGTCCCGGTGTGGAGCCCCGACCGGCTCGCCGGGATGGTGCTGGAGGTCTGCGCCGCGTCCCTCGACCCGGACGCAGATCCGGAGGCGCTCGACCTCGCCGTCCAGTGGCTGGCGTGCGGCACGTTCGGCGACGACTTCTTCCCGGCCGTCTTCAACCGCGACCGCGACATGGCGGGCGCGAAGGCGTTCAACGCCCGCGTCCCCCTGTTCATGCCGCTGGACTGCGGCGCCACCCCCGCCCCGGAGAGCCCGTTCGAGGCGGGGCTCGCGGACCTGTGGCCCCGCACCGCCGGGCCCATGGACGACAAGGGCCGCCGCGAGTTCCGGGCGGCCGTCGAGCACATGGTCGAGAGCTGGGTGTGGGAGCTGAACAACCACCTCCAGTCGCGCGTCCCCGACCCCGTCGACTACATCGAGATGCGCCGGCACACGTTCGGCTCCGAGCTGACGATGAGCCTGGCGCGCATCGGGCGCGCGGACGAGATCCCTCAGCACGTCTTCGAGACCCGCACCCTGCGCGAGATCGACGCCTCCGCGATGGACGTCGCGTGCCTGCTCAACGACTGCTTCTCCTACCAGAAGGAGATCGAGTACGAGGGCGAGCTGAACAACGGCGTCCTCGCCGTCGGGAACTTCTTCGGCTGCGGCCGCGACGAGGCGCTGCCCATCGTCGCCGACCTCATCGCCTCGCGCCGCCGCCAGTTCGAGCACCTCGCCGCCGGGGAGCTCCCCGCCCTCTGCGACCGGCTCGACCTGGACGACGCCGCCCGGGCCGCGCTCTCCTCCTACGTCGAGGAACTGCGCGACTGGATGGCCGGGATCCTCAAGTGGCACCGCGAGACCGATCGCTACGACGAGCGCGAGCCCGTCCTCCGGCTTCCCAGGCCCACCGGCCTGGGGATGTCGGCCTTCCACCTCTTCGCGCGCGCCGCCCGCTGAGCGGGCACCGCGACATGCTGTGTTGAAATGCTCGGCAATGTGCGGACATGTGCCCTGCGTCCGGTGAGAACGCCGCGACGAGAGGAGAGGGCTTGCCATCCCCATTGCGAAAATCCACCTCGCAGGAGTCCCACCCGCCCGACGACCGGCGGCGCCGCTTCGAGGACGTCTACGCGGCCAACCGCGCCCGGATCCTCGGGTACGCGCTGCGCCGGACCAGTGACCCGCAGGACGCCGCCGACGTCCTGGCGGAGACGTTCCTCACCGCCTGGCGGCGGCTCGACGACGTCCCGCCCGGCGACCAGGCCCGGCTGTGGCTGTACGGGGTGGCCCGGCGCGTCCTGGCCAACCACCACCGCGGCGAGCGCCGCCGGTCCGCCCTGGCCGCCGACCTCGGCTCCCGGCTGCGCGACGGCCTGGCCGTCCAGGACCCGTCCGGCGACGGGCCGACCGGCGTGGGCGCCGCGTTCCGCGGTCTGCCCGAGTCCGACCGCGAACTGCTGGCCCTGGTCGGCTGGGAGGGACTCGACCACGGCGAGATCGCGACCGTCCTCGGCTGCTCCCGCAACGCGGTGCGGATCCGCCTGCACCGCGCCCGCCGCCGGTTCGCCCGCGCCCTGGCCCGCATGGAGGCGGACGCCCCCGCCGCCCCCGCGCCGGCCGCCTCCCTGCGTGCCGCCTCCACGCCCGCCACCTCCCTGCATGCCACCTCCCTGCCTGCCAAGGGGCGGCGGATCCCGAACGGAGACCCCACATGAACCGCGACATCGACCCGCTGATCGGGGGCCTCGCCTCCGTCACCGACCGGCAGGCCGGGACCCTGCTGCCCGAGGACGCCGCCACCGCCCTCGCCGACCGCATCACCGCGACCGCGGTCCCCTCGGCCCCCGCGCGCGGGCGGCGCTCGCCGGTCATGCTCATCGGACTCCCGCTGGCCGCGGCCGGCATCGCCGCCGCCGCCGTCACGGCGGTCGTGATGACCCGCGACGGCGGACCCGGCAGCACCCCGGGCGTCACGCCGACGAGCCCGCGCGTCGTGCTGGCCGCGGCGCTGACGTTCACCCGCAAGGGCGGCTACATCGACGTGCGCGTGCGCGACCCGCTGGCCGACCCGAAGCGCTACCAGGAGGAGTTCGCCGCCCACGGCCTCAGGGTCACGTTGTCGATGGTGCCGGCGTCCCCGTCCATCGTCGGCACGGTCGTCGCGATGGAGACCAGCGAGAACACCGCCGAGCGCGACGTCACCACGATCACCGCCAGGGGCGGGTGCGAGACCGGCGGCGGAGGGGACGTCTGCCCGGTCGGCGTCCGGATCCGCACCGGCTACAAGGGCACCGCCTCCATCACCTTCGGGCGGGAGGCCCGCCCGGGCGAGCAGTACAACAGCAGCGCCCCCGCCACGGCCCCGGGCGAGGTCATGCACGGCATGACCTACCGCAAGCACCGCGTCGGCGAGGTGCTGGCCGCCCTGCGAAAGCGGCACGTCACGGTGCCCGAGTACCGCGCCATGGAGGGCAACGTCAGCAACGTGCTGAAGCCCGGCCAGGTCCCGCCCACGTGGTACGTCCACAGCGCGACCCCCTGGGCCAAGAACCAGGTCCTCCTCTTCGTGGGCCCGCGTCCCACCGAGGACGCCGGCGGCGCGCCGCCCGCGTCGGCGCCCGGAGCACCCGCCCCGAGCGCGACCCCGACCTCCTGAGCACCGGCGGACCGCCCCGACCGGGGCGGTCCGCCGCTCTCAGGGCCCGCTCATCTCGCTGCGCGGCGGGAGAGCGTCCGGTCGAGGAGGACGGTCGGCACGATGGCCGCCGCCAGCCCGGCGCCGATCCAGGTGACGGCGGTGAGTCCCGCGCCGGCGTTCATGGCGGCGCCGGCGAGGACCGGAACGAGGCTGATGCCGAGCTGGAAGGCCGAGACGGTCGCGGCCCCGGCGAGCGTCGGCGCCTCCGACGCGATGGCGAACACCCGCCCGTAGATGGCCGGGTTCAGGACGAATCCGGCGACTCCGAGCAGCAGAACGAGCGGGACGACGGCCGTCGCATGCCCGGACAGGACCGCGAGCAGCACGGAACTGGCCGATATCCCCAGCGCCCCGGCCATGAGCGCGTGAGTGGGCCGCCTGTCGGCGATCCGGCCCCCCACGGACAGGCCGATGAAGGCGCCGACGCCGAACAGCGCGAGGATCGCGGGCACCCACACGCCTGGAATGCCGGTGACCTCCGTCAGGAACGCCGCGAGGTAGTTGAACGAGATCATGTAGGCGGCGGTGCTCAGGACGGTGGCGGCGTAGACGACCCACAGCTGCGGCCGCCTCATGGTGCGCAGTTCCCCCCGCACGCTCGGCTTCGCGTCCGCATCGGTCGCGGGCACCGCGAGCAGGCTCAGGACCGCGCCCGCGGCGGTCAGGACGACCACGCCCCAGAACCCGCCCCGCCACCCGGTGAAGTAGCTGAGCAGCGCGCCCGCCGGACCACCGGCGATCATCGCCAGGCCGAGCCCGCTGACGACCACTCCGGACGCCCGCGCGGTGCGGTCGGACGTGACGAGGCCGATCGCGGTGACCGCCGCGACCGCCCAGTACCCCGCATAGGCCAGCCCGCACAGGAAGCGGCTGGCCAGCAGCACCGCGTAACCGTCGATCACCAGGCCGGCCGTCACCGAGACCGCGAAGACGACCTGCGTGGCCACCAGGGTGGTGCGTCGCGGCAGGCGCAGCGTCAGGATGGCGAAGGGCGGCCCGCCGACGACCACCCCGACGGCGAACGCCGAGATCAGCGCCCCGGCGGAGGACAGGCTGATCCCGAGGTCGTCGGCGATCTCCGGCAGGACCCCGGCCAGCAGGAACTCCGCGCTGCCCATCGCGAACAGGCTGAACGCCAGCAGGTAGACCCCGAGCGGCAGCCTCCCCCCGGAGACCGACACCCGCCGGGAAGCGGTCTCGACGCTCACCGGCCCCCACCCCCGACGCGTCCCCGCTCGACGGCACGGCCCTGGTCGACGGCCTGATGGACGTCCTCGTCCAGCAGGTCGGCGTTGACGGCGATGGCGGCGGCGGAGCCCATGCCGGCGGCGGTGACGACCTGGGCGCGCGGGTCCGCCACGTTGCCGACCGCCCACACGCCCGGCACGGTGGTGCGCCCGGTCCGGTCGGTGACGACCCGGCGGTCCTCGACGGCGCAGCCGAGTGCGGTCAGCAGGGCGTCGTGCGGAACCATGCGCGGGAACAGGAACACCACGCGGCGCGGCACCATGCGCCCGTCGGCCAACTCGACGCCGCGCACCCCGTCGTTCTCCGCCACCACGCGCTTGATCTCGCCGTCCACGAGACGCACGCCGCGGGCGGTGAGACGTTCATGCTCCTCTTCGTCCAACTCCAGGGTGTGGACGAACAACACCACATCGTCGGACCACTGCCGCAGCAGCAGCGCCTGGTGCACCGCGCCGGGCGAGGTGCCCAGAACGCCCATGGGCCTGTCGCGGACCTCGTACCCGTGGCAGTACGGGCAGTGCAGCACGTCCCGGCCCCACCGCTCCGCCACACCGGGGATGCCGGGCAACTCGTCGCGCAGACCGGTGGCCACCACCACCCGCCGCGCTCCCAGTGCCGCCCCGCCGACGAGGCGCACGGTGAACCCGGGGTCGACGTGCTCCACCCGGGCGTCGATCAACGCCGCCCCGTATCCGGCGACCTCGGCCCGCCCCACCTCCAGCAGCGCGGCGGGCGACATCCCGTCTCGCGACAGGAACCCCTGCATGTGCGCGGCCGGTGCGTTGCGGGGCTCGCCCGCGTCCACCACCGCGACCCGCCGCCGCGCCCGCGCCAGCACCAGCGCCGCGTTCAGCCCCGCGGCCCCCGCACCGACCACCACGACGTCGTACTCCGCATCGCTCATCGCGATCACCTCCGCCGCGGACGGTGCCCTGCCCACCGGCTGAACGACAACCTTTGTTGCCATTTCCGGGACGACCGCAGTGGAATGGGGGCATGCCTCACCCACCCGCCATCGCCGACGCGCTCGCCGAAGTCGGCCCGCGCCTCAAGCGGCTGCGCAACGAGCGCAACGTGACACTGGCCGAGCTCTCCGAGGCCACCGGGATCTCCAAGAGCACGCTGTCGCGCCTGGAGTCCGGTCAGCGCCGTCCCAGCCTGGAACTCCTGCTGCCCATCTCGCACGCCCATCAGGTCCCGCTGGACGAACTGGTGGGAGCCCCCGAGGTCGGCGACCCCCGCGTCCGGCTGACCCCCCGGCGCGTGAACGGCAACACCGTCCTCCCCCTGACGCGCCAGCCCGGCTCGATCCAGTCGTACAAGATGGTTCTCCCGGCGGCCCGGCGCGTACCCGACCTCTGCACCCACGAGGGCTACGAGTGGCTCTACGTGCTGTCGGGACGACTGCGCCTGGTCCTGGCCGACCACGACCTGGTGCTGGGCCCGGGCGAGGTGGCCGAGTTCGACACCCGGCTACCGCACTGGTTCGGCACCACCGGGGAAGGCCCGGTCGAGGTCCTCAGCCTCTTCGGCCGTCAGGGAGAACGCCTCCACATCCGCGCCAGGCCCCGCCCCCGCCAGGAGTCCGCGTCCTGACCCGTCCGGCGAAGGGCGCCTGTTCCGCCGAGGACTCCAGGCCACTGTCCGGTCTTCGTCGACGACCGCGTGCGAGACCGCCGCAGCCGGCGCGGCGGTCAGGAGGCCAGTGCTTCGCGGACGGTCATCAGGGCGAAGCCCAAGAGGTTCTCGCCCTGCCAGGAGGCGGGGTGTTCGGCGCGGGGGTCGTCGGCGGTCAGGCCGATGCCCCACACGCGGTCCAGGGGACTCGCTTCGACGAGGATGCGGTCGCGGGTGCCGGCAAGGTAGTCGCGAAGATCTTTGTTCTGGGCGAACTTGGCCTCGCCGCCCTTCGTGACAATGGTCACACGATTGTCGCGCCATGTCCGCTCGTCGAAGTCGCGGACGCGGCGGCCGAGGTCTTTCGCACGGCGGGGATGGGACGCGGCGACGATGGCGGCGGCCGTTTCCTCGTCGCCGAAGAGGCGGGCCTTTTCCGCCATCATGTAGTGCTCGGCGGTCGCGTAGGTGACGCCGCCGACGGTGAAGGGGGACGGCCACCACTGGCTGAGGTAGCCGCGACCTGGGGTCTGGTGGCCCCAGAAGAACAGGAACCTCAGGCGCGTGCCCTGCTCCTGGAGGCGGGTCAACTCGGCGACGTCCATGGGTGAGAGGGTGCCAGGGCCGGCCGCCGCGGTCCATCCGGTTTCCCACCGGGAATGGATGATCGATTGGCGTTGTTGACAGGTTTGCCGCGACCCGGGGTGGGGATCGCGGTCTAGACCATTTTGCGGACCCGGCATCTCGCCGGGACCATCTATTGATCCGGCCCGGCCTTGAACAGGAGGACTGCGGTAACAATGGACAACGCCCTGGCGAACCCCCGGCGCACCAAGATCGACGCGTGGCCCGAATGGCGGCCCGCGGAACCGGACTCCGAGCGTCCCGCGGAGGCCGACGTGTCCGAGGACGAGCTCGCCGCGCATTGACGGCCTTCCGGCCGATAGATGAGAACCCGCCCGGCTCCCCCGGGCGGGTTCTTCGTGTCCGGGCCCGGCGGGCGAGCGCCGCGGCGTGGTTCAGACCGGGCGGGTGAGCAAGGCGTCGATCACGCGGCGGGCCTTGCCGGCCGCGTCCTGATCGCCCAGGCGCAGGGCGGTGTTGGCGGCGTTGAGGACCGCGTCGGTCTGGAAGGCGGCCAGGTCGGGGTCCAGGGGGGCGATCTCACCGGCGTCGACCGCGTGCCGCATCTCCCCCGCGATCAGGGAGAGCCATCGGCGGTGCTGCTGCGCCAGCGTGTCCCGGACGGGGCCGGGGCGGCTGTCGAAGTCGGGGAGGTTGGCCGCCCAGAAGCAGCCGCCGGTGAACAGCGGCTTCTCCGCGTACTCGATCCAGTACCCGACCAGGGCCCGCAGCCGGGCGGCACCGGCGGGTGCGGCCCGCGCGGGACGCACGACCGCGTCGGCGAAGAGTTCGCGGGCCGCTTCGACGGTGGCCAGATGCAGGTTCTGCCTGGTCCTGAACAGCGTCTGGATGCCGCTCTTGCTCACCCGCAGGTCGGTGGCCAGTCGGCCGAAGCTCAGCCCGTTGAGTCCCTCCAGCGACGCGACGTCCACGGCGTGCCGGGTGATCGTTCGTCGTGCCCGGGCGCCGCGCAGGAGCCGTCCGTCGGTCGACTCGGTCTCCGGGGACGGGGCGTTCTCGCTCATCTCCTCCATCCTGGCACAGCGATTGCCTATACGTACGATCGACCGTATTGTTTGTTCGGCCATCGGCACACCGAGGGAGGTCCGACCATGGACGGCGACCGCATGTTCGAACTGGCTCAGGCGCTGGCCGCCGCCAAGAGCCGCCAGGACGTCCCCGCGGCGATGAAGCTCCTGCACCCCGAGATGGTGCTGGAGAGCCCGGCCTTCGGGACGACGGCCCGCGGCCCGGCCGAGAACGAGAAGGCGCTCCACCGGTTCTTCGCCTCGTTCCCCGACTACGACGTCGTCCTGCAGGGCCACGCCGCGAGCGGCGAGGCGCTGGCCTGCTGGGGGACCGTCCGCATGACCATGACCGGCGACCGGTTCGGCGCCGAGCCGAACGGCAGGCGCGCCGAACTCCCGGTGTTCATCCGGTTCGGTTTCGAGGACGACCTGATCGCCGCCGAGTACTTCTTCTTCGACCTGTCGGAGCTGTGCGCCCAGTCGGGGGTCTCGACCGACGCCGTCCGCCGCACGCTGTTCGGCTCCGCAGGCTGAGGCCCTCCGACCAGAAAGGCGGCGACCCATGCCGGCAGATCCCCGTGTGAGGGACGTCGACGGGATCCGGACCGAGTTCCTCTTCGACATCGTCGTCGACCTGGACCCGCCCCTGGACTTCGGCCGGGGGCCGGTCGGGCGGCGCGTCCTGTTCGGCTCCGCCGGCGGGACGTTCGAGGGACCGGCGCTGCGCGGCGAGGTCCTGCCGGGCGGCGGCGACTGGGCGCTGTTCCGGCCCGACGGGACCATGCTCCTGGACGTCCGGCTCACCCTGCGCACCGACGACGGCGCCCTGCTGCACATGACCTACGGCGGCCGCTACACCACCCCGCCGGGCCTGCGCGCCGAGATGGCCGACCCCGCCGCCAGGCACCGGGTCGACCCGTCCCGGTACTACTTCCGGACCAACCCGCTGTTCGAGACGGGAGCCGAGCAGTACACCTGGCTCAACGACGTCGTCTGCGTGGGATCGGGCTACCTCGTCCAGGACGGGATCGCCTACAAGGTCTTCCAGGTGCGGTGAAGGTCCTCCGGGCGCCGAGCGGTCAGAGGACGTCCACCGCGAGGTCGCGGACGGTTCGCTCGTCCACCTCGACGCCGAGGCCGGGGGCGTCGGGGACGCGGGCGGTGCCGTCGCGGATCTCGACCGTCGGCCCCGCGTACGGGGAGTCGATGAACTGGCGGCCGTTGAGGTCGACCGGGGTGTCGATGCCGAAGGCCGAGAAGAGGTGCAGGGACGCGGCGAGGCCGAGGTCGGAATCGGTGAGGCCGGAGCCCATCAGCGCGACGCCGCAGTCCTCGGCGAGGGCGCACAGGCGGCGGGACAGGGTCAGGCCGCCGGTGCGCTGGACCTTCGCGATGGCGACGTCGACCGCGTCGAGGCGGACGAAGGTCGCCAGGTCGGACGGGTGGCGCAGGCTCTCGTCGAGGGCGACCGGGATCGGGCATGCGTCGCGGAGGCGGCGCAGGCCCACGATGTCGTTGGCGGGGAGGGGCTGCTCGAACGCGGTCACGCCGAGGTCCTCCAGGCGGCGCGCCAGCGCGAGGGCCGAGCGGACGGTGTAGCCCTGGTTCGCGTCCACCCAGAGCGCCGCGGCGTCACCCGCGTGGAGCCGGACGGCCTCCACGACGTCGGCGTCCTCGGGACCCAGGCCGACCTTGACCTTGAAGGCGCGGTACCCCAGGCCGCGGCCCTCGGCGACGCTGTCGGCCACCTCGGCGGAGGATCGGCCGGAGACGATCCACCCGAGATCGATCGTCTCCCGTCGGCGCCGGCCCCACATGACGCCCAGCGGGACGCCGGCGGCGCGGCCGAGGAGGTCGTGGAGGGCGACGTCCACGGCGGACTTGGCCAGCGGCGCGCCGATGCTGAAGCCCCGGTTGACGGCCCGGTCGAAGGCGGTCGTCACGCCGTCGAGGTCCCAGGCGGGACGGCCGGTGATCGCCGGCGCGAGGTACCGGTCGATGGTGGTGACGATGGACTCGGCGGTCTCGTACGTCCAGGCGGGGATGGGGGTCGCCTCGCCCCAGCCGTGCGCGCCCTCGGCGCTGACCTTGACCAGGACGCGCAGGCTGGGCCGTCCGGCGACGGCGACCGCGCCGCCGGACACCCCGAACGAGCGCCGGGTGGGCAGCGCGACGCAGAACGTCTCGATTTTTTCGATCTTCATTCACGCCTCCGGGAAGCGGGCGCCCGCGGCTCAGCCGGGCGGTGCGGTGCTGGCGCGCAGCACCACCTCGCCCGCGACGCGCTCGATGCGGCTGCGGCGGGTGGCGGGCTCGCGCAGGGCCAGTCCCATGACGCGCTCCCCCATCGCGTTCAGCGGCAGCGCGACGGTGGTGAGCGCCGGGGTCAGGTCGCGGACGATCGAGATGTCGTCGAATCCGGCGAGCGACATCTCCCCCGGCACTAACACGCCGTGGTCGCGCAGCGCGGCGAGCGCGCCGACCGCCATCACGTCCGTGACGGCGAACACGCAGGTCGGACGGTTTTCGCGGCGGAGCAGCTCGGCCGCCGCCCGGTAGCCGCCGTCGCGGGTGAAGGGGGCTTCGACGATGTGCTCGGGCGCGACGCGGACGCCCGCGTCGGCGAGCGCCTCGGTGAACCCGCCGAGGCGGTCGTGGACGGTCGTCAGGGCGCGGGGGCCGGTCAGCACGCCGAAGCGGCGGTGGCCGAGGTCGAGCAGGGCGCGGGCGAGGGCGGCGGCGCCCTCCCGGTTCTGCGGCAGGATGGCGTCGACCTTGAGGCTGCGGTGCCGGCTGAGGACGGCGACGCGGCCGCCGGTGCGCTGGTAGGGGTCGAGCTCGGCGGCCATCGCCCGCTCCCACTCGCGGTCCTCGAAGCCGGAGCCGATGAGCAGGATCGCGCGGGCACGCTGGGCGCGCAGCATCGCCACGTACTCGACCTCGCGCGCCGGGTCGCGGAACGTGCTGGCGAGCATCACCAGCATCCCGTACTCGGCGGCGGTGCGCATGACGCCGCGGGCCACGGCGGCGAAGTAGGGGTCGCTGACGTCGTGGCAGACCACCCCGACGGACTTGCTGGAGGAGCTGGCGAGCGCCTGGGCGTGCGCGTTCGGGGTGTAGCTCAGCTCGGCCGCCGCGGCCAGGACGCGTTCCCGCAGGTCGGCGCGGACCTGCGAGGTCCCGTTCAGGACGCGGGACGCGGTGGCGAGCGAGACGCCGGCCTCCCGCGCGACGTCCTGCAGGGTCACGTACGCTCGGTCGCCGGTGCGCTCCCCCTCGGCCGCTTCCGTCATCCCCGCCCCCTCGGCCGGCACGGGCCCTCGCGGCGGGTTCCTGACGAAGACCCTCTTGACCGCGGTGCGTGCCGGTTCTTACGGTACATCAGAAAGCGCTTTCTGAACGCGCTTTCCGAACCACCCCGTCCGGAGGAACCCATGGTGAGTCAGGGTACGACGGCCGCACCGCCCTCGGCGGACGCGGCGGGCGTCGTGGAACGCGCCAGGCCCGGCGCGGGCGAACGGATCCGCGACGGCCTGGAACGGTCGTGGCGGCCGGTCGCCCTGCTGGTGGCCTGCTTCGCCGCGTGGTGGGCGATCAGCGCCTTCAAGCTGGTCGAGGCCTACCTCGTCCCATCGCCCGGCGCGACGCTGCGGCTGATGGGCGACAAGTGGGGCTACATCTGGCACCACACGTGGGTCACCACGTACGAGACCCTGATCGGCTTCGCGCTCGCGGTGCTCATCGGCGTCGCGTCCGCGGTGCTCATGGTGTACTCGTCCACGGTCGAGCGCACCCTCTACCCGATCCTGCTGTTCGCGCAGGTCGTCCCGAAGATCGCGATCGCCCCGCTGTTCGTGGTGTGGCTCGGCTTCGGCATCGGTCCCAAGATCGTCGTGGCGGTGCTGATCGCCTTCTTCCCGGTGGTGATCTCGATGGTCGCCGGGCTGAAGGCGGTGGATCCGGAGATGCTGCAACTGTCGGCCACGATGGGCGCGAGCCCGATGGCCACGTTCAGCAAGATCCGGCTGCCGGCGTCGCTCCCGCACCTGTTCTCCGGCCTGAAGGTCGCGGTCACCCTGGCCGTCACCGGCGCCGTGGTCGGCGAGTTCGTCGGCGCGAACGAGGGACTCGGCTACGTGATCCTGCAGGCCAACGGCAATCTCGACACCCCGATGCTGTTCGCCGGGCTGCTGGTCATGTCGGCCATCGGCGTCGTGCTGTTCGTCGTCGTCGAGGTCGCGGAGAAGCTGCTGCTGCCGTGGCACGCCAGCCGCCGAGGCGACGCCGTCACCACGACCTACTGACGGCGCCCCACGCGCCCCCCGCCACCCGAACCGCCCGCCCGGAATCCGCCGGACGGGACGTCCCGACAGACCAACGGCCGAGAACAACCCACCCCCTTACGGAGGGCCGCCTCATGAAACTCCGCACCCTCGCCATCGCCGTCATGGCTCCGGCCCTGGCACTCGCCGGCACCGCCTGCGGCGGTGACTCGGGCGAGACCACGAGCGCCTCGGGCAAGAAGCTGACCAAGGTCACGCTGACCCTGAACTGGTACCCCTACGGCGAGCACGCGCCGTTCTACTACGGCAAGAAGAAGGGGATCTTCGAGAAGCACGGCATCGACCTGGAGATCAAGGCGGGCCAGGGCTCGCAGAAGACCGTCCAGGCCACCGGCGCCGGGCAGACCGACTTCGGCTGGGCCGACACGCCCGCGCTGCTCGCCGCCGTCGACAAGGGGATGCCGGTCAAGAGCATCGGCGTGTTCCTGCAGACGACGCCCGCGTCCGTGCAGTCGTTCACCTCGGCCGGGATCAAGAAGCCCGCCGACCTGAAGGGCAAGAAGATCGCGGGGACGGCCGGGGACGCGCTGGCGCGCACCTTCCCGGTGTTCCTGCAGAAGAACGGGATGAGCGCGAGCGACGTCCCCGTCCAGAACACCGACCCGGCCGGGAAGATGGCCGCGGTGCTGGCCGGGAAGACCGCCGGGCTCATGGGCTTCGCGAACGACCAGGGCCCGACGATGGCCGCCAAGTCCGGCAAGCCGGTCTCGTACCTGCGGTACTCCGACTTCGGGCTGAACTTCTTCTCCAACGGCCTGCTGGCCGGCGAGCGGAAGCTGAAGAGCGACGCCAAGCTGGTCAAGGAGATGGTCGCGGCCACGAGCGAGTCGTGGACGGCCGCGGAGTCCGACCAGGCCGGCGCCGTCGCGAGCATGGCGGGCGCGTCCGAGCAGCTGCCGCCCGAGAAGGTGCTCACCGAGCAGTTCAAGACCACGCTGACGCTGCTGCACACCCCCGCGACGCAGGGCAAGGCGCCCGGCGTCAACGCCGAGGACGACTGGAAGCAGACGATCGCCACCTTCCAGCAGGCGGGGGTCATCGGAAAGGCGCAGGCGCCCTCGGAGTACTGGCAGGCGTCGGCCGCGCCGCAGACGTGACGGGACGAGCGATGAGGATCATGAGCGAGAAATCCACCGCGAAGCCGGACACCGGCCGGGAGACGGCCGTCAGCCTCGACGAGGTCGCGGTCCGGTTCCGCACCCGCAAGCGCGACGTCACCGCCCTGCGCGAGGTGTCGCTGGACGTCCCGATGGGCGAGTTCGTCGCGATCGTCGGACCGTCCGGCTGCGGCAAGTCCACGTTGCTGAAGCTGGTCGCGGGGCTGCTGAAGCCCTCGACCGGGGACGTGCGGCTGCGCGGGGACGAGGTCAAGGGACCCCGCCACGACATCGGCTACGTGTTCCAGCGGGCCGCGCTGCTGGAGTGGCGCAGCGCCCGCAAGAACATCCTGCTCCAGGCGGAGATGCGCAAGATGCCGTCCGAGCAGGCGCGCAGGCGGACCGCCGAGCTGATCGAGATGACCGGCCTGAAGGGCTTCGAGGACGCGCTGCCGCACGAGCTGTCCGGCGGCATGCAGCAGCGGGTCGCGCTGTGCCGGGCGCTGCTGCACGAGCCGCGCGTCCTGCTCATGGACGAGCCGTTCGGCGCCCTCGACGCCCTCACCCGCGAGCAGCTCAACATCGAGATGAACCGGATCTGGCGGGAGACGGGCACGACCGTCCTGCTGGTCACGCACTCCATCGCGGAGGCCGCCTACCTGGCGAACCGCGTCGTGGTGATGACCGACAGGCCCGGATCGATCGCCGAGATCATCGACGTCGACCTGCCCGCGGAGCGCGACTACGCGGCCACGATGGCCCGCCCGGAGTTCGCCCGCGTCACCAACCGCGTCCGGGGACTTCTCGGCGCGGGCGGCTCGGCCGACTGACCGGCGCGCCGCAGAGGGCGCGCCGCACAGGACATTCGACAGGCTAGGAAGGAACGGGATGGCACGCAGGTCCATCGGGATCGTCATGAACGGCGTCACCGGCCGCATGGGGTACCGCCAGCATCTACTGCGCTCGATCCTCGCGATCAGGGAGCAGGGCGGGGTCCGCACCGCCGAGGGCACCGTGCTGTGGCCGGAGCCGGTGCTGGTGGGACGCAGCGAGACCAAGCTGCGCGAACTGGCCGAACGGCACGGGCTGACGGCGTGGACGACCGACCTGGCCGAGGCGCTGGCGCGTCCGGGCACCGACATCTACTTCGACGCCCAGGTCACCGGCGCGCGGGTCGACGCGATCCGCGCGGCGGTGGCCGCCGGCAAGCACATCTACACCGAGAAGCCCCTCGCCGAAGACCTCGACGAGGCGCTGGCCCTGGCCCGGCTGGCCGACGAGGCGGGGGTCAAGCACGGCGTGGTGCAGGACAAGCTGTTCCTGCCGGGGCTGCTCAAGCTCAAGCGGCTGGTGGACGGCGGGTTCTTCGGCCGGATCCTGTCGGTGCGCGGCGAGTTCGGGTACTGGGTGTTCGAGGGCGACTGGCAGGAGGCCCAGCGGCCCAGCTGGAACTACCGCGCCGAGGACGGCGGCGGCATCATCCTCGACATGTTCTGCCACTGGCGGTACGTGCTGGACGGGGTGATCGCGCCGGTGCGGTCGGTGCAGGCACTCGGCGCGACGCACATCGGCGAGCGGGTGGACGAGCACGGCAAGCCCTACGAGGCCACCGCCGACGACGCCGCCTACGGGATCTTCGAGCTGGAGGGCGGGATCGTCGCCCAGATCAACTCCTCGTGGGCCACCCGGGTCTTCCGCGACGAGCTGGTGGAGTTCCAGGTCGACGGCACCGAGGGCTCGGCGGTCGCGGGACTGCGGCGGTGCCGCGTCCAGCACCGCACGATGACGCCGAAGCCGGTGTGGAACCCCGACCTGCCCGCCACCGAGGACTTCCGCTCCCAGTGGCAGGAGATCCCCGACAACACCGAGTTCGACAACGGCTTCAAGACCCAGTGGGAGATGTTCCTGCGCCACGTCGCCGACGACGGCCCCTTCCCCTGGGACTTCTACGCCGGAGCGCGCGGCGTCCAGCTCGCCGAGCTGGGCCTCCGCGCGTGGCGGGAGGGCCGCCGCCTCGACGTCCCGGAGCTGACGCCATGAAGATCGATCTGCCCGGGGCGCCCGGCTACGCGATGAGCGAGCCGCGCACCTACAAGCCGCCCGCCGGGCCCGCCACGTCACGCGTCGCGTACGCGGCCGCGCACGTGGTGGCGGGGGACGAGTCACTGGACTGGGACACGACGCTGGCGTTCCGCCGCCACCTGTGGTCCCACGGGCTGGGCGTCGCCGAGGCGATGGACACCGCCCAGCGCGGCATGGGCCTGGACTGGGCGACGACCCGCGAGCTCATCGTGCGGAGCGGTGAGGAAGCGCTTTCAGCAGGGGGCCGGATCGTCTGCGGAGCGGGCACCGACCAGCTCCCCGCCGGACCGGCGTCGCTGGAGGAGATCGCCGCCGCCTACGAGGAGCAGCTCGCCGTCATCGAGTCCGTCGGCGCGGTGCCGGTGCTGATGGCGAGCCGGCACCTGGCCGCCGCGGCGAGCGGCCCGGAGGACTACGCCGCCGTGTACGGGCGGCTGCTGGCCCAGGCCGGGCGTCCGGTCGTGCTGCACTGGCTGGGCCCGATGTTCGACCCGGCGCTGGAGGGCTACTGGGGCTCGTCCGATCTGGACGTGGCGTCCGGCGCGCTGCTCGCCCTGATCGGCGAGCACGCGTCCCGGATCGACGGAGTGAAGATCTCGCTGCTGGACGCGGGGCGGGAGATCGACCTGCGCCGCCGGCTGCCGTCCGGGGTCCGGCTCTACACCGGGGACGACTTCAACTATCCGGAGCTGATCCGGGGCGACTCCGAGGGGCACAGCGACGCGCTGCTCGGGATCTTCGACCCCATCGCGCCCGCCGCCGCGGCCGCCCTGCACGCGCTGGACGACGGCGACACCGCGTCCTACGAGGAGATCTTCGGCCCCACGGTGCCGCTGGCCCGGCACCTCTTCGAGACCCCCACCTACTACTACAAGACGGGTGTGGTGTTCCTGGCCTGGCTGACCGGCCACCAGCGGCACTTCCGGATGGTCGGCGGGCTGGAGACCGCGCGCTCGGTGCCGCACATGACCGGCCTCTTCCGGCTGGCCGACGCCGCCGGCCTCTTCCCCGACCCCGACCTCGCGGCGCACCGGATGCGCGCCTGGCTGACCGTCCAGGGAGCCGCGTGATGAGGTTCAGCCTCAACCAGTGGACGACCAGGCACTGGCCCCTGGCCGAGCTGGCCGCCGGCTGCGCGTCCGCCGGGGTGACGGGCGTCGGGCTGTGGCGCGAGCCCGTCGCCGAGTACGGCCTGGCCCGCACCGGCAAGCTCATGCGCGACCACGGGCTGGCGGTCACGTCCCTGTGCCGGGGCGGCTTCTTCCAGGAGCCGGACGCGCTGGAGAACAACCGCCGCGCCGTCGAGGAGGCGGCCGAGCTGGGCGCGCCCGCCCTGTGCCTGGTCAGCGGCGGCCTGCCGGACGGGTCCCGCGACCTGGACGGGGCGCGCTCGCGCGTCGCCGACGTCCTGGCCGAACTCGCTCCCTACGCGGGCGAGCACGGCGTCCAGCTCGCGATCGAGCCGCTGCACCCGATGTTCTGCTCGGACCGCTGCGTCGTCTCCACCCTCGGGCAGGCGCTCGACCTGGCGGCGCCCTTCCCGTCCTCCCAGGTGGGCGTCATGGTCGACACCTACCACCTGTGGTGGGACCCGGCGGTCTGGGACGGCATCGCCCGCGCCGGCGCCGAGGGGCGGATCTCGCTGTTCCAGGTCGCCGACTGGATCACGCCGCTGCCCGAGGGCGTCCTCACCGGGCGCGGCATGCTCGGCGACGGGTGCGTCGAGCTGCGCCGGTTCCGCGAGGCGGTGGACGCCACCGGCTACACCGGCCCGATCGAGGTGGAGATCTTCAACGACGCGCTGTGGGCCATGCCGGGCCCCGAGGCCCTCGCTCTGACGATGGCCCGCTACGAGGAGCACGTCTTCGAGGGACACGTCTTCGAGGGACACGGGGCGTGACGTCCGCTCCGGCGCGCCCGCGCACGTCCGGATCCGGCGGCGGCCGGACGTGGCGGGCGGCGTCCGGGGCGTGGCTCGGGATCGGGACGGCGCCGGGCGCGCTCGTCCTCGGGGCGCAGATCGGCGGGCGGCACGGCGGCGCGCTGCCCGTCCCGGTCCTGCTGGTCGGCGGCGCCGTCATGGCCGCGCTGCTCGCCGCGCAGGGACGGCTCGGCCTGCGGGAGCCCGCAGGGGAGAACGCCGGCATGGCCGACCTCGCGCCCCGCTACCTGGCCCCGGTCGCCGAGCGCGCCTTCACCGCGCTGCTCGCGGTCGCGATGGTCGGCTGGTTCGGGTTCAATGTCGGCCTCGGCGGAGCGGCCGCCGCGGCGCTCGGCGGCGTCCCGGACGCGGTCGGCGTCGCGGTGCTGGCCGTCCCCACGGTCGCGGTGCTGGTCGCGGGCGGCGGGCGGTGGAACGCGGTCGCGGTAGCCACCACCCTCACCGCGGTCGCGCTGATCGGCATCGTCGCGGTGAAGCTCGCGCCGCCCGCCTCGCCCGTCTCGCTCGCGCGGGACGGGCCGCCCGGCGTCCTCGCCGCGGACCTCGCCGGGTACATCGGGTACGTGTCGGTGTTCGCCGTGCGGGCCCCCGACTTCACCGTCGGCCTGCGCGGCCGCCGCGACCTCGCGGCCTGCGTCGCGCTGCTCGTCGTCCCCGCCCTGGCGGCCTCCGTCGTCGGCGCCGGGGTCGCGGCGGCCAGCGGCTCCACCGACGTGGTCGCCGTCCTCGCCGGCCCGGACGGGCTTCCGGCCGCCAACCTGTTCGTCGCCGCCTCGGTCATAGCCCCGACCCTCGCCGCCGTCCACTCCGGCGCCCTGGCCGCCAACCGCTTCCTCCCCCACCCCCCGCCCGGCACCGCCCCGGCGGACGGCGCCGCCGGGGGGCCGTCCGGAGGGTGTCGGGGGCGGGTGGAGGGGCGGCGGGTCGTGGCGGTGCTGGCGATCGCGGTGCCCGGCGCGGTGCTCGCGGCGCTGCGGGTCGACCGGATGCTGCTCGAATGGCTGACGGTGCTGGCGGCGGCGCTGCCGGCGCTGGTTCCGCCGATGGCGGCCGAGTTCGGGCGGAGGCGGCGCGGGCGCGCGGGACGGCCCGTGGCGACGTGGATCTGGGCGCCCGGTGCCGCGGTGGCCGTGGCCCTGACCCTGGCCGGGCATGCCGCCGCCGCCCCCGTGGGTCTCGTCGTGTCCACAGGCGCGACGCTGGTCCACGCGTGGTTCCGTCGCGAGCGGTCGTGACGGGATGTCCACATCCGGCTGGCCCGAAATTGATCCTTGACGTCGGGCGAGGCCGGTCGTACCTTCTGGAAAGCGCTTCCAGAAAGCGCTTTCCTGCCACCGATCCCCACCCTAGGACGGCTGGAATGCGAAGAAAGCTCAGCTGGTGTCTCCTCACGATCGCGGCGCTGCTGCTGCCGCTGCTCAGCGTCCCCCCCGCGGCGCAGGCCCGGGACGACGCCCCGATCCTCGACCCGATCCCCGACGACCCCGCCCCGTCCGGCCTCGGCCTCGTCCTCCAGGAGGTCGCGCAGCTGCCGAAGTCGACGCCGACCGGCACCCCCACCGACCCGCGGCTGCTGCGGTGGAACCGCATCAACCACGTCGGTGAGGTCCCCGACCACTCGGGCCGCCTGTACGTGCCCGACCTGAACGGCAATCTGTACCTGCTCGACAAGAAGACCCGCACCCCGCACGTCTACCTGGACGTCGCCGCCACGTTCGCGCCCGACTTCTTCTCCCAGGCCGGACTCGGGCAGGGCTTCGGATTCGTCGCGTTCCACCCTGACTTCCGCAAGAACGGGAAGTTCTACACCACGCACGTCGAGGCGGGCGAGGCGCTGAAGACCAAGACGCCCGACCTCACCCCGCAGCCGAAGACCGGCTACCACGGCGTCATCGACGAGTGGACGGCCACGAACCCCGAGGCCGGCACCTTCTCCGGGACGCATCGCGAGATCCTGCGCGTCGGCTTCGCCGGGCGCATCCACAACCTCCAGCAGATCGACTTCAACCCGAACGCCCGTCCGGGCGACGCCGACTACGGCAAGCTCTACGTGTCGGTCGGCGACGGCGGCAACGGCAACGTCGGCGACAACGGCGGCGACCCGCAGAACCTCGGCGTCCCGCAGGGCAAGATCCTGCGGATCGACCCCGCCGGGAACGACAGCGCCAACGGCAGGTACGGCGTCCCCGCCGACAACCCGTTCGCCGGGCAGGCCGGCAAGCTCGGCGAGATCTACGCCTACGGCATGCGCGACCCGCACCGGTTCAGCTGGGACACCGGCGGGAAGCACCGGCTGTTCCTCGCGCACATCGGCGAGCACGAGATCGAGTCGATCCACGAGCTCTACCCGGGCGCGAACATCGGGTGGAGCGAGCGGGAGGGCGCGTTCACGTTCCGCAAGGACGACCGCTGCCACCTGTACCCGCTGCCGGCCGACGACGCCAAGTACGACTACGAGTACCCGCTCGCGGCCTACGACCACGACCCGCCCGCCGACTGGAACTGCAGCAGCGACGTCGGCCACGCCATCTCCGGCGGCTACGTCTACCGGGGCGCGAAGCTGCCCGCGCTGCGCGGCAAGTACCTGTTCACCGACATCGTGGACGGCCGGCTCATGTACACCGAAGAGTCGGAGATGAAGCACGACGCGACCGGCACGAACCGCGCCCAGATCTACGAGATGGCGGCCTACGACACCTCCGGCAAGCCCGTCACGATGCGGGAGCTGGCCGGTGACCAGCGCGTCGACCTGCGGTACGGGTCGGACGGCAAGGGCGAGCCCTACCTGCTCGCCAAGGCCAACGGCAAGATCTGGAAGGTCGTCGGGACCAAGCGGGTCGCGTCCGGAGCGGCGGGCCCCGTCCGCGTCGGGAACGCGATGAACGCCGCGAACTGGACGCCCGTCACGCCGTCCAAGTGGCAGTTCCCGGGCGACCAGGTGATCCTGGCCGAGGCCGGCGAGCAGCGTCCGGGCCCGCGCCGCCCGTTCGAGTACGCGGTGCTGAACAAGGGCCCCGCACTCACCTCGACGCAGATCGACGCGCAGGTGCGGCTGGACACGCCGGTGTCGATCAGCAACCGGGACGTGATCGTCATCTTCGGCTACCAGGACGACACGCACTACTACTACACCCACCTCTCCAGCGACAACACCATCTACCCGCACAACGGGATCTTCCTGGTGAACGGCGCCGACCGGCTGCGCATCGACCAGCAGTGGAACGCCAACCGGTCGCACGGCGCCCCGCCGGCCATCACCGACGAGGCGTGGCACCGCGTCCGGGTCGACCGCCGAGCGGACACCGGCGAGACCGCCGTGTACGTGGACGGGTCCTCCCGGCCGGTCTTCACGGCCCTCGACAAGACCCTCGGCTCCGGCCGGGTGGGCTTCGGCTCGTTCGACAACATCGGCCGGCTCCGCGACCTGACGGTCCGCGGAACCCCGGCGAAGTAACGGCCTCCTCCGGGCGGGCGCCGCGACCCGGCGCCCGCCCGGAGGGCCTCAAGGAGTCGACATGATGATTCGCCGCGGCACCGCCGCACTCACCACCGCGCTGCTGGGCGCCTCCCTCTGCGTCGCCGCAGCCCCGGCCCACGCCTCGACCGGCGGCGTCTTCCCGCCCCTGAAGAAGAACCTCATCTCCTACTACGACTTCGAGCACCCCGTCCCGGGCGACCCGTCCCGCGAGGCCGACCGCGGACGCTCCGGAACCACGATCAACCTGATCAACGGCGGCGCGGCCATGCGGGTCCGGGACGGCGCGCGGCGGCACGCCATCCAGCTCGGGCAGGTCGCCCCGTCCGCGAAGGGCAACGACGACTGGAAGGCGGGGGTCTACTCCGCGCCCGGCGTCCCGTCCCTGCACGCGTTCAGCTCCGCCAAGGGCGCGACCCTCGCGGGCTGGATCAAGATGACCGGCACGAACCCGAGCCCCAACACCGAGACGTCCAACCCGAGCGACGTCTACAACGCGATCGGCCTGTCGGGCCTGCTCACCGGGGACTCCGACGGCCACGCCGTGCGCGCCCTGCTGGAGATCATCGAGGTCTCCGGCACCCTGCACGTCGTCGCGCTGGGCCGCCGGGTGGACGGTTCGAAGTCCCAGACGTTCGCGGCGAGCGAGGACTGGCAGAGCATCCTCCCCCAGAACACCTGGGTGCACCTCGCCGCGACGTTCGACTACGACACCGGTGCGATGGCGCTCTACAAGGACGGCAGGCCGCTGGACGGCTTCTACACCACGGCCGGGGACCCGTGGGCCATCGAAGGCGCCCCCGAGCCCGACGTCACGTCCGCCACGGACCCCCGCGGCATCAAGATCGGCGGCAGCTACCCGCAGAACACCGCGGAGAAGAACCCCTGCAACTGCCGCATGGACGGCCTGATGTTCCTCGACCGCCCCCTCACCCCGAAGGAAGCGGCCATCCAGTACAAGTTCGCGAACCGCTGACCCCCGCCGCCGGCGCCCCTGGGCGCCGGCGGTGCTTCTCTTCACTCGACGTCAGGGCCGGGTTACCACCCGGCCCTTTCACGTGCGCAGGCGGGCGGTGTAGAGGGCGGTGTCCGTGGCGGCCAGGAGGGTGCCGTCGGGGGCCAGGGCCAGGTCGTTGGCCGGGGTCGGCAGCTTGATGCGGTGGGACGGGGTCGGGACGGCGGCGTTCCAGGCGACGAGGGTGTCGGGGGCGTCCCGGAGGGCGGCGGCCACCAGGAGGTGACCGTCGACCAGGCCGCCGGCCACCTGGTCGCAGGGGGCCGGTGTGGACAGGGTCGCGAGGCGGTCGCCGTCCAGGCCCTGCACGCCCAGGCCCTCCGGGGTCGGAGAGAGGAGGACGAGGCCGTCCGGGGACGGGGTGAGGGTCGCGGCGCCGGAGGGGGCTGCGGCGATCTCCTCGCCGCGTTCGAGATCCAGGAGCCTGACCGTGGAGTCGCCGGTCAGGCCGGTGAGGGCGGTGAGGGCGCCCGTCGCGGGCGTCGCGTGCAGGAGCCTGCGGCCGAGGGCGCTGTGGTGGCCGAGCCAGAGGCGGAAGTCGGCGAGGCGGTCGCCCGTGAGGGCGTCCCACACGGCGACCTCGGCGTCGTTCGCGGGGCCGAAGACGGCGACGACCGCGCCGCGGCCGTGGTGGACGGTGAGGCCGAGCAGGTCCGGGTGGGCGTCCAGGGCGAGTTCGTGTCCGGTGCCGAGATCGTGTATGTGGAGGCGGTCGCGGTGCGTCCAGGCGACGGTCGGCGACCCGGCGAGGAGGCCGAACGCCCAGTCGGCACGATCGGCGGGGAAGTCGGGGATCGGCGGGCCCAGCGGCGCGCCGGCCGCCAGGTCCCACGCCTGGCCGGTGTTCACGCCCTGCCCGACCCGGGAGGTGAACGCCAGCGACGGACGCTCGGCGGTGGCGGCGACGCCGTCGAAGGACCCTCGCGCCAACGGGTCCGCCAGCACGCTTTCCGGCATGCGTCGGAGCGTAGGCCACGCGGCGGAGATCGTTCTGGACAGTCGCGAAATCGGTCGGGTCAAGCCCGAGTCAACCGCGGGCGCCGCGCAGGCGCGCGGCGACGTCCTCCGGCGGGACGTCGTTGATCCAGGCGGCCATGCCCGACTCCGAGCCGGCCAGGTACTTGATCTTGTCGGCGGCGCGCCGGACCGAGAAGAGCTCCAGGTGCAGGCGGAGCAGGTCGCGGCCCTCGCCGACCGGCGCCTGGTGCCAGCCCGCGACGTAGGGCAGCGGGGCGCCGTAGAGGGCGTCGCAGCGGCGCAGGAGGTCACGGTAGAGGACGGCGAGCTCGTCGCGCTCCCCAGCGTCGAGAGCGGCCATGTCGGGGACGTGGCGATGCGGCATCAGGTGCACCTCCACCGGCCAGCGGGCTGCCGCGGGGACGTAGGCCGTCCAGTGCTCGCCGGACAGCACGACGCGGCTGCCGGCGCGCTCGGCCTTCAGGACGTCGCCGAACAGGTCCGGGTTCGCGGCGGCCGACGCCAGCATCCGCTCGGTGCGGGGGGTGAGGAACGGGTAGGCGTAGATCTGGCCGTGCGGGTGGTGCAGGGTCACGCCGATCTCGACGCCGCGGTTCTCGAACGCGAAGACCTGCGCGACGCCGGGGACGGCCGACAGTTCGGCGGTGCGGTCGGCCCACGCGTCGACGACCGTCCGGACGCGGGAGACGGGCAGCAGCGCCATCGAGGTGGAGTGGTCGTCGGTGAAGCAGACGACCTCGCAGCGCCCGGCGCCGCGGGACCGTTCCACACCGTCGATCGAGGGCGGTACCGGCGGGGTGCGGACGTCGAAGGAGGGGAAGCGGTTCTCGAACACGGCGACGTCGTAGGACGGGTCCGGGATCTCCGAGGCCGGGCCGCCGGGGCACAGCGGGCACTGGTCGGCGGGCGGCAGGAACGTCCGCGTGTTGCGGTGCCCGGTGATCGTGACGTGGTCGCCGGTCAGCGGGTCGCGGCGGACCTCGCAGACCGGCTCGACCGGCGGCAGGCCGCGCGGGTCGGCGACGGGCGCCCGGCCGGGGGCCTCGTCGTAGTAGACGATCTCGCGGCCGTCCGAGAGCCGCGCGCGTGTCCGGTTCATCTCGACTTCATCTCGACCGGCAGCCTACAGCGCGGAGGCGTCCGCCCGCGTCGCCTCCTCGTGCACCGACAGCAGATACCTGACCAGCGTCGTCAGCACGTCCTTGCCGGACGTGCGCTCCCGGACGTCGCACATCACGACCGGGGTCCCCTCGCTGAGGTCGAGCGCCTCCCGGATCTCCGAGGGCGTGTAGTCGTAGCCGTCGTCGAAGCGGTTCACCGCGATGACGAACGGCAGGCCCCGGTTCTCGAAGTAGTCGACGGCGGGGAAGCTGTCCGAGAGGCGGCGGGTGTCGGCGAGCACGACGGCACCGAGCGCCCCGAAGGACAGCTCGTCCCACATGAACCAGAACCGGTCCTGGCCGGGCGTGCCGAACAGGTAGAGCACGAGGCCTTCGCGGATCGTGATGCGGCCGAAGTCCATCGCGACCGTGGTGGTGGTCTTCTGCTCGACGCCCTCGGTGTCGTCGACGCCGACGCCCCGGTCGGTGAGCAGTTCCTCGGTCTGCAGGGGGCGGATCTCGCTGACGGAGCCGACGAGCGTGGTCTTGCCGACGCCGAAGCCCCCGGCGACGAGGATCTTCACCGCCACCGGCGTCGCCGGGCCGACCCCCTCCCGGGGGGACGGCCCCGCGCTCCCTCCGGCGGCCGCACCGGCGTTCTCAGAGGGCTTGGAGACCATGGAGCACTTCCCTCAGCAGACGTTCCTTGGAGAGCGCGCTCTCCTGTTGGGGACGGGTGGCGGTGATGAGCCGGTGGTGGAGCAGGTCGCCGAGCAGCACCCGCACGACGACGAGCGGCAGCCGCATCCGCGCCGCGACCTCGGCCACCGGCTGCGGTTGCAGGCACATCTCCAGGATGTCGAGGTGCTCGGGACCGATGCCGGGCGAGCCCGACCGCGGCCGCGCCGCGGTCGAGACTATCGTGATCATGTCGAAGGCCTCGCCGGTCGCGGGCCTGGCGCGCCCGCGGGTGAGCGCGTACGACCGCACGATCGGGCCGGCCTCGTCATCGAGCCATTCGCTGCCAGGACCGGTCATGGTCCGTCACGATTCCTCGGTATCGAGGGACTCGGCGCGTCCGCGCCGAGTGCCCCTCTGGATGGACGACATCATCGACCGCAGCTGCTCGGGCGACCGGTCGGCACGGGCGGCGGGCGCGGGACCGGCCGGGGCGGCGTGCTCCTCCCGCAGCTGGGAGGCCATGTTCTCCTGCCGGACCCGCTTCGGCAGCGAGGGACGGTCGCCGCCGGACGACTTGCCCGGGGGACGGCGCCGCACCTCGCGGGGCGAGCGCGGCACGCCCGGCGGGGGCGGCGGCGAGGACGCCGGCTCGGGCTCGGGCGGCGGGTCGCCCCACGGGGACGCGGCCGGCCGGTGTGCCGGCGACTGGCCCTGGATCGGCTCCTCGAACACCGGGATGGGCCCGGTCAGCGCGTCCGGCTCCCCGGACGGAGGCATGGCGGCGGCCGGGGGGATGAACGGGCGGACGGGCTGCGCGGGCGGGGCGAGCGGCTCCTGCTGCGGGGAGGGCGGCGCCGGAGTCTGCGCCGCGTGCCGTCCGGACGGCAGGTGCAGCACGGACCCGCCCTCGTCCAGCACCGGCTGCGGGCCGCTGCGGACGCTGGCGCCGTTCACGACGGTGCCGACGGGGACGAGCGCGTCCTCGGCGCGGCGGGTGGTGAGGGCGGGCGCGTTCCGCACCGGTTCACCCTCGTCGGGGACGACGAGCTCCTCGGGCAGCAGCACGATCGCGGTCATGCCGCCGTAGGGGGACGTCCGCAGGGTGACCTTGATGCCGTGCCGGCGGGCCAGCCGGCCGACGACGAACAGTCCGAGCTGCGCGCTGTCGGACAGGTCGAACTCGGCGGCGGTGGCGAGCCGCTCGTTGGCGGCGGCGAGGCTGGGCTCGTCCATGCTGAGGCCGCGGTCCTCGACCTCCAGCGTGAAGCCGTGCGAGACGGCCTGCCCCTGCACCTGGACGGTCGTGTGCGGCGGCGAGAACGTCGCGGCGTTCTCGATCAGCTCGGCGAGCAGGTGGATGACGTCGGCGACGGCCGGGCCGACGATCGCGGCGCGGGTCATCGGGGCGACGTTGACGCGGGTGTAGTCCTCGACCTCGGACGCGGCGGCGCGGGCGACGTCCACGATCGCGACGGGGCTGCGCCAGCCGCGGCCGGGCGCCTGCCCGGACAGGATGATCAGGCCCTCGGCGTGCCGGCGCATGCGGGTGGCGAGGTGGTCGACCCGGAACAGGTCCTCCAGGTCGTCGGGGGTCTCGATGCGCCGCTCCATCGAGTCCAGCAGCTTGAGCTGGCGGTGCAGCAGCGTCTGGCTGCGGCGGGCGAGGTTGACGAACACGTCGCTGACGTTGTGGCGCAGCGTCGCCTCCTCGACGGCGCTCTGGATCGCGGTGCGGCGGGCGGCGTTGAACGCCTCGCCGACCTGGTCGATCTCGCGCGTCCCGAACGACAGCGGCGGCGCCTCGGCGGCCACGTCGACCTCCTCGCCGCGGCGCAGCCGGCGGATCACGCCGGGCAGCCGGACGTCGGCCAGGTCGATCGCCTCGCGGCGCAGCCGGCGCAACTCGCGGATGACGGACCGGGCGACCCAGATCGCCAGGACGAGGGTGGCGACGACCGCGACCAGCCCGAGCGCGCCCGCGAGGACGACGCGGGTGATGATGCCCTCGGAGATCGGCTGGGCGCGCTTCTCGGCGCCCGCCGACACCGACAGTTCGAGGCCGCGGAGCCGGGTGAGGTTGGAGTCGGCGGTGGTCTTCCACAGCGCGCCGGCGGCGCCGGTGGCGTTGACCAGCCGCGGCGAGGCGACGAAGCGGTCTTCCAGCGTGCGGAGCCGGCCGTACTCGGGCATGCCGACGATGCGCTCGTAGTAGGACTGGTCGGGCGAGCGCAGCTCGGCCGCCGTGTAGGTGTACAGGGTGCGCTGCGTGCCGACGAGCTTGACGTACTGGGCGTGCTCGCCGGGCGTGATCCTGCCGGCGGCGAGCGCGCCCGCCAGCAGCGCGTCCTCCTGCGCGAGGACCTCGCGGGCCCGGGTCAGCGACGCCTCGTTGCGGGCGTCCTTGGCGACCTCGGAGTTGTCCAGCGTGGCGAGCGAGCCCTGCAGCGCGCCGACGTCGCCGAGCAGGGCCGTGTAGTCGGCGAACACGCGGGCCCGGTTCAGGCGGCCGGCGTCGATGGCGCGGCGCCGGTCCGCCAGACCGTCCAGCTCGGTGAGGATCTTGCCGGCGATGCCCCGGGCGTCCTTGGGGGCGGCGTTCTGGACGGACTCGGACCCGGCGAGCCGGCGGAACAGGTCGGCCTGCCGGTCGGTGACCAGGCGGCCGGACTCCATGGCGGCGCGGTCGCCCTCCGCGCGGCCGCCGAGGTACACCATCGACAGCCGCCGCTCGGCCTGCAGCGCGCTGCCGAGCGCGCCCGACGGGTAGCCGTAGTGGTCCTGGACGGTCTTGACATGGCGGAGGTTGAGCCCTTCGCCGAGCGCGATGCTCGCGGCGAACGCCCACAGCACGCCCAGGGAGACCACCGAGACGGTGACCATCAGGACGACCTTGAAGCGGATGGACCGGAAACGGGCGGCCTTGGGAGCCCGCCGGTGTCCGGCGGACGAGTCCGTTGTGCGGCCTCGATTTGGCACTGCGGCTGAACCTTCAACTCGGTCGGACGGCTGACATCGACTGGTCGGACGGCTGGCATCGATTGCGTGCGGAGCGGCTCACGCGGAACGCAGGAGAGCCTAGGACGGTCTGCCACCATGTGTCGACAGTTTCCAGATCATCACGTTTTGTGGCGGCGGTCAGCCCAAAATACCCCTACGATGCCTCAGCGTGATGGCTCGTACCCCAGAAGCGACGACGACCGTGCGCCCACCGGCCCGCGCCCGCCGGACCCTGCTCGCCACGGGGGCGCTGGTCGCGGCGGCGCTGACCGGCGCCTGCAGTGGCGACTCCGGCGGGACCGCGGCGCCGCCCGAAGTCCCGGTGCTGCAGGAACTCGGCACCCCGGAAGGCCGGCTCGACCTCGTCGCCTGGGCCGGATACGCCGAGAACGGCACGAACGACCCGAAGGTCGACTGGGTCACGCCGTTCACGAAGGCGACCGGCTGCAAGGTGTACACGAAGGTCGCCGACACCTCCGACTCGATGGTCGCGCTCATGAAGACCGGGCGGTACGACGGCGTGTCGGCGTCCGGCGACGCGAGCCTGCGGCTCATCTACGGCGGGACGGTCGCGCCCGTCAACACCGGCCTGATCAGCAGTTGGGAGGACATCGCCAAGTACCTGAAGAACCAGCCGTACAACTCCGCCGCCGGGCGGATGTACGGCGTCCCGCACGGCTACGGCGCCAACATGCTGATGTACCGGACGGACAAGATCACCCAGCGTCCGACGTCGTGGAGCGTGGTGTGGGACAAGGAGTCCCCCGCCGCCGGGCACGTCGTCGCCTACGACTCCCCCATCTACATCGCGGACGCGGCGCTCTACCTCAAGACGCACCGCCCCGACCTGAAGATCAACGACGTCTACGAGCTGGACGACGAGCAGTTCGACGCCGCGGTGAACCTGCTCAAGCAGCAGCGACCGAACGTCAACCAGTACTGGGCGAACTACCTGGACGAGCTCCAGTCGTTCAAGAGCGGCTACAACTACGCCGGCACCGCCTGGCAGGTGACCGCGAACCTGGCCATGACGGACAAGGCGCCGGTCGCCACGACGATCCCGGACGAGGGCGCGACCGGCTGGTCCGACACCTGGATGATCTCCTCGAAGGCCCAGCATCCGACCTGCATGTACAAGTGGATGAACTGGATCACCATGCCGAAGGTGCAGGCGGAGGTCGCGCAGTGGTTCGGTGAGGCGCCCGCCAACCCCAAGGCGTGCAGGTACACCGCCAAGGGCTTCTGCTCGACCTATCACGTCGGCGACCCGGAGTTCTACAAGCGCCTGGCGTTCTGGAAAACCCCGGTGAAGGACTGCGGGGACGACCGCGGCAACAAATGCGTGGATTACTCCCGCTGGGCCCAGGCCTGGACGCAGATCAAGGGCTGACGCCGTCTGACCTGCGCCTCAGGCGGTGGACACGGCCACCTCCCCCGGCCAATGCACCGAGCCGTCACCCGCGGGCGACGGTGAAGTCGAACGAATGTGGGCAGATCTCCCGTACCACGGCGTGTAAAGCCGGGGGAAGGAGAACGCCATGAAGGGTCAAGTCCGCGTCAGAATTGGCAAACGCACCGCCGACGACCGGGCCGAACGCCCGGCCCTGGACCTGCGTACCCCGTCCGGTCGTACCCTCCCGTACTGACCACTGGCGGCGTCCCCGGTTCAGGGCCGGCAGCACCACGTTCAGGGCCAGCGGTACTCGGCGCCCTCGGGCGGGACGTGGTGGGGCAGGTAGCACTTCGTCGTGACGTGCTCGTCCTTGCAGTCGAGGCACAGGTAGGTGCGGTGGCCGCGCAGCCCGCGGCCCCGTCTGTCGCAGGGCGGGCAGACGCACGGCGACCAGCCGACGATGACCCGGCCCGGGCCGAGCCGGTGCCCGGCGGGGCACAGGAACGGGACGTGTTCGGGAGCCTGCACGGCTCGACCCTACTCGAACATGTGATCGATCAGGAAGTGGACCTCCCTCGCACGGTGGGGCCGGGTACGGGTGGACGGTCAGTGGTCGCGGTCGGTCATCAGGTGGGCGAGCGCCCGCAGTTCGGCGTCGGCGCACGGGGCGGCGCCGGCGGCGTCGAGGTCGGCGAGCGCGTCGGTGAGGAGTTCGTCGGCGTGGGCGGCGGCCCAGGCGCGGCCGCCCGCCGCGTCGACGAGGCCGGCGGCGAGGATCGCCTCCTCGTCGGTGAGCGGCGCGTCGCGCAGGTAGAGGGCGGCGAGGTCGCCGCCGGCGGCGCTGCCGGAGGTGAGGGCCGCGACGACGGGCAGCGACTTCTTGCGGCGGCGCAGGTCGGCGTGGACGGGCTTGCCGGTGACCGCCGGTTCGCCCCAGATGCCGAGCAGGTCGTCGACGAGCTGGAAGGCCAGGCCGAGGCGCTCGCCGAAGACGCGCAGGCGGGAGACCTGCCCGGCGGTGCCGCCGCCGTACACGGCACCGAGCGCGCACGAGGCGCCGAGCAGCGCGCCGGTCTTGCCCGCTGCCATGGCCAGGCACTCGTCGAGCGTGACGTCGCCGCGCTCCTCGAAGGCCAGGTCGGCGCGCTGGCCCTCGACCAGTTCCAGGACGGCCCGGGCGAGGATGCGCACGCCGCGGGCGACCACCGCGGAGGGCTCCTCGGCGAGGATCTCGTAGGCGGCGGCGAGGAGGGCGTCACCGGACAGGATCGCCGCGTTGGCGCCGAAGACCGCCCACGCGGTGGGGCGGTGCCGGCGGGTGAGGTCGCCGTCCATCACGTCGTCGTGCATGAGGGAGAAGTTGTGCGCGAGCTCGACCGCCACGGCGGCCGGCAGGGCGGCCTGGACCGTCCCGCCGACCGCCTCCGCGGCCAGCAGCGTGAGCGCGGGCCGGATCGCCTTGCCGCCCGCCCCGGCGGCAGGACGGCCGCGCTCGTCGCGCCAGCCGAAGTGGAAGCCCGCGGTGGAGCGCGACGCGTCCGGCATGGCCTCGACCACGTGACGCAGCGCGGGGTCGAGCAGGCGGCGGCTCCAGGTGAGCACCTCCGCCGCCGTCCGGGGGCGGTGCTGCGGCCCCGTCCGGTGGTCGCAGCCGATCACGGCCGGGTCGTCTCTCCAGGCGGGCATGGGGGGTCCCCTCTCGTCAGCGGGCGATCTCGACGTTCTCCAGGACACCGAGGGCGTCGGGGACCAGCACGGCGGCCGAGTGGTAGGCGCTGACCAGGTAGGTCAGCAGGCCCTTGTCGTCGATGCCGGTGAACCGGGCCGTGAGGCCCGGCCGGACCTCGTTCTCCAGCCCGGTGCGGTGCAGGCCGACGACGCCCTGCTCGTCCTCGCCGGTGCGCAGCGCGAGGATCGAGCTGGTCCCGGTCGGGGAGATGGGGATCTTGTCGGACGGGAGGATCGGGACGCCGCGCCAGGCGTGCACGCGGCGTCCCTCGATCTCGACGGGCGCCGGGTACACGCCGCGCCGGGTGCACTCCCGGCCGATCGCCGCGATCGTCTTGGGGTGGGCGAGGAAGAACCGGGTCTTGCGGCGCCGCGCCAGCAGCTCGTCCATGTCGGCGGGGGTCGGGGGGCCGCCGAGGGTCTGGATGCGCTGGCGCAGGTCCGCGTTGTGCAGCAGGCCGAAGTCGGGGTTGTTGACCAGTTCGTGCTCCTGGCGCTCCCTGACCTCCTCGATCGTCAGCCTGAGCTGCTGCTCGACCTGGTCCATCGGCTCGCTGTAGAGGTCGGCGACCCGGGAGTGGACGCGCAGGATCGTCTGGGTGACGGCAAGCTCGTACTCGCGGGGCGAGGCCTCGTAGTCGACGAACGTGCCGGGCAGGACGGGCTCGCCGTCGTGCCCGGACGCCACCTCGATCGCCGCCTCGCCGTGCCTGGTCCGCGGCGGGGCGGGTGCGGCCCGGTACTCCTCCAGGTGCGCGCGCAGCCCCGCGGACCGCTCGGTCAGCTCCTCGATCGCCTCCCGCGGCAGCGACAGGACGATCACGGGGGTGAGCGCGCGGAACGTGTGCGCCCACTCCCCCGGCTCGCCGAGCAGGGCGTCGGCGCCGAAGAACCCGCCCCCGTCGCGGACGCCGACCCGCCCGGCGGTGTCGTAGACGCCGGGGGCGCTCTCCTCGACCTTGCCGTGCGCGATCAGGTGGACCGCGTCGAGGGGCCCGCCCGACTCCGCGATCACCTCGCCGGGCCGGTACTCGCGCTGCTCGAACCGCGAGGCGAGACCGTCCAGGATCGCGGTGTCGGACAGGCCGCGCAGCGGGGGCAGCTCGGCCAGTTCGGGCGGAACGACCCGGATCGCCGCGCCGTCGTTGACGAACGTCACGAGCCCGTCGCCGAGCCGGTAGGTGAGCCTGCGGTTCACCCGGTAGGAGCCGCCGCCGGCCTCCACCCACGGAAGCTGCGACAGCAGCCACCGCGGGGTGGTGCCCTGCGTCTGCGGGACGGTCTTGGTCGTCGAGGCGAGGTTGCTCGCCGCGCGGGTGGAGAGGGCCAGCCGTTCCTCCGTCACGCGCCGGCACCGCCGTGCGCGACCTCGACCGACTCCAGCATGCCGAGCGCGTCGGGCACCAGGACGGCCGCCGAGTAGTACGCGCTGACCAGGTAGTTCAGGAGCGCCTTGTCGTCGATGCCCATGTACCGGACCGACAGCCCCGGCTGGTACTCGTCCGGCAGGCCGACCTGGTGCAGCCCGACGACGCCCTGCGCCGCCTCGCCGGTCCGCATCAGCAGGATCGAGCTGGTCAGCGTCGACGAGACCGGGATCTTGTTGCACGGGAAGAGGGGCACGCCGCGCCAGCCGGGCACCTTGTGGCCGCCGACGTCGACGCTGTCGGGGTAGATGCCGCGGGCGCTGCACTCGCGGCCAAACGCGGCGATCGCCTTCGGGTGCGCGAGGAAGAACGCCGGGTCCTTCCAGACGAGGCTCAGCAGCTCGTCCATGTCGTCGGGCGTGGGCGGGCCCGAGCGGGTGTGGACGCGCTGCGACAGGTCGGTGTTGTGCAGCAGGCCGAAGTCGCGGTTGTTGACGATCTCGTGCTCCTGCCGCTCGCGCAGCGCCTCGATCGTCAGCCTGAGCTGCTGCTCGATCTGGTCCATCGGCTGGTTGTAGAGGTCGGCGACGCGGGTGTGGACGCGCAGCACGGTCTGCGCGACGCTCAGCTCGTACTCCCGGGGAGACGCCTCGTAGTCGACGAACGTGCTCGGCAGGACGGGTTCGCCGTCGTGCCCCGACGCCACATCGATCTCCGCCTCACCGTGCGCGTTGTGCGCGCGCCGCGGGCTCGCCCGGTACTCGTCCAGATGCTGCTGGAGAGAGGAGGACTGGCCGAGCGTCGCCTGGAAGTCGGCCTGGGTCATGCTGAGGATCGTGCAGGTGGTCACCGCCTTGACGGTGTGCTCCCACGTCGGCGGCTCCTCGCCCTCCTCCGTCCGGAGGAGGGACTGCTCGCCGAAGAAGTCACCGTTGGCGAGCGTTCCGAGGACGGCGTCGGAGCCGAACTCGCCGGCGCCGATCTTGCTGAGCTTGCCGTGCGCGACGAGGACGACGCGGTCGACGGGGCGTCCCCGCTCGACGACGACCTCACCGGGCGCGTACTCCTGCTGGGTGAAGCGTCCCGCGATGGCGTCCAGGGTCAGGTCGTCGTCGTAGCCGCGCAGCGGGGCCAGCTCGCCGAGCTCGCGCGGGATCACGCGGATGTCGGCGCCGGTGGTCACGAACGTGACGCGCCCGTCGCCCAGCGTGTAGGTGAGCCGCCGGTTGACCCGGTAGGTGCCGCCGGACGCCTGCACCCAGGGCAGCAGCTTCAGCAACCACCGCGACGTGATGCCCTGCATCTGCGGGACGGACTTGGTCGTGGTCGCCAGGTTCCGCGCGGCGGCGGTACCGAGGCTCAGCTGGTGGTCCTGTTGCTGCTGCTCCTGATGCTGCTGTTCCGTCACGTCCACACCACCGATTCGTCGTGGTCCTGCGGGGAAGAGGCGGCCTTTGGCCACCCGTGACGCTACAGACGGTAATGAGACGGTCGCAAGGAGCCATTCACAGCACCTATGATTTGCCCTCACGCCACACAACTCGCACCCAGGCGCAACATCACCCGTAACATGCCTGCTCATCGACGCGACCGTGGGGCAGATCACCTCGCCGGACGGCGCCGCCGCGGAAAGATCCACTGCATTTCGATGTTGTACCCGGCGTGCACCGGATCGGGCCCGGTTCAGGAAGGGCCCGGCGGAACCCGAGAGGAGGCCCCCAGTGACCGGAGTGTGGACCGCACTGGCGATCGAGACCGGAGCCGCGCTGGTGGTCGCGGGTTCGCTGGCGGGCTGGGCCCGCCGGCACTTCGCCCGCTCCCGCTGACCGCCCGCTCCCGCGCTGTGCCCGGCCCCCCGGGCCTCAGCTCCGCCGCGCCCCGGAACCCACCGGTTCCGGGGCCTTCTCGTCCCCGGCCTGGTCGATCGGCACCCCGGCCGTCTCCGGGATCCTGATGATCGGCAGCAGCGCGACCAGGGCGACGATCATCAGGTAGTAGGCCGGGACGGAGTTGGAACCCGTGGCGTCGATCAGCGAGCCCACGAGCACGGCCGCCGTCCCGCCGAACAGCGACGTCGAGATGTTGTAGCCGATCGCGAAGGCCCCGTACCGCACCTGGGTCGGGAACATCGCCGGGAACGTCGCGCCGATCACCGCCAGCATCAGCACCAGCAGCCCGCCGATGATCGCGTAGCCGACCACGACCCCGACCGCGTCGTGCGTCTGCATCAGCGCGAACGCCGGCCAGGACAGTACGAGGAAGCCGACCGCGGCGGCGATCAGCAGCGGCTTGCGGCCGATCCGGTCCGACAGCGCGCCGAGCGGCAGGATCACCACCATCATCGCCGCCTCCACGCCGATCGTGGTGAGCTGCGATGAGGTGTCGTTCATGTCCAGGAAGTCGACGAGGTAGGACGGCATGAACGTCAGCAGCGTGTAGACGGCGACGTTCAGCAGGATCACGATCCCGATGAGCCTCAGGATGGTGCGCCAGTGGTGCTCCACGGTCTCCTTGAGCGGCGACCGGGCCTTCCTCCCCTCCGCCTCCATGTGCTGGAAGGCCGGGGTGTCCTCGATCCGCGTCCGGACGTAGAGCCCGACGGCGCCGAGCGGCAGCGCGATCAGGAACGGGATGCGCCAGCCCCATCCGTGCATCGCGCTCTCGCTGAGCGAGAGGTCGATCAGCAGGACGAGCCCGGCGCCCATGATGTAGCCGCCGAGGGTGCCGAACTCCAGGAACGCGCCGTAGAACCCGCGCCGGTTCGTGGGCGCGTACTCGGCGATCATCGTGGCGGCGCCGCCGTACTCGCCGCCCGTCGAGAAGCCCTGGACGAGCCGGACGCCGAGCAGCAGCAGCGGCGCGGCGATCCCGATCGTGGCATAGCCGGGCAGGACGCCGATCACGAACGTCGAGCCCGACATCAGGATGATGGTGGCGGCCAGCACCCGCTTGCGGCCGAGCCTGTCCCCCATCGGACCGAAGAACATGCCGCCGAACGGGCGGGCGAGGAACGCGGCCGCGACCAGCGCGAACGAGCGCAGCGTGGCGCTGCCGCCCGCGTCCTCGGGGAAGAACACCGTGCCGATGATCGAGGTCATCACCCCGGCGCTGAACACGCCGAAGTCGAACCACTCGATGCAGTTGCCCATCGCCGAGGCGATCACCGCCTTGCGGACGGTGCCCTCGCCGGGCTCCGCGTCCTTCGGCGGTCCGGCGCCCTCGCCTCCGCGTCCCGGATCCGCTCCCTGCCGCGCGTTCGTCGAGTCGTTCACGGCTTGCCTCTGCCCGATGATCAGCAAAAGTAACGCCGGGTTGGGGCTCCGGTGACCCTGCGGTAGAAGGCCCTGGTCGGGCTCGGTCAGGCCCTGCGGGACCGGCGCGGAGTCCGCGCGGTGTCCTCCTCCTCGCCGGCGTCCGCGCCGCCGAGGAGGTCGTCCGGCAGCGCGGGCAGGACGGTGGTGCGCTGCGGGTCACCGTCCAGGGGGTCGGCGGTGCGCCGCGGGGCCTTGTCCCGTCCGGGAAGCTCATCGGTGGTCTGGGGGTCGCCGGTGATCTGCGGGTCACCGGTGGTCCGGGGCTCGTCCGGCAGCTCGTTGGTGGTCTGCGGGTCGCCGTCCAGCAGCTCGTCGAGGGACGCGGTGGTCTGCGGGTCGTCCGGCGCGCCCCGCAGGTCGTCCTCGGGGATGGCGACGAGCGCCTGCGTCTCCTGCGCCTCCCGCGTGATCACGCCGCTGGCGAGGACGGTGTTGCGGTGCCGCAGCGCGCCGTTCTCGCGGAGCAGGTTGTCGATGTCGGAGCGGGCGCGGGCGACGCGGCGGCTCATCCGGACGTGCACGAGGAGGCCTCCGGCGGCGGCGCCGAGGACGAACCCGGCGACCGGGAGGCCGACGGCCGGCGGTGCGAGCGTGGCGACCAGTGCGACCACGACCAGCGCGAAGACGACCGCGAGCGCGAGCAGGTGCTGTTCCACCCAGTCCAGGACGGTGTTGACGCGCTTGGGGATCCTCACTCGTCTTCTCCTCCAGTCGGCTCGGAACGGGGACAACGACCGGGCCGGGGCGCGATGTTCCAGCGCCGTGGCACCGCCGTTCCAGGGGACGCCGCCGGGCTCCGCGGCCGGGACGGCACCGGGCTCGCGCCCTTGCGCGCCGCCCTGTCAGTCGACGGGCTCCCACGGATCGTGACCAGAGGGAGACCTTGCCGAAACCCTAACAGGATGTGACCGCCGCATCCGACCCGGCGCCCCGCGCGTCGCCCGCGGACCGTCCCGGGCGCCCCCCGCACACGTCCCGCACACGTTCCGCACACCGCCACAAACTCCCCCGGAACGCCGCGCCGTACACGCGCTCCGGGGGCCCTGTCATCTTTCGAGGCCGGCGCGGAGCGGGACGGCTGCGAGGGCGGCGCCGGCCAGGAGGACGGCGGCGGGCCAGAAGGCGTGCTGGACGGCGGCGGCGGGTGCGGCGTGGCGGGCGACGTTCTGGTAGACGCTGCCGATGACGGCGACGCCGAGGGTGCCGCCGAACTGCTGGACGGCATTGAGAAGGCCGGCGGCGGAGCCGGTCTCGTGGGCCTTCACCGGCTTCAGCGCGGTCGTGAAGAAGGGCGTGGTGAACAGGCCCACGCCGAGCCCGGCCAGGGCGAGGGCGGCCGGCAGCGGCGGGGGGTAGCCGTCGTGGGCGTGGAACGCCCAGATCGCGGCGAGGACTCCGGCCAGCATGACCGCGAGCCCGGCGTGCATGACCCGTGCGCCGAACCGTGGCACCAGGTGGGCGCCGGTGATCCACGATGCCGCCCCCATCGCCGCCGACCAGGGCAGCAGGGTGAGCGCCGAGGTGATCGTGTCCCGGCCCAGGCCGAGTTGGACGTACAGCACCACGGCCAGCATCAGCCCGTTCATGGCCGCGAAGAACAGGACGGAGGTGGCCAGCGCGGCCGGGAACCCGCGCCCGGTGAACAGGCTCGGCTCGACCAGCGGCCGCCGTCCGGCCCGGGCGCTGCGGCGCTGGTGCAGGCCGAACAGCGCCAGCACGACGAGGCCCGCCGCGATCAGGGAGGCGTCCCAGGTGCCCTGGACCAGGGGGTAGACGACGAGCCCGCTCCCCGTCAGCGCCAGCGCGGTCCCGAGGGGGTCGAGCCGGGGGCGGGACGGAGCGCGGTCCTCCGGCAGGAGCGGCGCGACGGCCAGCACGGCCAGCGTGAGCGGGACGTTCACCAGGAACACCCACCGCCACGAGGCCGCCTGGGTGAGCACCCCGCCGAGCACCGGGCCGCACACCGCGGCCAGGCCCATCACCGGCCCGATGCAGCCCAGCGCCTTCGGCAGCTCGGAGCCGGAGAACATCGCGCGGATCAGGCCGAACGTCTGCGGGATGACGGCGGCGGCGAAGGCCCCCTGCACCGCGCGCAGGCCGATCAGCACGCCCGCGGACGGCGCCAGCGCGCAGGCCAGCGAGGCCAGCCCGAACCCGGCCACCCCGAGGCGGAAGATCCGCCGTCGTCCGTGGCGGTCCCCCAGCCGCCCCCCGCCGATCAGCAGGAGCGCGAACACCAGCGTGTACGCGGCGGTGAACCACTGGATGGCGGCCACCCGCCCGCCCAGGTCGGTGTGGACAGCCGGACCCGCGACCTGAACGATCGTGGTGTCCAGCAGGTTCATCGCCTCGGCGGTGAGCAGCGCCGCCAGCCCGGCCCACCGCCACCGGTGGACGGCGGCGCCCGTGGTCTGCAACGTGTCCTCTGACATGGCACGAGCATGGAAGGGCCTGGAGGCCGGATTCCATGATTGCCCGGAAGATCGCCGATATCTGCCACTTATCGGGGCTATATTCGCAATCATGTCCACACTGGACCATCTCGACCGGGCTATCGTCCATGCGCTCCAGCTCGACGGCCGGGCCCCGTTCACCCTGATCGCCGAGGTGGTCGGCAGCTCGACGCAGACCGTCGTCCGCCGGTACCGGCGGCTGTCCGCCGAGGCGGGGCTGCGCGTGGTCGGGCTGGCCGACCCGCGGGCCGCGGGCCACAGGCAGTGGCTCGTCCGGCTGACCGCGACCGCCCATGCCGCGCAGGACACCGCCCAGGCCCTGGCGCGACGCCCCGACACCTCCTGGGTGAGGCTCACCTCCGGCGGGACCGAGATCGTCGCGATCATCCACACCGGCGTCGGCGACCGCGACTCGCACGCGCTGCTGCTCCGCGACATCCCCCGGACCGCCAGCATCACCGCGGTCTCCGCGCACTACATGCTCCACACCTACGTCGGCGGCCCCGCGGCCTGGCCCGGCAGAGTGAACAGCCTCACCGGCGACCAGCAGCGCCGGCTGCGCAGGGAGGTCGACGACAGCGATCCTCCCAGGCTGACCCCGGAGGACGAGAGGCTGGTCGCCGCACTGCGCAAGGACGGCAGGGCGAGCTACGCCGACCTCGCCGGGGCCACCGGGCAGACGGCGGCGACCGTCACCAGGCGGCTGCACGACCTGCGCGCCCGGGGCGCGATCTTCTTCGACGTCGACCTGGACCCCGGTGTGGTCGACATCACGGCCTCGGCCGTCCTGTGGATGGCCGTCGCCCCGGCGCACCTGGAACGCGTCGCCACCGAGCTGGCCACCCACCGCGAGCTCGCGGTCGTCGCCGCCACCACCGGCCGCACCAACCTCATGGCCCACGCGCTGTGCACCGACACCGAGGACCTGCACCACTACCTGACCCGGCGCCTGGCGATCGACGCGATCACCGCCCTCGAGACCGCCCCCGTACTGCGCACCCTGAAGACCGCGGCGACTCTCCGACCGTGAGCGGCCCCGGACGGCGTGCCGAGGACCACGAGGATCCGTGCCGGCGACTTCGCATCCCGGCGGTGCCCGCCGGGATGCGAGCACATGGTCGCGGCGAATATCGTCCTTGGATATGAGCGAACACTTTGACGTCGTGGTCCTGGGCTCGGGCCCGGGTGGATATGTCGCCGCGATCCGGTCGGCACAGCTCGGGCTGAAGACGGCGATCATCGAGGAGAGGTACTGGGGCGGGGTGTGCCTCAACGTCGGCTGCATCCCCTCGAAGGCGCTGCTGCGCAACGCCGAGCTGGCGCACATCTTCACCCAGGAGCAGAAGACGTTCGGGATCAACGTCGAGGGCAGCGTGTCCTTCGACTACGGCGTCGCCTACCAGCGCAGCCGCCAGGTGTCGGACAAGCTCGTCAAGGGCGTCCAGTTCCTGATGAAGAAGAACAAGATCACGTCCTACGACGGGCGCGGCACGTTCACCGACCCGAACACCCTCCAGGTGGCCGGGCGGGACGGGTCCAGCGAGACGGTCACCTTCGACAACTGCATCATCGCGGCCGGCGCGCACACCAAGCTGCTGCCGGGCACGTCGCTGTCGGAGCGCGTCGTCACCTACGAGGAGCAGATCCTCAGCTCCGAGCTTCCGGGCAGCATCGTCATCGCGGGCGCCGGCGCGATCGGCGTCGAGTTCGCCTACGTGCTGCACAACTACGGGGTGAAGGTCACGATCGTCGAGTTCCTCGACCGGATGGTCCCGAACGAGGACGCCGACGTGTCCAAGGAGCTGGCGAAGCGGTACCGCAAGCTCGGCGTGGACGTCCTCACCTCGACCCGGGTGGACGCGATCGACGACTCGGGCGAGAAGGTCAAGGTCACCGTCACCGGCAAGGACGGCGCGCAGCAGGTGCTGGAGGCCGACAAGGTGCTCCAGGCGATCGGCTTCCAGCCGAACGTCGAGGGCTACGGGCTGGAGAAGACCGGCGTCGCGCTGACCGAGCGCGGCGCGATCGACGTGGACGGCCGCTGCCGCACCTCCGTCCCCCACATCTACGCCATCGGCGACGTCACCGCGAAGCTGATGCTCGCGCACGCCGCCGAGGCCATGGGCATCGTCGCGGCCGAGACCATCGGCGACGCCGAGACGATGGAGCTCGACTACGTGATGATCCCGCGCGCCACCTACTGCCAGCCGCAGGTCGCCTCGTTCGGCTGGACGGAGGCGCAGGCGAAGGAGCAGGGCTTCGACGTCAAGACCGCCAAGTTCCCGTTCAGCGCCAACGGCAAGGCGCTCGGCCTCGGCGAGGGCGACGGCTTCGTGAAGGTGATCAGCGACGCCAAGTACGGGGAGATCCTCGGCGCGCACATGATCGGCCCCGAGGTGACCGAGCTGCTGCCCGAGCTGACCCTGGCCCAGCAGTGGGACCTCACCGTCAACGAGGTCGCGCGCAACGTGCACGCCCACCCGTCCCTGGGCGAGGCCATGAAGGAGGCCGTGCACGGCCTGGCCGGGCACATGATCAACCTCTGACGAGCGGAACGGCGCGAGGCCGCCGCCACGGTTCGCCCGTGGCGGCGGCCTCGCCGTTTCTCCGCTGGTCAGGACGTCGGCCAGCGCTCCAATGCCGTGTAGGCGGGCTGCCACTGCGTGGCGAACGCGGTCCGGGCCGGCTCGGGCAGGACGGACAGCGTGGAGGTCGCCGTCGCGTCGTCCACCCCGTCGAGGAGCCAGGGCAGCACGCGCGGCGCGTTGGGGCCGACGTGGCGTCCGTGGGCCTGGCCGAAGTTCTGGAACTGCTCCAGCGTCAGGGTGGCGTCGATCAGGGGCAGCGCCTCCTTCTCCTCGTGCGCGAGGTGCGCGGTCAGAGCGGTGGCGAGGGCGTCGACGAGCTCGCCCACGGGTTCGGCGCCCGTGTCGATGGCCTCGATGAGGGGGTCGACCGCGGCGTGCTCGGCCTCCATCGCGTCCAGAAGGGCCAGGTCGTCGGAGCGGCCGTCGAGGGTCTCCCGCACCACCGGCCAGAGGGCCTCGTCCTCGGCGGTGTGGTGGGCGTGCAGGGACAGTTTGAACAACTCCCAGCCCGCGGCCGCGGCCAGGAGGCGCCGGGGGTCGTCGTCCTCGCGCGCCGTCACCTTGGCGAGATGCTCCAGCTCCCTCCTCAGCGCGTCGTGCATGACGTACATCAGTGTCCAGTCGTATTCGCTCATCGCTCCTCCTTCTTCACCGCATTGACGGAGCGAGCGGAGGAAAGGTGACGGCTCAGGACGTGTGCGTCGGCGCGGGCCGGTTGAGGCGGCTGAGGAGGCGCTGGCCCTGGCGGGAGCTGACGTCCAGGCGGCGGGCCAGCTCGGCGCCGGTGATGCCGGGCTCGGCGTCGAGGATGGCGAGGGCGCGGGCCTCGTTGTCGGTGGCGACTCCGCGCGGGGCCTTCTCGGACGGGGCCTTCGGGGACGAGGTCTTCTGGGACGGGGCCTTCTGGAGCGGAGCCGGCGCGGCCGGTCTCCTCGACGCGGGCTTCTTCGCGGGCGGAGTCTCGTCCACGGGGTCCGGCGTCGGCGCGGTCAGCTCGGTGACGCGGGCGAGGGCCTGGTCGAGCATGACGCCGTCGGTGAGCATCCAGACGACGTCGGCGGGGGCCCTGGTCCTCCACCTGCGGCCGTAGTGGGCGTCCAGGAGGGCCAGGGCGTGGCGGCGGCGCTGCTCGGCGGTCAGGGCGTGCGGGTAGGAGGTGATCTGCCACAGCACCATGCGGCGCCACAGCCGGAACGTCGAGAACGGGGCCAGCAGCCAGCGGGCGAGGGGGATGCCTTCGCGGACGGTCCCGGCGGCGATCCCGGCACGGCGGCGGATGGCGTGCCGGACGGCCTCGATGAACGTGATGAACAGCACCGGCATGGCAGCGTGCATCACCATGCCGGTCGCGTCGCCGTGCGCGGCCGAGACGTTCAGCCAGACGGTCGCGGCGGTGAACGCGAACGCCATCCAGCGCAGCGCCGGCATCGGCATCGCCAGCCACTCCAGCAGCAGCGCGACCGACACCAGCGCGAGGATGCCGAGGTCGACGCCCGCCGGGACGATCCACGCCTGGCCGCCGAACCAGGGCTCGGCCACGTCCCGGACGGAGGCGAACGACCCGTAGCCGCCGAGCCCGGCGAGGCCGGCGAAGAACACCCCACCGACTCCGGCCAGGACCCGCTGGGCCCGGGTCAGCGGCACGACGGCCGCGCGCTGCTCGTCCATCGGCGTTCCTCCGTCACGGGGTCCGGATCACCCGGAGACGGTAGCGTGCCGGCGCCGCCCGTCCGGACGAAAGCGCCATAACCACCCAGAAGCCGCAGGTCGTCAGCGAAGCGGGTCGAACGGGTCCAGCTCACCGGGACGGCGCCCGGTGGCGATCATCTCGGCGAGGAGGCTCCCGGTGGCCGGACCGAGGGTGATGCCCCACATGCCGTGGCCGCCCGCGGCGAAGACCCGCGGCGACCGGGTGGCGCCGATCAGCGGGAGGCCGTCGCGGGTGCAGGGGCGCGACCCGACCCACTCGTCCTGCCGGGCGCCGAGGTCGGCGCCGCGCAGCAGCGGGCGGGCGGCCTCGACGATCGCCCTGATCCGGCGCGGGTCGAGCGGCGCCTCGGGACGGCGGAACTCCATCATCCCGGCGACGCGGAGCCGGTCTCCGAGCGGCGTGCACGCGACCCGCTGCGCGGGGAAGTACACCGGCCCGTCCGGGACGCGCTCCATCGGCACGCTGAAGCTGTACCCGCGGCCCGCCTGGACGAGCGCGCCGACGCCGAACCGCCGGGCGAGGTCGCCGAGCCACGCGCCGCTCGCGAGGACCACCGCGTCGAACGTCTCGAACTCGCTGCCGCCCGTGCGGACGGCCACGCCGCCCGGCTCGTCCCGCACGTCCGCCACGTCCGCACCCGCGCGGATCTTGCCGCCGCGGTCGCGGACGGAGTCGGCGAGGGCGTGCACGAACACGCCGGGGTCGATGAAGCGCTGGCCGCGCAGCAGGATCGCCGCGCCGATCTCCTCGGACAGGGCGGGCTCCACCCGGCGCGCCTCGTCGCCGGTCAGGACCTCGTACTCCAGCTCCTGGCCGGCCGCGCGGATGTGCTCGATCTCCTCCAGCAGGACGCGCCGCTCCTCCTCCGTCCGGTACGCGGCGAGGAAGGAGCCGGCCTCGTTCGTCTGCGCGCGGACGCCGCCGTCCAGCAGTGCGTCGAAGCTCGGCAGCGCACGGCCGTTGATCGGGACCAGCGCCTCCATCGCGCGCCGCCACCTGGCCGCGGTGCTGTTGCGGGCGAACCCCGCGAGGAACCGCAGCAGGCGCGGGTTCGCGCTCGGCGGGACGTAGACCGGCGACGACGGGCTGAGCACCGCGCGCACGCCGTAGGAGAGGACGGCCGGTTCGGGCAGCGGGGTCGCCAGGCCGGGGGTGAGCCACCCGGCGTTGCCCCAGGAGGCGCCGGCCGCGACGTCGCGCCGGTCGAACACGGTGACGTCGTCGCCGTGCTCCTGCAGGAACCATGCGGTGGACAGACCGACCATCCCGGCCCCCACAACGGCGACTCGGCGCGCCATGTCCTCTCCTCTCCTCGTGAAATGGGTCACTTCCATGGTGATACGTCCGCGAGCGGACACCCCTGTCGTGTCCGGCCAATCCGGACGGCCATCATGATGCGAAGCGCACAATGAAGGAGGGAGGGGGAGCCAATGATCAGCGTGACCGGCCTGGTCGACGCGCTGGGCCCGGGGCTGCTGCGGCTGGTCGCGCCCGGCCGGGACGCGCAGGTGCACGACGTGGTCCTGGCCGAACCCGGCGAGGCGGCCGGGCAGCCGGGAGAGATCGTCCTCGGCGCCGGCGTGACGAACCCGGCGGGCGCCGTCGCGCTCCTGGAACGCGCCGACGCGGCGGGGGCGAGCGGCGTGGTGTTCAAGGCGCCCCTCGCCGGGGCCGCCGAGGTGACCACCGCCGCGCGCGGCCTGGAGCCGGCGCTCGTCGAACTCCAGCGGGACGCGTCCTGGACGCACGTCATCTGGCTGGTGCGCGGCGCCGTCGACCGCGCCCACGCACCGCTCCCCGGACCGTCCGGCCCGCAGGACGACCTGTTCGCCCTGGCCGACACGGCCGCGGAGATCGCCGACGCCCCGGTGACGCTGGAGGACGCGCGCTCCCGCGTTCTCGCCTACTCGGGCCGCCAGGACAGCACCGACCCGGCCCGTGTCTCCACGATCGTCGGCCGCCGCGTCCCGCCGCAGGTCATCGCCCATCTGCGGGCCTCCGGGGTGTTCCGCAAGCTGGCCCGGTCGAGCGACCCGGTCCTCGTCCCCGCCGGCCCGGACGGCATGCTGCCCCGCCTCGTCATCCCGGTCCGCGCCGGCGGCGAGTGGCTCGGCTCGATCTGGGTGGTGGCGCGCACGGCGATCTCCCCCGACCGCGTCCGGCGCCTGGCCGACCTGGCGTCCGTCCTGGCCCTGCACCTGCTCCGCCTCCGGGCCGAGGCCGGCGTCGCACGCCGCGTCACGGCGGACCAGGTGCGCGCCGCACTCCAGGACGGCTCGCAGCCCGTCCCGACACCACCGCCCTGGCGCGTGGTCGCGCTCGGCGACCAGGCCGGGACCGAGGACCTCCGCGGGCGCCTCGACCTCTGGGACGCGATCACCCGCCGCTACGGCTGGCACCGCCCCCTCCTCACCGACCTCGCCGGCACGATCTTCGCGGTCCTGGCAGAGCCTGGACGCGACACCGCCGAGTCCGGAACGATGCCCTGGCTGCGCCACGTGCTCACCCGCGTCCGCGCCCACGACCGCACCCTGTACGCGGCGGCGGGCGGCCTCGCCCACTCCCCCGCCGACCTCCCCCGCTCCCGCGCCGAAGCCGCCGAACTCCACGCCCTCCCGGCCGACCTCAAGCCGCCCTCCGGAACGGTCCTGCTGGAGGACGCCTGGGACGCCGTCACCATCGACCGCGCCAGAAGGGCGGTCGGCACCGACCCACCGGGCGGCCCCCTCCCCGCCCTCCGCGCCCACGACGAGAAGCACGGAACGTCCTACCTCCCGACCCTCGCCGCCTGGCTGGACCACTACGGCGACCCCAAGGGAACGGCCCAGGCCCTGGCCGTCCACCCCAACACCCTCCGCCACCGCCTCCGCCGCATGACCGAGGTGACCCCGGTCGACCTGTCGACATCCCGGACACGCCTGGCCCTCCGCCTCCAACTGGCCGCCCTGGAGCCCCGGCCATGACCCGCGCGCCGGCCCCGTGTCCCCGTCGCCCCCTCGCCGGCGGCGTGACGGCTCGTCTTCGATGAGTCAGGACGGTCGCCACGGAAGGAGTCGGAGTGTGCAGGGCAGCTGTCGAAGATCACCCCGGCCGGCGCGGGTGCCGCAACGAACGGTTTCGAGGATCCGCACGAGTTTCGCCCGGCTCGCCGAAGGTCAGCGGGCGAGGTGTTCTCTCAGGCCGGGCGGCCATGCCTCGATGTCCCGGTTCACCAGCAGTTCGGCGTGCTCGGCGGACCCTTCGACCCGGAACAGCACGATCCGCCCCTCCGGCTCCGGAGCGACCACGGTTCGGTGCGCGATCTTCGCTGCGTCGAACGGGAAGTCCCAGTGGACCAGCCGGCCGTACACCCGGCCGTCGGCCACCAGTTCGGATCGCCGCACCCACCGGCTCCGCGGGCTGCGCACCACCGCACGGAGCAGGAAGCTCCCCTCGTGCGGCCAGCCCGGATCGGACTCGTCCACGACCACGGCCGATCCCGTCCGCAGCCGCAGCGGCTGCGTGGTGGCCTCGCTCAGGGCCTCCAGCAGATCCTCGTCCGCGACCGTGATCCGATCGACCAGCGCTGACGCGGCCACGGCGTCCACCTGGCCGTACAGGTCGTAGAACGAACCCGTGAGCCCCCTGGCGAGCGCGGGATGCAGCGCCGGGACCGCGGCCGCCTCCTGGAACACGTGGTGCTTGGCCTCCCAGGGCACCGGGCCGGCACCGCTGATCAGACGGCCCCGGTGGGACCGCGGCATCTGGAGGGCCAGCGCGGTGAAGACCTGCGATGCCTCGGGCGATTCGAAGTAGTCGACCCAGAGCCCGTACTCGGCCGACTCGGCCACCGGGTCCGGACCGTGCGTCAGCATCGCGGCGAACTGGCGCACGATCCAGTCCTGAAGTACGTGGTCACCGCTCGACCAGCACATCCGCAGGTACATCAAGACCCCATAGGACGGGAACCTCTGGTGCAGCAGGACCCAGACTGCGGCGCTCTCGGCATCTGACCCAAGATCCAGCGCGTGCGGGTCGAAGGCGTCGTGACCGACCGCGGCCTCCACCACGTGATCCACACTGGCGTCGACGCTGGGCCGGTCGAGCCCGATGCCCGCGAGTTCCCGATCCCACCCGGGAGTCCCGATTCGCGGAGGGGGCGATGTCGGTTCTGACATCCGGCAAACCCTAGTGCGCCGCCATCGGACGTTCCTGGTCGTCATCGTGTGCCCCGACCGCCGCCCGGGCCAGGCCGGGAGTGGGGCCGGCACCCGGGGGCGGGCGGCGGCAAGACGGTGGGGTGGGCGCAGGTCCTGGCGGGCCGGGGATCGGTGGTCCCAGCCGGGGGCAGGCCCGCGGAAGCACGCAACGAATAGGGCGCGAAGGCCAGAAAGACGCAACGAATGACCAGGTCAGAGCAAGATTGGCGCATTGGATTGCGCGTCGTTCGTTCTTAGGCTTTCGCTGAGTCGTTCGCCCTTCGGATGTTCCTGGAGCCACCTATGACCGTCATACCGGCGATGGAGCCGACCGCCGTCCGGACCGCGCTGCGGAAGCACTACCTGATGTGCCGTCCGGACCACTTCGCCGTCACCTACGCGATCAACCCGTGGATGGACCCGGTGGCGGGCGCCGAGGCCGCGAAGGCCGTGGCGCAGTGGGAGGAGTTGCGGGCGGCGTACCTCGCGCTCGGGCACGAGGTGAGCCTCATCGACCCCATCGAGGGACTGCCCGACATGGTGTTCGCGGCCAACGGGGCGCTGGTGGTCGGCGGACGGGTGTACGGGGCGAAGTTCACGCATCCGGAGCGGTACGCCGAAGGGCCCGCGTACGCCAAGTGGATGCTGGAGAACGGGTTCTCCGAGCTGCTGGAGGCCGAGCACACCAACGAGGGCGAGGGCGACTTCCTCACGCTCGACCACGTCATCCTGGCCGGGACGGGCTTCCGGACGGAGATCGCCGCGCACCAGGAGGCGCAGGAGTTCCTCGGACGCCCGGTGGTGACGCTGCGGCTCGTCGACCCGCGCTTCTACCACCTGGACACGGCGCTGTTCCCCCTCGGCGGCGACAACGTGGCCTACTTCCCCGGCGCGTTCTCCCCCGGCAGCCGGGCGGTGCTGGAGCGGCTGTTCCCGGACGCGGTACTCGCGAACGAGGCGGACGCGGCGGTGCTCGGGCTGAACGCCGTGTGCGACGGGCGCAACGTCGTCATCAACGCCGAGGCGGTCGGGCTGATCGACACGCTGCGGGGGCACGGGTACGAGCCGCTGCCGGTCGACCTGTCCGAGCTGCGCAAGGCGGGCGGCGGGCCGAAGTGCTGCACCCTGGAACTGCGTTCCTGACGGGTGGGGCGCTCCGCTCCTAGTCGGCGAGGGCGAGGTGGCGGCGGGCCAGGGTGCGAGTGCGCAGGACGCCCGCCACACCGATCACCCAGATGCCGATCTGGACGGTCCAGGCCGCCCGGAACGCTCCAGGCGTGAACTCGCCCCCGGGTGACAGGGCGTCCAGGACGATCCCGATCAGCAGGATCGTGACGAGGGAGGCGACGAAGCCTCCGACGTTGACGATGCCGGTCGCGGTGCCCTGCCGTCCGGGCGGGTTGAACGTCCGGGCGTAGTCGAAGCCGATCATCGAGCCGGGGCCGCCGGGCGCGACGCACAGCACGAGCAGGACCAGCAGCCAGGACGGCGCGGGCGGCGGCACGGCGAGGACGGCCGCCCACGCCGTCGCGTTGAGGGCGACGATGCCGAGGACGAGCCAGGAGCGGCGCAGCGGGTAGCGGGCGACGAGACGTCCGATGAACGGTCCCGACACGACGTTGACCAGCACGAACAGCGTCAGCAGCGTCGAGGCGGTCGCGGGCCGCATGCCCTGTCCGGACACCAGGTACGGGTAGCCCCACATCAGCGCGAAGGTGTTGGACGAGAACTGCGTGACGAAGTGCGACCAGAGGCCGAGGCGCGTGCCGGGGTGGCGGAACGCCTCGGCCAGGTTGGTGCCCGTCTCGCGCAGCGACGGGACGCTCGCGCGGCCAGGGCCGTTGCGCAGGACGGCGACCGCGAGCACGGCCATGAGCGCGCCGAGCGCGGCGGCGGAGCCGAACGCGGTGCCCCAGCCGGGGCCGTGCAGGAGGGCGACCAGAGGGATCGCGCTGAGCACCTGGCCGAGCTGCCCGAGCTGCCCGGTGAGCTGCGTCACGACCGGGACGTAGCGTCCGGGGAACCAGGTCGCGACGATGCCGAGGACGCTGATGAACGTCATGGCGTCGCCGGCGCCGACCATGACGCGGGCGGCGACGGCCGTCCCGACGCCGGTGGAGACGGCCATGAGCGCCTGGCCGCCGGCCATGAGCAGCGCGCCGCCGGCGACCATCCAGCGCGGGCCGACGCGGTCGAGCAGGAGTCCGACGGGGATCTGCAGGCCCGCGTACACGAGCAGTTGCAGGACGGTGAAGGACGCGAGGATCCCGGCGGACGCGTCGAACCGGTGCACCGCGTCCAGGCCGACGACGCCGAAGGACGTCCGGTGCAGTACCGCCACGGCGTAGGCGAGGACGCCGACGCTCCACAGCACCCACGCCATGGGGGCGGGCTTCTTACGGGCAGGGGCTTTCTGGGGAATTTGGGCGGTCTGCACGTTTACCCAATTTATGTCACCCCTGCCGGGGCTTCGCGCGCAGGTGCATCCGCTCCCCCTGCGGACCGAACAGGCTGAGCACCTCGACCGGCCCGCCGTCGCCGCCGAACCAGTGCGGGAGCCGGGTGTCGAACTCGGCCGCCTCCCCCGGTTCCAGCACCATCTCGCGGCCGGCGAGGTGCAGGCGCAGGCGCCCGTTCAGCACGTACAGCCAGTCGTAGCCCTCGTGGGTCCGCGGCTCGGGCGCCGGGATCCGTTCGGGCACGACCATCTTGAACGCCTGGACCCCGCCGGGACGCCTGGTCAGCGGCAGCACGACCATGTCGTGCATCCGCAGCGGCCGCGGCCTGATCCGCGGGTCCCCGACGGCCGGGGCGCCGACCAGCTCGTCCAGCGGGACCTGGTGGGCCTGGGCGAGCGGGAGCAGCAGTTCCAGGCTCGGCCGCCGCTTGCCCGACTCCAGCCGCGACAGCGTGCTCACCGAGATGCCGGTGGCCTCCGCGAGCGCCGACAGCGTGACGCTCCGCTCCTGCCGCAGCCGCCTGAGCCTCGGCCCGACCCCGGCCAGGACCTCCTCGGTCGTCTCCATGGCCTTATTGCAGGATCGGCAAAGGAGTTTGTCAAATCCGGAAGGCGTCGCGCACGCTCGGGTCATGACCGAACGAGACGTACTGATCATCGGAGGCGGGCCCGCCGGGCTGAGCGGCGCCCTCGTCCTCGCCCGCGCCCGCCGCTCCGTCACCGTCGTCGACGCGGGCGAGCCGCGCAACGCCGGGGTCGACCACATGCACGGCTTCCTCACCCGGGACGGGACGCCGCCCGGCCGCCTGCTGGAGACCGGCCGCACCGAGGTGCGCGGCTACGGCGGCGAGATCGTCGAGGGGACGGTCGCCCGCGCCGAGGAGGGCTTCGTCCTCACCCTCGGCGACGGCACCCGGTTGCGGGGCCGCCGCCTGCTGGTCACCACGGGCGTGACCGACGTCCTGCCGGACGTTCCCGGCCTGCGGGAGCGGTGGGGCCGCGAGGCGCAGATGTGCCCCTACTGCCATGGCTGGGAGGTCCGCGACCAGAGGATCGCCGTGCTGGGGACGTCCCCGAACTCCGTCCATCAGGCGCTGCTGCTGCGCCAGTGGTCGCCGGACGTGACGTTCGTCGCGGACACGCCCCCGGTGGGCGAGGACGCGGCGCGCCTGGCCGCGCGCGGCATCCGCGTCGCGTCGGCCGGGGTGCGGCGCGTCGTCGTCGAGGACGACCAACTGACCGGGCTGGAACTGTCGGACGGCTCGGCGCTCGGCTGCGACGCCGTGTTCCTCGCGCCGACATGGGTCCCCAAGGCCGGGCCGCTGACCGACCTCGGCTGCGAGACCGGCGAGGACGGCTTCGTGAAGACCGATCCGACCGGGCGGACCAGCGTGCCCGGCGTGTGGGCGGCGGGCAACGTCGTCGTCCCCGCGGGCCAGGTCGTCATGGCGGCCGCGGCCGGGGCGATGGCGGCCGCGATGATCAACGCCGATCTGGTCGAGGAGGAGGTCGCGCGGGGGCTCTCCGCGCTGCCGAGCACGCCCTAGGCTCGGCGTGTGGCGGACGCGGGGACGTGGCGGCGGGAGCGGGCGGCGCTGAACGCCGCCCGCGGCCGGTGGGGCGAGGTCGCGGACGGGCTGTACCCGGGCGTGCCGCGCGTCGCGGGAACGCCGCTGCTCTGCCGGGACGCCTGGATCCCCGAAGCGCCGGTCCCGCTGGAGGAGATCCGGCTGGAGTGGGAGGCCCGCCCCGTCCCGCCCGCGATCGCCGACCCTGCCGACGGGCTCCCGGACGGGTACCGGACGTACGCGGAGGCGGTCGCGGCCCTCGCCCCGCCGAAGCTGTTCGAGGACCGTCCGAGCCACCGGCTGCTCGCGGCCGATCCGCCGGTGCTCCGGCTCGGCCCCGCCCGCTACTTCGACGCCGTCAACGTGGGCGAGTCCGCGGCGCACGAACTGGCCGCCGGGGTGGACGGGCTGCCGCTGCGCGACCGGATCGGCGACCCGTGCGACCTGTCACGCAGGCCCGCGCTGCCCGCCGTCACCACGGTCACCGTGACGACGTCCGGGCGGTACGTCCTGCATCGGCGCGACGCCGCGAAGGTGGCGCACGCCGGCGGGCTCTACCAGGTGATGCCGGTCGGGGTGTTCCAGCCGCTCGGCGACGAGCCGCCTGATCTGTGGCATTGCATGGTCCGCGAGTACGCCGAGGAGTTTCTCGGCGCGGGCGAGGACTACGGCGACGACTTCGTCCAGGATGACTGGCCTTTTCACCAGGCGATGACCGCCGCCCGCGACGAGGGACGCATCCGGGCGCACTTCCTGGGGCTCGGCGTGGACCCGCTGACGCTGGCGCTCGACCTGCTGACCGTCGTCATCATCGACGACGCGCTGTTCGGCCGGCTCTTCGGCGGCCTCGTCGCGGTCAACGACGAGGGCGAGGTGTCGATGGCGCCGTTCGGCGGGCCCCTCCCCCGGCCGATGCAGCCGGCGGGGGCCGCCGCGCTGGGCCTGGCGCGGCGGCACCGGGCGGCCCTCGGGCTGTAGCGGCCTCACGCGCGGCTGAGCGAACGCAGCTCGTCCAGCGCGTCCACGAGGTGGTCGATGATCTCCGACGGGTCGGGGATGAGCTCGCGGCAGGCGACGATGCCGACGTCCACCTTCCCGTCGTAGGAGAACACGGTGATGTTCAGGCCGCCGCTGACGTCGGTGATGACGGAGATCGGGTAGTAGCCGAGCACCTTCGCGCCGCACAGGTACAGCGGGAACTGCGGGCCCGGCACGTTGGAGATGACCAGGTTGACCGGGCGCAGCGACACCGCCGGCGCCGCCTGCAGCGCGAGCCGCGTGACCGCCGCGGCGAAGGGCGGCGGGAGCAGCCCGCTCATCTCCCGCACCCAGCTGCCCGACGACCCCGTGAACCGCCGCTTCGCCACGTCCATGTCGCGCTGGACGGCGGCGTACCGGTCGGCGGGGTCGGGGAGGTGCGTGGCCAGCGGGGTGGTCATGATCGAGACCTGGTTGCCCGGCTCCGCGGCCGCGCCCGCACCGCGCCGCAGCGACACCGGTACGGCCGCAACCAGCGGGCGCTCGGGCAGCTCGCCGCGCTTGTCGAGCCACTGCCGCAGCGCCGTCGCGCACAGCGCCATGACCACGTCGTTGACGCTGCCGCCGAGGGCCCGCCGGATCTCCTTGATGTCGGCCAGCGGCAGCTCCCCGCACGCGACCGCGCGGCGTCGCCCGATCGGATGGTTGAACGGCGTCGGGGGCGCGCTGATCCGCGGCGCCTTCGGAAGCTCCGGGCGGCGCAGCGCACCCTGCATCCAGGACGACATGAGCCCGACGCCCGGAACGGCCGACAGGCCCGGGACCTCGTCGAGGTAGGGGGCGGCGCGCACCGCCGACATCGCCGACCGCACCGGGTGCAGCGCGGTCCGCAGCAGTCCGGTGCCGAGCATGCTCGCCGTGCCGGGGGCGCGGGCCGGGACGGACTCGTCGGCGGGCAGGTCGCGGGGCTCGGGCGTCAGGTCGAGCAGGGCGGCGAGCGTCTCGGCGGCCATCACGCCGTCGATGGCGGCGTGGTGCACCTTCACGTAGACGGCCGTCCGGCCCCCGGCGAGGCCCTGGATGAGGACCATCTCCCACAGCGGACGGGACCGGTCGAGCGGTTGCTCGTGCAGCATCGCGACCAGGTTGGCGAGCTGCCGGTCGCTGCCGGGCTCCGGCAGCCCGAACTCGGAGATGTGCCGCTCGGGCTCGAAGTCGGGGTCGTCCTCCCAGTACGGGTGGTCCAGGCCGAGCGGCACCTGGACGAGCCGCTGCCGCAGCGGCCGGGCCGCGAGGTGCGCGCGGGCGCGGATCAGTTCGGCGACGTGCGGGACGGTGAGCCGGCCGCCGGGGCACGTCCCGGGGTCGACGATGCCGAGCCCGGCGATGTGGGCATGGGTCTTCGCGTTCTCGGCATGGAGGAAGGTGGCGTCCACGGTGGTCAGCTGGGTCATGCTCTCGTCCGTCCGCTCGTCCTGCGCCGTCCTTACTCTCTAGGAGTTATGCGCTGGAAGTCCGCAGGTCAATGACGACCGCCAGGAAGTAACAGCGACTTAACGGGGCGTTTCACCCAGTTCATCCGGCACTTTCCGAAGCACTGGAGAACATTTGCCCGCGCCCCGACCTGATGCGGTCGGGAAACGTCGCAACGCCGATAAGGCAGGCAATCCTCCGCCGACGCCAAGATCATCACACTAGGCTGGTGCGCCATGACGGCACGACCACTCTCGGAGATCGTCGAAGCGGGATGGGCGACCGCGCTGGCCCCCGTCGCCGGGACGATCGCCGCCGCGGGCGACTGGCTGCGCGCCGAGGTCGCGGCCGGGCGCCGCTACCTGCCCGCCGGGAACCACGTCCTGCGCGCCTTCACCCAGCCGTTCGACGACGTGCGCGTCCTCATCATGGGGCAGGACCCCTATCCGACGCCCGGCCACCCGGTCGGCCTCAGCTTCTCGGTCGCCCCGGACGTCCGGCCGCTGCCCGGCAGCCTCGTCAACATCTTCCGCGAGTACTGCGACGACCTCGGCCACCCGCAGCCGTCCAACGGCGACCTCTTCCCCTGGACGCAGCAGGGCGTCTGCCTGCTCAACAGGTCGCTGACCGTCATGCCGGGCAAGCCGGGCTCGCACCGCAACAAGGGCTGGGAAGAGGTCACCGAGCAGGCCATCCGCGCCCTCGCCTCCCGGGACCGCCCCCTCGTCGCCATCCTCTGGGGCCGCGACGCCCGCAACCTCAAGCCGCTGCTCGGCGACGTCCCCTGCATCGAGTCCCCCCACCCGAGCCCCATGTCGGCCGACCGCGGCTTCTTCGGCTCCCGCCCCTTCTCCCGCGCCAACCACCTCCTGGAACAGCAAGGCGCCCCACCGGTCGACTGGAAGCTGCCTTAACCCCAGGGGGCGACCCCCTGGGGTTGACTCACTCCTGGGGGAGTTTGCGGAGGAAGAGGGCGAATTCGCCGGCGCCTTCGGCTGCCGCGTCCGGGGAGAGGGGGGTGAGGCGGCGCTCGCCGTGGCTCCAGTAGACGCCGGGGGCGCAGGGGTCCTCGGCGTTGGCGTGCATCTCCCGGACGACGTCGGCGAAGACGGGCAGGACCTCGCGGACGGCCGTGGAGGTGATCGGGTACAGCAGCAGCGTGCTGTGGCAGGGGACCCCGACCAGGGCGCCGTGCTCGTTCGGCCACGGCACGAACTGGTGGACCTCGCTGAGCAGCGCCGACACGTAGCGGCTGCCCGGCTTGCCGACGACGCGGACGTTGCGGCCCGGCAGGAGCGGCTGGTCGTGCACGGACACGTCGGCCAGCTCGCGGTCGTGGGTGTTCGTCATCACGTAGCCGAGCTTGTGGAGGCCGAGCAGGCCCGCGCGGGCCTTGGTGAGGGGGCCGCCGTAGCGGGGGTGCTCGATCATCACCATGGCGTCGAAGTGGTCGCCGGCGGGGACGACGACGAGGCCCTCGCGGTCGCGGGGGTCGAGCTTCGGCACGATGCGCAGGCGGAGCAGCTCCCGGACGTCGCCGAACAGCTCCATCTCACCGACGGCCAGGAACGCGCGGTCGCCGACCTCGCGGACCCACTCGTCCACCACCTTCGGCCACGCCGAGCGCGGCTCGCGGGCGCAGCGCTCCAGTACCGTCCAACTGGAGGCGCGGGCCTCTGACCGGCCCACGGGCAGCACCACCTCGGAGGTACCGTGGTCGAACCAGGCGCTGGGCGCCAGGGCGGGCAGCACGTCGCGGATGAGCGCGTGCACGTCCGCCGCCGCGTCCAACGGTTCCATGGGGCTCATCCTCCCTCAGCCTTCGGCGGATCAGTTGCACACACCACCTTCTCAGAGTTGGGCCCGGTTGTGCGATGCATCGCGATCCCCGCCTCGCACTCGCTGATCAGGAGTTGCTCAAGTACGGTGCCTACATGCGCGAACTCGTGTACCCACCGGTGATCAAGACGGCTCTCGGCGTGTTCAAGGCCCTGAACATCAGAATCCGTCTGGAGGGGACCGACCAGATCCCCAGCACCGGGGGTGCGGTGCTCGTCAGCAACCACGTCAGCTACCTCGACTTCATCTTCGCGGGCCTCGCCGCGCACCCGGCGGGCCGGCTGGTGCGGTTCATGGCGAAGAAGGAGATCTTCGACAGCCGGATCGGCGGGCCGCTGATGCGCGGCATGCACCACATCCCGGTGGACCGCGACGCGGGCGCCTCCTCCTACGCGGCGGCGCTCAAGGCGCTGAAGAGCGGGGAGATCGTCGGGGTGTTCGCCGAGGCGACGATCAGCCGCTCGTTCACGGTGAAGGAGATCAAGAGCGGCGCGGTGCGGATGGCGGTGGCGTCCAAGACGCCGCTCATCCCGGTCGCGCTCTGGGGCCCCCAGCGGATGTGGACCAAGGGCCGCAAGCGCCGGCTCCTCCAGCGCAACGTGCCGGTGACGATCATCGTCGGCGAGCCCATGTACCCCAAGCGCGGCGACGACTACGAGCAGGTCACCCGGGATCTGCACGCCCGGATGGCGGAACTGCTGGAGAAGGCGCAGCGCGAGTACTCCGACGTCCCGCGCTCGGACGAGACGTGGTGGCAGCCCGCCTACCTCGGTGGCACGGCGCCGACGCCGGAGGAGGCCGAGAAGCTCGACCTGGAGGAGGCCGAGGCGCGCAAGGCCGCCCACGCGGAGCGCGAGGCCGGGGAGGGCGGCGGCTCCTGACACGGCCCCGGCCCGCGGCGCGTCCGGCTAATTCGGTGGACGCGGCGCGCCGCCGGGCGTGATCATCAGTGTCATGACCATGTCGCAGGAGAGGCCGCAGGAGGTCCTGCATCTGATCGAGCCCCGGCAAGGCGCCGACGCGCCGGAGCCCGCGCTCCCCGTGGTCTTCAACCTGTCCGACAACAACTCCCCCGCCGACGTGATGGACGTGCTGTCGCTGCGACCGTTCGCGTCCGGGGAGCAGCCCTGGTCGCGGTCGACGCGGCTGGAGAACGTCCGGACGGAGGCGCCGCTGCGCCCGGGCGACGCCAGGCTCGTGCGGGTCGCGCACGAGAAGGGCAAGGAGTCGGTGCTGGCCGAGGGCGACGGCTGGACGCTGCTGAGCAACCGGTGGAAGAGCGGCATCGCCTACGTCGCGGTGTCCGCCGTGACCGACGAGCTGGCCGAGACCGTCCTCGCCGCGTCGGTGAAGGACGCGACCGAGCCGCCGAAGGTGGACGAGGCCAGCGTCGAGATGGGCTTCTGGCACATGGGGGCGCACGGCCCCGTCCGCAGCGAGCGCGCCATCACGGCCGACTCGTGGGAGGACATCCGGCGCAACTACACCGCGCCGGTCGCCGAGGCGCTCGACGCGGTGATGAAGCTCACCCGCGACGAGGTCTCCGGACGGCTGCTGCTCCTGCACGGTCCGCCCGGCACCGGCAAGACCACCGCGCTGCGCGCCCTCGCCCGCTCCTGGAACGACTGGTGCCAGTCCGACTGCGTCCTGGACCCCGAGGCGCTGTTCGGCACGCCCAGCTACCTGATGGAGGTCGCGGTCGGCGACGACGAGGACGAGAACCGCCGCTGGCGGCTGCTCATCCTGGAGGACTGCGACGAGCTGATCCGCGGCGAGGCCAAGCAGTCGACGGGCCAGGGCCTGTCGCGGCTGCTGAACCTCACCGACGGGATGCTCGGCCAGGGCCGGGACGTGCTGGTGGCCATCACCACCAACGAGGACCTCGCCATGCTGCACCCGGCGGTGGTCCGCCCCGGCCGCTGCCTCGCCCAGATCGAGGTGGGCCGGCTCACCCGCGCGGAGTCGCTCTCGTGGCTGGACGGCACGGACGTCCCCGGCGCGGAGATCGGCGCCGACGGCGCGACGCTCGCCGAGCTGGCCGCGCTGCGCAAGGGCGAGAAGCGTCCCGAGGGTCAGGACGCTCCCAGCACCGCCACCGGCTTCTACCTCTAGGACGCCTTCCGCAGGGCCTGCTCGATGTCGGCCCAGAGGTCGTCCGGGTGTTCGAGGCCGACGGCGAGGCGCACCGTTCCCTCGCCGATGCCGGCGGCGGCGAGGGACGCGGCGTCCAACTGCCGGTGGGACGTGCTGGCCGGGTGCATGACCAGGGTCGCGATGTCGCCGAGCGACGGGCCCAGCGAGACCAGCTCGACGGCCTCGGAGAAGGTCCGGCCCGCGTCCCGGCCGCCGGCCAGCTCGAACGCGAGGACCCCGCCGGCGCCGTCCGGCAGCAGCCGCCGGGCGAGCTCGTGCTGCGGGTGGTCCTCCAGCCCCGGGTAGTGGACGCGGGTGACCGACGGGTGGCCGGCCAGGCGGCGGGCGATGTCGAGGGCGGACTCGCTCTGCCTGGCCACGCGCAGCGGCATCGTGGCGAGACCCCGGACGGTCAGCCACGAGGCGAACGGGTCGGGGGTGGAGCCCAGCTCGACGGCGTGCTCCCAGACGCGCCGGTGGACGGACGCGTCGGCGAAGACGGCGGCCCCGCCGATGGTGTCGCCGTGCCCGCCGAGGTACTTCGTCGTGGAGTGGACGACGATGTCGGCCCCGTGCTCGATGGGCCTGCACAGGAGCGGGACGAAGGTGTTGTCGACGACGGTCAGCACGCCCGTCCCGCGGACGGCCCCGGTGAACGCGGGCAGGTCCGTCACGTGGGTGGTGGGGTTGGCGACCGTCTCCAGGTAGAGGATCTTCGTCGTGTCGCGGAGCGCGTCCCGTACCTCGGCGGGGTCGTCGCCGGAGACGAACGTGACCTCGACGCCCCACCGTGCGGCGAGGTCCTGGAGCAGCGCGTGGGTTCCGCCGTAGAGGGCGGCCTGCGCGATGACGTGGTCGCCGCTGCGGAGCAGACCCATCAGCACCGCGTTGACCGCGCCCATGCCGGATCCCGTGGCGAGCGTGCCGGAGCCGCCTTCGAGATCGGTGAGCGACTGCTCCAGGGCGCGGACGGTCGGGTTGGCCATCCGGGCGTAGAAGAACGCCTCGTCGGGGCCCTGGAACGCGGCGGCCAGCGCGTCGGAGGCGTCGAAGGAGAAAAGGTGGCCCTGGTAGATCGGGACGCCGAGCGGACGGCTGCCCTCGGGGACGATCACGGGCGGGTGGACGGCTCGCGTCTGCGGGTGATGTGCGGTCATGCTCCCAGCGTGCGGCGGGAACGGCGCGGCGGGAACGGCCAATCGCGACCAGTGGCCCGGTGCGCCCCCGGCTCGTGCTCGTGCTCGCACCGCGCCGGACCACCGGCCCGGCCGAAGGCGCCGCGTCCCTGGCCGGCCGGTACCGTCTCGCCGCCGGCCCGCCCACCCCGCAGGGGCGAACCGGCGGTCGAGGCCGTCCGGTCGGGGAGTGAGAACGGCGTCCTCGACCGGAGACACGATCATCGCCCGCGGAGGGGCCCGCCCACCATCCGGGGGATCACTGGCATCCGGGGAGGGCTTGTACGTGTCCCCGCCCTCCGTACTACGGGGTCGCCCGGGCGAACAGCCTCCGGTACACGTGCCGCAGACCGTGGAGATCACTGACGGGCTCGGCGAACGGGATCCGCACGTCGAACGACGACGGCGCGTCCGGCGGCGGCGCGAAGCAGCGCAGCCACATGCCGTACCGGTCGAGCCCGAGCGGCCGGACCGGTCCGGGCGGGACCGACTCCGGCAGCAGGTGCGTCAGCTCGGCGCGGTGGGCGGAGTCCAGGTGCGTCAGTATGCCCGCCTCGACGGCGACGAACGGGTCGGGTGCGGCGTCCGCGTACTCCTCGGGCTCCAGGATGGCACTCCCCCAGGCGTCGTCGACCTCGACCTGGGCGGCTTCGAGGGCGAGGATCGTCCATTCGCGCCGGCCGTCCCGCTCGGCGCCGAGGTCGAGCAGTTCGGGACGCGGGTGCGCGTGCGAGAGGCGCAGCGCGGCGGCGCGCAGTTCGCCCTCGGGAATCTCGCTCAGCCAGCCGTGCAGCCAGGCCCGGCCCCGGACGCGGTCCGGCAGCGGCACCGGCGCGACGTCGAAGATCCGCAGCGTGGCGGGCACGTCGTCCTCGCCGGCCAGGGCCGCCGCGACCGGCGCGTCCGCCCGGACGAGCAGCAGCGGCCTGCCGTCCCGGTCGGTCGTGTGCGCCGGGACGGGGGCGTAGGGGACGCCCGGCGCGACGAGCACGCCGTCCGCGACACCATAGGTGAGAGTTCGCGCGCGTTCCGCCGCCGTGGGGCCCTGCTTGACCGGCGGGGTCTGCGCGCTCTGCGTGGTCTCCGCTCGCGGCACCGTGCCTCCTTGACGTTTCAGGTTAGGCTTACCTAACTTAGGATTACCTAACCATCAAGGAGCGTGATGAACAACCCCCGTCCCAAGGTGCGGCTCTCGCGAGCCCTGGGCATCCCCCTGACGCCGAAGAGCGTGAAGTACTTCGAGGCCCGCCCCTACCCGCCCGGCGTCCACGGCCGTGCCCGCAAGCAGGAGAGCGACTACAAGGTCCGGCTCCGCGAGAAGCAGCGGCTCCGGGCGCAGTACAACATCCGCGAGGCGCAGCTCCGCAACGCCTTCGACAAGGCCGCCCGGACGGGAGGCAAGACCGGCGAGGCCCTGCTCGTCGACCTCGAACGCCGGCTGGACGCCCTCGTCCTGCGCGCCGGGTTCGCCCGGACGATCTACCAGGCCCGCCAGTTCGTCGTGCACCGCCACGTGCTGGTGAACGGCGGCCGCGTGGACCGCCCGTCCTACCGGCTGCGGCCCGGAGACGTCATCACGGTCGCCGAGCGGAGCCGCGCGATGGTCCCGTTCCAGGTCGCGGCCGCCGGCGGGCACGCCGCCGAGGTCCCGCCCTACCTGGAGGTCCGGCACGACGCACTCGCCGCCCGGCTCGCGCGACTGCCCGAGCGCGCCGAGATCCCCATCGTCTGCGACGAGCAGCTCGTCGTCGAGCACTACTCCCGCTAGGCGCCCGCGTGCGGCTAGCGCAGGTCGCCGAGTTCCTCGCGGGCGGTGGTGCGCAGGGTGCGCAGGGCGTCCACGAGGACGCGGCGCTGCTCCTCGGTGAGGGGGCCCGCGAAGTGCGCGCGGAGCGTCTCGGCGTGCACGCGCAGGGCCTCGTCCAGCTTCGCCCGCCCGGCCGGGGTCAGCGCCACGTTCTGGCGGCGCCGGTCGCCCGGGGCGGGTTCGCGGCGGACGAGCCCGGCCTCCTGCATCCGGTCGATGATGCGGGTCATGCCGCCGCTGGTCAGGATCAGGTCGCCGGCCAGCCCGCCCATCGACACCGCGCACTCGCCGCCCGCGCCGGACAGCCTCAGCAGCACCTCGAAGACCGCGTGCCGGATGCCGCAGCGGCGCTCCAGCTCGCGGCCCGCGATCCGCTCCAGGCCCGAAGCCGCGCCCAGCAGCGCGCCGAACTCGTGCACCAGCGCGTCCGGGACGGCCGTGCCCTGCCCGTCCGGCTCCGCCACGATCGACATGATGCCCCCGCCTCCGTCCCTCGGCCCCCGTCATCGGCATAACGCGCGAGCGCCCCGCACGGCTTCCGTGCGGGGCGCCTGCGCCGTGCTGCGCGGGCTCAGTTCTTGGGCTTGCCGCTGTTCTCCGCCGCGGGCGACTTCGACGCGCCGCCGCTCGGAACGGTCGGCAGCTGGTTCTGCTGGTTCTGGTTCTGGTCGTTGGTGCCCGACGCGTACTGCTTGGTGACCTTCCACTTCCCGTCGACCTTGGCGAGGGCGAGGCGGAGCAGCGTCGCGGGGGCCGAGGTCGCGCCGTCCTTGGTCCGGACGTCGATGTCGACCATGACGACGGCGGTGGCGAACCTGCCGTCCACGCTGCCCACGAAGACCTGGTTCGTCTTGGACGTCAGCGACAGCTCGGGGTTGCTCTTGAACGTCTCGCCGAGGCTGGGGAGCGTGGTGCTCTTGAAGCTCTCCAGCAGGTCGCCGCCCATGAGCTTCTGGGCCTTGTCCATCTGCGTCTGGTAGTTCTGCGCGTTGTAGTTGAGCGCGACGTCGCCGTAGGCGGACGCGACCTTGCTCACGGCGTCCCGGTCGTCCTGCTCGGACGACAGGGAGCTCGCGCTCGTCCACTGCCAGATCGCCAGGCTCGCCAGCAGCGCGACCAGGACGACCACCACGACCGCCTGCACCATGCCGAGACCGAAGATCCCCGGCCGGGCCTCCGCGGACGCCGCGGGGCTCGGCCGGGCCGGGGCCTTCTTCGGCGCCTCGGCCTCGTCCTCCTCGGCCTCGTCCTCCGGCGGTTCGAGACGGGTCGGGCGCGGCCTCGGCTTGGCGGCCGGCTTGGCGGGCGCCTTGGCGGCGGGCTTCGCCGCCGGCTTGGCCGGCCGGGCCGGAGCCTCGTCCGGGGCCTCCTCGTCCTCGGCGTCGAGCGCCTCCAGGACCTCGTCGAGGTCCTCGTCGTCGATGACCTCGATGACCCGCACCCGGCGCTTGCGCTTGGCGGCGGGCCTGGCGGGCCGCTCCACGGCCTCCTCGGCGGACTCGGTCTCGATCGCCTCGGTCTGCTCGGGCGCCTCCTCGGCCGGGACCGCCTCGACCTGGTCGGACCCGCCCTTGGTGGTCTTGGCTGTCACTTCGGATACTCCTCGGGGTTGGGGTCAGTCCTTGCCCCGACGCAGTCGGGAAAGGCGGGACACCACGGGCACCGAGCCCATCATGACCCTGATCAGCACCAGAAGGGCGATGATCGGGGGAACGTACACCAGCCAGATCGGCGGCCCGCCGGAAGAGTCGCTCTCGTTCGCGGCCTTCCTGGCCTGCACGTTCCGCTGGAGGGCGGGATCGTGGGTGGGGATCGTCTCGCCCGGGTTCTTCGCCTTGTAGGGCTTCTGCTTGGTCACCGCCGGGGTGCGGCCGCCGGGGCAGGTCGGGACCCGGTTCACCGCGGGCTGCGCGCGCGGGTACTTGTACTCCAGCGTCGCGAGCCTCTTCAGCGTGACCTGGAAGACGACGTTCAGCACTGGCTGGCCCTGGTCCCGTCCGATCACGTTGTCCAGGACGACCTTGAGCTGCGGCGCCACCGCGAGCGTCTTGCGGAGGTCGTTGAGGTAGTTGGGGTCGTAGCTCCCGATGCCCAGGTTGCCGAGCATGTCCACGGTGCAGCCGAAGTCGGGACCGGTCTTGTCGAGCAGGTCGTTCACCGTGGCGAGCAGGCCGGGGCCGCGGTCGCGCAGTTCGGCGATCTGCCCGCGGACCTGGCTGAGCGCGGCGGTGAGGGCGGCGAGGTTGTCGATCCCCGCGCCGAGGGAGCCGCGGTTCTGGTTCAGCACGTGGGTGATGCGGCCGAGGTCGTTGGTCAGCCCGTCCAGCAGCTCGGTGTTCTGCGCGAACGTCTGGGTGAGGTCGTCGCCGCCGTTGACGATCTGGCGGAGGGAGTCCTCGCGTCCGGCCCATCCGGCGGCCAGCTCCTGGGTGAGCACCTTGGCGTCGTCCGGGTCGATCGCCTTCAGGGTGTCGATGACGGCGCCGAAGAGGTCGCCGTACTTCGGCGGGACCTTCGTCTGCGACACCGGGATCACGGTGCCGGGCTTCATCGGCGGGGCGCCGGACCTGCCGGGCCCCGGCGTCAGCTCGACCACCGGCTCGCCCACCGCGGACTTGCGGGCCGCGGCGGCGGTGACCCCCTGCGGGATCTTGACGCCGCGCTGCATGTCCAGCCGGACGACGACCTTGTCCTTCTCCAGCCGCACCGAGTCGATCTTGCCGACCCGCAGGCCGAGGTAGTCGACCTCGAAGTTCGGGTGCAGGCCCGGCGAGGACTCGAACTCCACGGTGATGTGGTAGGGCCGGTCGATGAAGTCGAAGCGGACGACGTTGTTGAACGCCCACACGACCATCAACGCGGCGAGCACGCCGAACGCCGCCAGGTTGATCGTCAGCCGTCTGTTCATCCGCGCGGCTCCAGGATCTTGTCGAGGTCCGGCAGGGCGCCCTGGAGCTGCTTGGGGATCTCCGGCGATCCGGCCTTCTTCTTCTTGGGGCTCTGGCTGAGGCCCGGGAAGATCGGCGTTCCGTCCGGCCAGACGATCCGCAGGAGCGGGTACAGCAGCAGCTGGCCGTCATAGGTGGCCCGCGGCAGCTTGTCGGTGAACTCGACCAGGCCGTCCACCAGCGCCGTGAGCCGCTTGCGGTTGTCGCCGAGCTGCTGCAGGACGGGGTCGAGGTCGCGCAGCAGCGCGCGGAAGCGCTGGATGCGTCCCTCCAGCACCTTGTCGTTCAGCTCGCGCGCCGTCGTGGTGAGCTTGTCGACCATCTTGATGATCTTGTACTTGTCCTGGTCGAGCAGCCGGGTGGTGCGTTCGAGCTGCTCGGGCGTCTCGTTCAGGGCGTCGCTGCCCTTGGCGAGGGACCGGCCGAGCCGGGCGAACCGGTCGACCGACTCGCCCAGCTCGCGGCGCTGCTCGGCGAACAGCTTCAGCAGCGCGCCCGCCTGCGCGATCGTCTTGTTGAGCTTCTGCCCGTTGCCGTCCAGGGCGGTGGCGCCCGCGTTGACGACCGTCGCGACGTCGTCCCCGGCCAGGGCCTGGATCAGCGGCCCGGCCTGCCCGACGACCTGCTCGAACGCCGGCTGGACGCTGGTGTCGGTGATCGCCGTGCCGGTGGCCAGGTACGGGCCGCGGTTCATGCTCGCGCCGGGCGGCATCTGCAGGTCCACGTAGTTCTCGCCGAGCAGCGAGGTCACCTTGATCTCGGCCCGGGTGCCCTGCGGGATCTTGATGCCGTCCTTGATGGCCAGCGTCGCCTTCGACCGGTAGCCGGCGAGCTCGACCTTCGTGACGGTGCCGATCGTGATGTCGGACATCTTCACGCTGTGCCCCGCGACGAGACCCTGCGCGTCGTCGAACGTGGCGGTCAGCTTCAGGCCGCCCTTCGGCGCGCCCGCCGTCTTGTAGGAGCAGCCGGAGACGGCGAGGGCCGCGGCCGCGACGAGCACCAGCAGCAGCCGGCCGCCGGCCGCCGCGCGGCGCCGTCCCGTGATGACGAGCCTGCCCATCAGTTGCCTCCGTTCTGCCAGGGACAGTTGGAGTTGGGTGCGGGCAGCGGGCAGTCGACGTCGTCGGAGTTCATCAGGCCCTTGAGCCAGGTCCGCAGGAACGCGTCCGTGGCGAAGCGGATCTGCAGCGACTTGTTCTTCGGGTTGTAGCCGCCGATGAGCGCGTCGCTGATGCCGGGCAGCACCCGGATGAGCTGCGCCAGCTCCCTGGCGTTGCCCTTGAGGATCAGGGCCGTCCGGGTGAGGACCGCCAGGTCGTAGGGCAGGTTCCCCTTGTACTTCTGCAGCAGCTTGTCGCCGTTCTTCGCCAGCTCCAGGATGCCGCTGATCAGCTGCTGCAGCTCGCCGCGCTCGGAGCTCAGCACCTGGCTCGCGGTGCCGAAGTCGCGGATCATCGTGCCGAGGATCTGCTCGCGCCCGCGCACCACCCCCGCCAGCCGGCTGAGGTTCTGCGCGACCTCGATGAGCTCCTTGTCCTGCCCGGCGACGTTCTCGACGAGGCGGGCGCTCTGCTCCAGGGTCGCGTTGAACTCCCTGCCGTTGCCCTTCACCGTGTCGGCGGCCGTGCCGAGCGCGTTCTGCATCTTGGTCGGGTCGAGCGCGTTGGCCAGGTTGGTGAACGAGCTGAGCGCGTCGTCCACCTCGACGGGCACGTGGGTGCGCTCGATCGGGATGACGTCCGCGGTCTCCTTGGCCTCCCCCGGCCTCCACGCCGGGTGCAGGACGAGGTTGCGCTCGCCGATCAGGTTCAGCGGGACGATCGAGGCCTGCACGCCCTTCGGCAGCGGGACGTCCCGGCGCAGATGGAAGGTGACCTTCACCCGGTCGCCCTGGTTCTCGACCTTGTCGACGAGCCCCACGTCGGCGCCCATCACCTTGACCTTCGACTCCTCGTAGAAGGAGCGGGCCTTCGGGACGTAGACGACCATGGTGCGCTCGCCGCCCGCGGACGGGGCGAGCGAGCAGCCGCCGAGCGAGGCCGTCAGGGCGAGGCCGAGCGCGACGGCCACGCCGCGCAGCCGGCCGCCGCCGGGACCTCCGGGGGGCCGTCCCCCCGTGCCGTCGCCGCTCATCAGTTGCCTCCCTGCGGTCGCCGCGTGGAGATCGGACCGGCCGGCTGCAGCGGGCCGAGCCCGGTGAGCAGGCCCTCGATGTACTGGCCGTTGCCCTTGAGGTTGGCCACCTGCTGGAACGTCGGGCCGAGCAGCGAGAAGTCGGTGTTCAGCGCGTCCATGTTGGGCGCGAGCCGGGTCGTCAGCAGGTGCAGGTTGTCCAGCAGGGTGTCGAGCTCCTTCTGGTTCCTGGAGATCACGTTGGACAGCGTCCGGACGGTCTCACTGCCCTGCCCGATCGCCGCCGCCAGTTCGTTGCGGCGCCGGACGAGCGACTGCAGCAGCACCTGGCTGGCGTCGATGATCTGGCGCAGCTCCTGGTCCTTGCCCGCCAGCGTGCCGGTGATCGTCTTGCTGTTCTCGATCAGCCGCTGGATCTCGGGATAGGAGTCGTTCAGCGTCCGGGACAGCTCCTGGATGTTGACCAGGATGCGGCGCAGCTTCACCGCCCCCGGCGACCTGATCTTGTTGATCTCGGTGAGCAGCTTGTCGACGCTGCGCTGGTCGAGCTTGCCCACGATGTTCTGCGCGCTCTCCAGGGCCTCCGGCACGGTGAACGGGACGCTGGTGCGCGACAGCGGGATCCGCCGCCGCGACTCCGGCACGTCCGCCAGGTAGGGCTTGGAGACCGGGCCGGACAGCCGCAGGTACCGGCCGCCGAGCAGGGTCGTCGTCTGGATCTCGGCACGGGTCTTCGGACCGAGGTCGATCCCGGCGTTCACGTGCCAGGAGACGATGACCCTGCCGTGGGCGAAGTCGGGCTCCACGGCGGTGATCCGGCCGGACTTCACCCCGGCGACCCGCACGTCCTGGCCCTTCTTCAGCCCGGCGGTGTCGCTGAACTCCCCGCTCATCGTGTAGCCGCGGTCGAGCAGGTGCAGCTGGCCGAGGGCGAACGCGAACACGCAGCCCGCGCCGAGCGCGGCCAGGGTGACGATCGCGACGATCTTGTGGTTGACGTCGCGCAGCGACTTCAGCGCCATCAGCCGCCACCCCCCAGCAGCATCTTCCTGAGCTTGGTGAGGTCGTCCTTGCTGGGCTGTCCCGCACCGGGCGACTTCGGCAGCTCCATCGGGAACGGGCAGGGGCCCTGGACGACGTTCAGGCAGAGCGCGTTGGTGCGCAGGTAGTGGCCGCCGTTCGCGGACGCGAACAGCTGCCGGAGGGTCAGCGGGAGCTGCTGCACCATCTTCTCCAGCTGGTCGACGTTCAGCCGGAACGTCTCGCTGAACCTGCCGAGGTTGGTGATGATGCGGGCGAGCTGCGCGTCGTTGCCCCCGAGCACCTGGTTGAGGTTGGTGGTCACGCCCGAGATCTCCACGACCGCGCTCTCCAGCAGCTTGCGGTTGTTGGCGAAGACCCTGGTCAGCGACTCCAGGTTGTCGGCGCTGGCGGCGATCTGCCGGTCCCGGGTGGCGATCGCGTCGCTCACCGTCTCGTAGTCGTCGATCATCCCCTTGATCGTCTTCTTCCGGGCCGCGAACGTCTGCAGCAGCATGTCCAGGTTGTCGGTCAGCAGCGAGATGCTCTGCTCGTTGCCGTCCAGCGCCTGGGAGAAGGCGAAAAGGATCTTGTTGAGCTGGTTCGGGTCCAGGTTGCGGGTGAGCGGGCCGAGGCTGTTGACGATGTCGCCGAGGTCCACCACCGACCTGGTGTGCGGGACGCGGTCGCCGTCGCCCAGCCTGCCCTGGCTCGACCCGGGCTCCAGGTAGACGACCCGCTGCCCCATCACGTTGCGCCAGCGGATCGCGGCGGTGGAGTCGGAGGGCAGCCGGACCTCCTTGTCGACGGCCATCTTCACCACGGCCTTGCCGCGCACCACCTTGATGCCCGCGACCTGGCCGACGGGTGTGCCCGCCACCTTCACGTCGTCGCCCTCCAGCAGGCCGGTGACGTCGTCGAACGTGGCGGACAGCCGGTAGCGGGACTTGAAGCTCGTGCCGAGGATCTGCTGGCCGATGTAGAACGTGAGCAGCCCGGTCAACGCCACGAACACCAGGAACTTCAGGATCGTGGAGTACTCGGGCCCGCGCGCGGTCTTGCCGCGCAGCAGCGGGCTCACGGCCGCGTCCCCGTCGCCGTGCGGCCCTGCCCGCCCCGCCCGCCGCCCGTGCCGGGGAGCGGCACGTCGAACGCGGTCGCCTTGGGCTTGACCGCGCAGACGTCGATGAGGATCTGGCAGATGTCCAGCGGGAGGTCGTCGCGTGCCTGGGCGATCAGGGTGCCCTCCGGTCCGGGGATGCGGATGATCTGCGCCAGCAGGCCGAAGAACCCGGTCAGGCTGTCGAGCAGCACCGGGACGTTGCGGCGCTGCCCGTTGAACACCCGCACGACCTGGCCGCCCGAGTCGATGATCCTGCCGAGGTTGCGGCCGTGCTGCTCCAGGTTCGTGCCGACGGTCTGGCCGAGCCGGGTCGACTCGTCCAGCAACTGGGTGACCTTGTCGGGTCGCTCGTTGACGACCTGGGAGAGCCGGTTGAAGTCCCCGGCGAACCGGGTGAGGGTGTCGCCGCGCGACTCCAGCGTCCCGGACAGGCCGTTGATGTCGTTCAGCAGCGACTGGATCGCGGCGCGGTCCTTGTAGGTCGCGTCGACGACGATCGCGCCGTTGTCGATCGTCCGGCGCAGCGCCGGCCCCTGCCCGGAGAGCCCGGCGCCGAACGTGTGCAGGAGGGTCGCCACGTCGTCGGGGTTGATCGCCCGCGTGAGCCGGTAGGTGGGCCAGGCCGTGTCCGACAGCTCCTTCGGGTCGTTGGTCTTCGCGATCCGCCCGCCGTCCTTCAGGTAGGGGCCGGTCAGCTCGTGCGCGCCGAGGTCGAGGGCGAGGTCCTTCGGGCCGAACACCGAGACCGGCTCGACCGTCGCGACGGCCGTGTCGGCCACCCTGACGCCCTTGTCGACCCGGAGCCGGACGGTGACCCTGCCGTTGCGGTCGAGCTTGACCTCCTCGACCGCGCCGACCGCGATCCCGCGGACCTTCACATCGGACTTGCCGGGGTCGAGGCCCTGCCCGGCGCGGCCGAACGTCGCGTCGTAGTAGGTGGAGCCCGCGTGGGACGGCGTGGAACCGATCGCGACGAACGCCGCGGCCGCCGCGATGACGCCGGCGCCGACCAGCCCGAAGACCGTCCGGGACCGGCTGGACAGTGATTCGTCGCTCATCCGGTCAGCCTCACCGTGCTGCCGTGGCCCCAGAAGATGTACGACAGGACCAGGTTCATCAGGATCATCAGGATGGTCGACTCCCGGATGGCGCGGCCGGCGGCGACGCCGACGCCGACCGGACCGCCCGCCGCGTAGTAGCCGCGGTAGCAGTGGATGAACATGATGATGAAGGCGAACACCGCGACCTTGATGACGCTGTAGAACACGTCGATCGGCGGCAGGTAGAGGTGGAAGTAGTAGTCGTAGATGCCGGGTGAGAGGCCGAAGTACTGGATCGTGATGAACCTCGTGGCGAAGAACGCCATGAACAGCGAGACCAGGTACAGCGGCACCAGCGCGATGACGCCCGCGGCGACCCGGGTGCACACCAGGTAGGCCAGGGAGTTGATGCCCATGACCTCCAGCGCGTCGATCTCCTCGGAGATCCGCATCGCGCCGATCTCGGCGGTGAACCCGGTGCCGACCTGCGCGACCAGCGCGACGCCCGCGATGATCGGGGTGACCTCGCGGACGTTGGAGTAGCTCGCGACCAGTCCGGTGAACGCCTCGGCGCCGATGCGCTCCAGCCCGGGGTAGCCCTGGAGGCCGACCATGGCGCCGGTGGCGAGCGACATCGTCGCGATCACGAAGATCATGCCGCCGCCGATGACGAGCGCGCCCACGCCGACGGTGATGTCGCTGACCTGCTTGGCGAGGGTCTTGCCGTACTTGCGGCGGATGATGATGTCGACCAGGAGGTGGTACAGGACACGGCCGAGGAACACCGGCAGGTCGGCCGACGCGGCGAGGCCCGCGGTGCGGCCCCTGACGGCGCGGCCCAGCTTGCGGACGGGGAATATGGCGACCATCAGAACCTCGGGGGGAAGAGGACCTGGTAGATCATGGTGAGGATGTAGTTCGTCGCGAACACCACGATCGAGGTGACGACCACGGCCCGGTTCACCGCGCGGCCGACGCCGACGGGTCCGTAGTCGCAGTTCATGCCCATGTAGCAGGCGACCGCGGCGGCGATGAATCCGAACACCCACGCCTTGAACAGCGTGATCATCAGGTCCGAGAACTGCAGCAGGGTGGTGGCGCCGTCGAAGAACGCGCCGGGGCTGACGCCCTGCTGGATGACGTTGAAGTAGTACCCGCCGATGACGCCCGCGAGGATCACCACCGAGCAGAGCAGTCCGGACACCATGCTCGCCGCCCACAGCCTGGGGGTGACCAGGCGGTGGATCGGGTTGATGCCCATGACCTCCATCGCCGCGAGTTCGTCGCGGATGTTGCGGGCCCCCATGTCGGCGGTGATGGCCGACCCGCCCACGCCGGAGACCAGCAGCGCCGCGGCCAGCGGCGCCACCTGCTGGATCATCGCCGCGGTGAGCAGCGCCCCGGTGCCCGACTGCGCGCCGAGCTGCCGGGCGATGTCGCCTACCTGAAGCGAGATGGTCGCGCCGAGCGGCACGGCGATGAGCATGACCGGCACGCTCGTGACGCGTGCGAGGAACCAGCACTGCTCGACGAATTCGCCCCACCACTGGCGCAGGTCCCAGGTGCGGCGCAGCCCTTCGAGAAGGGTCACGCACAGCAGTCCGGTCTCGTCGAGTGCTCTCCCGACGCGTCTGCGTGCCAGGTCCGGGGCCTTGTTCAGGCTCAGGGCCATCAGCCGGTGCCCTCCCCCGGGGCGGGGATGAGAAGGGTCACTCCAGCCTCCTTCGTGCTCGGACGTCGGCGCCCATCCGAAACACCGGATCCTGCCGGTACCGCGGGGGCGCCCTCGTCATGCTCGTTCGCGCGCCACAGCGGTCTCGGCCGAGACCGGTTACCACACGCGACTCCGCGCACCCTCAAGAGCACACGGGCTCCGCCTGTGATTTGAGGCACTCTATTGGAAGAAGGTCTAAGAAGCGAGTACTTACATCTGGTTTTGTCCGAAGCTACGATCAGCCGGTGCAGACCGAGGCGCGACGAGGCGTAGAAGACGAGATGGACGACGGCGTGGACCCGCTGGTCATGGGCGTGCGCGACCGCTGGGAGGGCCAGGGGCTGCTCGGCGATCCGTGGCCGTTCCTGGCGATCTGTTCGGTCGGGCGGCTCAACCAGTTGCTCAAGAAGGCCCTGGACGTGGAGCTGAAGAGGCTGGATCTCACCCAGACCGGCTACTTCCTGCTGACCACGCTCGCGCTCACCGTCCACGGCCGGGCACGGCTGAGCACGCTCGGCCGGATCCTGATGATGCACCCGACCACGGTGAAGCTCACCGTGGACCAGCTGGAGGCGGCCGGGCTCGTCGGCCGGACCCCGCATCCCCGCGACCGGCGCGCCACGCTCGTCGAGATCACCGCGGCGGGACGGGAGCGGGCCAACCAGGTGAGCCAGGCGCTGGAGGCGCCCGGCGGCGCGCTCGCGGCGTTCGACGGGATGCACCGCGACCTCTTCGAGGCGCTGCAACCCGCGCGTCTGGCCGCCGGCGACGTGGAACTGCTGAACCCCGGCGGGGGGCGCGGCCGTGGACGACAGGCCGGGTGAACCGGGTATCGTCCGGCCTGCGTACTTGCTCTTCGAGAGCACCACACCCGGGCGATAAGGCAGTCTTCTCCTATGCCACAGAGTCACGGCACGCGCAGACGTCCCGCGGAGGAAGCCGGAGGCGCTCAAGGGAGCGCCGGGGGGCGTCGCGGCTCCAGGAGGGCCGGCACCAGGCGCGCCACGCGCGTTCCGGAACCCCGCACGTCGCCTGACGGCCGCGACGCGGGGGGACCCTACGGACCGGAGTTCCTGGAGTCGGACGGCTCCCGCGACCCGTACGAGGAGCCGGAGGCGCCCCGGGAGCGCGAGGGCGGGCGGCGCGTCCGGCGGGTGCTCACCAGCAACGTCACCATCACGATCGCGGCGATCGGCGTGCTCGGCGGTGCGTTGACGGTGGTCGACCTCGGCAGCTTCGTCGACGACGCGAGCGAGCCGCCCAAGGCCGCGAGCGCGGGCCTGTCCACCAACGACATGCTCGCGAAGCTGACCTCGGCGTCCGACATGGACAAAGTCGCGGCCGACGCGGTCGCGGTCGCCAAGAAGCGCGCCTACGAGGAGCACCAGCGGGAGCTGAAGCGGCTCAAGGAGAAGGCCAAGCGGGACGCGGCGGCGCGGGCGAAGCTCAAGGCCGAGCAGGAGCGCGAGCGGCTCGCCAAGTCGAACCCGAGCGCCGGTCAGAACAAGGCGTTCGGCAAGAAGATGAACGCGATCAAGGGATGGGACCGCTGCTGGCCGTCCCTGCTGACGCTGTGGAACCACGAGAGCGGCTGGAACGAGCGGGCCGAGAACCCCTCCAGCGGCGCGTACGGCATCCCGCAGGCACTGCCCGGCTCCAAGCTGGCGAGCGCGGGCGCCGACTGGCGCACCAGCTCCCCCACCCAGATCGCGTGGGGCCTCGGCTACATCAAGGCGCGCTACAAGGACCCCTGCGGCGCCTGGGCCTGGTGGCAGGCGCACAACTGGTACTGAGCCCAACCGGGCGGCCCGGCCTGGCACCATGGTGTGATGCGGACGAGCAGGGCGCGCCGCGCCGGCGACGAGCGGGCGAACGGCACGGGTGAGGGCGCCGGAGCCGAGGGCGGCGGGGGCCGTCAGTGGGCCCGCGCCGACGCGACCCGCCAGGCGCTGCTGACCGCGGCGCTGCGGGTCTTCGCCGACCGCGGCTACGCCGACGCGGGCATCGCCGAGATCGTGGAGCGGTCCGGTATCAGCGTCGGCAGCCTCTACCACCACTACGGCGGCAAGGCCGGCCTCTACGTGGCGCTGTGGGAGGACCTCACCGAGGAGCAGGAGGCGAGCGCCGCGCAGGCGGTGTCCGCCGCCCGCAAGGACGGCGAGTCCGACCCGATCGCGCTGTTCATCGCGGGCGCCCGCGCCTACCTTCGGGTGTGCTGGGAGCGGCGCGAGGCGGCCCGGCTCTTCCTCGCCGGCGAGGGCCCGTCCGGGTCGTCGCTGATGCGCCGCAGCCGCGCCCAGCACTGGATCGCGCAGAACACCAAGCTGCTGCGCGGCCCGTCCGGCGACGCGCCCGCCGGACGTCCCGAGCAGGTGCTGAGCCTCGTGCTGACGACGGTGATCGGCGAGGCCGGGCGGGAGATCGCCACCGCCGAGGACGAGGCGGAGGCCGCCGAGATCATCGACGAGGTGTGCCGCATCCTGATCCGGCTGGCCCGCTGACCTCCGGGCGCAGGGCCTCCGCCGGCGCCGTGGCGGACTCCGGAAGCCGTTTCCCGGCGGACGCGGTGGTCAGGAGCGGGCGGTGTGGACCCGGCGGACGGAGAGCCGGATCGGGGGGGCCGGCTGGAGCGGGCGCGGATTCCGGGCGCGGGCAGGCTGCGGCGGGAGCGTGCGGAGCCGGGCCGCGGTGGGGCGCTTGTCCGCGACTCGCGAGCCGGCGGCGCGCAGGCGGCGGCGCACGGCGAGCGGGACGCGGCCGTCGGAGCGCCGGATCAGCCGCATCCGGAGCAGCAGGAGCACCACCCCGGCCCCCAAGGCGGCGAGGAACCCCGCCTGGAGCGCGGTCAACTCCTCGATGGTGAACGGCTGGGGGGGCAGCCTGCGCAGGTTCGACACCGGGACGAGGGGCCCGGAGGCGGGCGCGATCTGCGGGGACTCGGCGGACACGATCGGCGGCAGCGCCACCTGCGGCCCGGCCATGCCGGCCAGGGGGTCGAAGTCGGGCGGGGTCAGCGGCGGGACGCCGGGCGTCGTCGGGCTGATCCCCGGCGGCAGCGCCCCGGACGCGGATGTGATGATCAGCTTGTAGCTGCGGGACACGCTCCTGGCACTGGCCGCCGAGACGGCCGCACGCAGGGTGATCACGCCGGGCTCCGCATCGGACGGGGCCCGCACGGTCGCGATCGCGGAGGCGCCGCCGGATCCGACACTGCCGAGGGACTGCGTTCGGGGACCGACCGTGGCGCCCGAGGCCGACATCCGCAGGACGATCCCGTTCGCGGTGGCGTTCGCCGACGCCACCCGCACGGTCGCGGTGACCGAGCCGCCGGGCCGCATCGTCGCCGCCGACACCGTCAGCCCCAGGGACAGTACCGGCGTCTTGGGCTTGCCCGGGCCGGCCGGCGGACTCGTCGGCGGATGAGTGGGCGGGTCCGTGGGGGGATTGGTCGGCGGATCGGTGGGCGGATCGGTCGGCGGATCGGTCGGCGGATCGGTGGGCGGATCGGTGGGCGGATCCGTTGGCGGATCGGTCGGCGGATCGGTGGGCGGATCCGTCGGCGGATCGGTCGGCGGATCGGTGGGCGGATCGGTGGGCGGATCCGTTGGCGGATCGGTCGGCGTTTCGGTGACGGTGGTGGTCGGCGTGGGGGCCGGCTCGTCCGCGAGAACCGGATGGACGCCCACCATGCCGATGAGCGTCACCGCTCCGAATCCGGCCAGGAGCGAAGCCGATCGTGAACGCACCCCGAACGCACCTCCACCGCATTGCGATTATTCCGCCGAATTGCACTGGATTGGATGGAAGCATGCGACGATTCAGGGAATCAACCCCGCAGGTCAAGGTTCGTTTCAGGTGCTCAAATCGCGCCGATCGGATATTGGGCGATTATCAGCCGGTGCTCATTCCCGCGCGGCGGCGCCATCCCATGCGGCACTCGTGCCGGGCGGCCGGGCGGCGCGTTCGCGCAACCGCATCGCACGCAGCACGGCCTCGATCGCGAAGCGCGCCTCGCGGTCGGTCAGCCGGTCGCCCAGGACTCCTTCGACCTGCCGCATCCGGTAGCGGACGGTCTGCGGGTGGATGCCGAGCTCCCTGGCGATGTCGTTGGCGGTGCCGCGGGTCACCAGCCAGGCGTGCAGGGTCTCCAGCAGACGGTCACGCTGCCGGGGGCTGAAGCCGTCCATCTCACCGAGGTGGCGGTGCGCGAGCTGGTCGATGAGGGCCTGGTCGGAGAACAGCCAGAGGGTGATGAGGTGCTCCTCGCAGTCGGTCACCGGGGCGTCCTCCAGCACACCCGTCTCCACCAGGCCGAGGGCGCACCGCGCCCAGCGCAGCGAGTCGGCGACGCCCGCGATCGGCACGGTGAGTCCGATGACGAGCTGCCTGTCGGGCAGGACGCGGAGCAGGGATCGCCGGCGCTCCGGGGTCGGCCTTCCGGGAACGACCAGGAACGGCTGGGTGGCGGTGAGGTCGGCGAGCACGTCCTTGTCCAGGACGGCCCGGACGTACCGGGCGCCGGGCGGGGCCACGACGGCGGTCGCCTCGTCCGGCAGCGTCCATCCGGCCCGTTCGGCGGCCTCGGCCAGGACGCGGGACGACACGTCGCGGCGGAGCAGGAGCTCCAGCAGGCGGCGGCGGTGCGCCTCAGCCTCGCCGTCCGGGCGGGCGTCCAGGTAACCCTCCAGCGCGAGCGCGGCCAGTTCGTCGATGTAGGCGAACAGCGCGTCGGCGAGCTGGGCCATCACCTCGGGCGACAATCGCCGGCGCGGCCCGACCTTCATGATGCGCCGCCACGCGACCTGGACGCCGATGCGCAGCGCGGCCTGGAGGGTGTCGAGCGTCCGGCCCTCCTGGGCCTCGAAGCGGCCGAGCCTGCGGTAGGTCTCCTGATGGCGCGCGCTCGGTTCCAGCGGGTTGGCGACCCGGTCGACGAAGTCCGTCAGGGCACGGTCGACCCCGATGCGCAGTGCCTCGACGTAGGGACCCTTGAGGGGCCGCCCGTACTCGGGGATCGACCGGCGCACCTCGTCGATGATCTCCCCAGCGAGGCTGGGCAGTTCCGGGCGCATCAGCAGGGCGAGCCGGCGCGGCAGCCGGCTCGGGCGACTCGCCGCCTCCCGCGTCAACGTCTGCTGTGCCATGGGGTCGGCAAACCTCCAGACACCGCCATCCCGAACGAGGGGAATTCCGGGCGGGGCACCCGGTCGTCCGGATGATCGGCCATATGGCGTCTACGCCGAGGGGGCGCCGAGCGGGGACCCTGCGCACCCTCCGCATTCTGTGAGCTGAAACACGTCGAACTTAGATCATAGGAAATCCAGCAAGGTAAAGGGAAGGTAAATTCAGCAGGCTGTGGCCCTGTAGTTACATTCAGCGTCCAATAGGGGCGGTCTCATTCCAGTGCGGGGCCGCGCTCCCGCAACCGGTACGCGCGCAGCACCGCGTCAAGCACGAAACGTGCCGCCGGGTCGGCGAGCTGCCGGTCGAATTCCGCGCTGATCTGCCGCATCCGGTACCGGACGGTCTGCGGGTGCAGCCGGAGCCTCTGCGCCGCCTCCACCGCGTTTCCTTGCGCGTCCAGCCACGCGCACAGGGTTTCGGTCACGCGCTTACGCCGGGTACGCGGCATTTCCGCCAACGCGCCCAGTTCCCGGCGGGCGAGCTGGTCGAGCAGCGGTCCGTCCGAGAGCAGCCACAGCTCCAGCAGGTGCCGCTCGCACAGTGTGGGGCCGCCATCCTCCAGAAAGCCCGCCTCCACCAGCGCCAGCGCCCGCCGCGCCCAGCGCAGCGAGTCGGCCGCCTCCCCCAGCGGGACGGTCAGCCCCACCGCGGAGCGGCGTTCGGGCAGGGCGCGGCTCAGCATCTCCGCGCGCTCGGCGCCGTATCCGCCGGGGATGAGCAGATGGGGCTCGTTGTCCGCGAGGTTGACGAGCACGTCGCGGTCCATCGCCTCCCGGACGCACCGCGCGCGCGCCGGCATCGCGACCATCGTCACCGTGTGGGGCACCGCCCAGCCGGCGGCCTTGGCGGCCTCGGCGAGCGCGCCGCTCGCCGCGCCGGGCCCGAGCACCATGCGCAGCAGTCGCCGGTGGTCGCCGGGCAGCTCGTCGGCCGACGACCGGACCTCCAGGTAGCCCTCGACCGACAGGGAGGCCAGCTCGTCGATATAGGCGAACAGTGCCTCGGCCAACCGCGTCGTCACCTCCGCGGGCAGCCGCCGCGTCCGCGCCACGGCCGCCACCCGCCGCCACGCGACCTGCACCCCGACCCGGTAAGCCGCCTGCAGCGCGTCCAGCGTGCGCCCCTGGTAGGCCTCGCTGCGACCGAGTTCCCGGCACAGCTCGTCGCGCCGCTCGTAGCCGTCGCCGCCGCCGGAGACCTGGTCGACGAAGGCCGCCATGGCCTGCTCGACGGTGATCCGGTACGCGGCCGGTTCCGGCATCCCCTCGTGCCGCGCGTACTCGGGCACCGACCGCTGGACCTCCTCGAGGATCTCTTCGGCCAGCGAGGGCAGCTCAGCACTCAGAATGGCGATGACCTGTGGCGGGAGAGCTCCGGGACGCCTCCCTCCCCCAACGAGGGCCCTCGTCATTCACTCCTCCCTCGCACCGTTTTCAAGAAATCCTCGACAAAATGTAACCCACACCACGGCCACCGCACATCATTACGGAAGAGATCTCGCTCCTGAATGGCCGCGATACTCACCGGCCGACAAAAATGGCCGGATTGAATGATCAATCGGAGACAATCCGGAGAAGCACCGCGCCCCGGCCGTTGCCGCCCGGCCGCCCCCCAGGCCGCCAATCGCATCCGCATGTCGGCCGGAACTATCGACACAATTCTTTCGTTACGCCACGTAACGACTATCCCTCACCGTAGTCATGTGAACACTTCTGGCGTCCATCTCGTGCCCGCGTCAAACCCCCCGAATACGAATACATCTCGCTTGGATCGGAGTGCTTCAACGACGGGACGACCCTCGCGGCGAACTCGGACGCGGTCTTCCGATCCTGTCGATGCTCGCCAAGTCGTGGGAGTTCGAGCACTCAGTCGGTCGTTGACCGCTCGCCTTCCACGAGGCTCGTCCGCCAGCGGTCCATGGCGATGAGGGCGAGGCCCGCCAGGAGGAGCAGGACGGCGTAAGGCCAGAGGTAACCGGGTTCGCCGGAACAGTTCCGCCGCGCGCTCGTCACGGCGGTCCCGTGCCCGCGGGGTCGCCGCGGGCACGGGCCGGTCGAACGGGCTCAGCTTCAGAGCTGGCTGTAGTTCTTCGACACGAGGTACTCGTTCTGGATCATCGTGTTCTTGCCGGCCGCCGAGGGGAATCCACCCACCTGGTTGACCAGCCAGTCGGCGACGCCGCCGCCGAACAGGCACCCCTTGGCGCCGGGCACCGCGAACGAGTTGCCGACGTGCTTGGCCTGCAGCACCGGCGGCTGCGGGTCCGGCCGCGCGATCGAGAGGCCCTCGCCGGTGATGGGCGTGTTGGGGGCCGGAGGGCTGGTGGTCCCGGTGGTGAGGCTCACCCTGATCGGGTTGCTGTTGGTGCCGACCGTGCAGTTGCTTCCGAGGAACGGGTTGATGAGCCGGACCTTCAGCCCGATGTTGATCTCGAAGCTGCTGCTGACCGGCATCTCGAAGACGCCGGCGTACTCGACCTTGGCGTACACGGCCGACAGGAGCGGGTCACCGAACAGGCCGGGCTGGACGAGCATCTTCGGGGCGTTGATCCCGCCGAAGACCGTCTTGGTCTCGAAGGTGCTGGTGTTGAAGGTGTTCGCCCACGTGATCCTGATCGGCTGCTCGATCTTCTGGTCGAAGTTGCCGACCTTGAAGGTACCGCTGGTGACCACACCCACCCAGCACTGCGAGTAGTCCGGCGAAGCACCGTCCGGGAGGGGCGGGCAGTCGGAGAAGCTGAAGCTCGCCGGGATCGGGTCCGGGTTGGCCGCCGAAGCGGGGGAAGCCAGGCCGACGGTGAGCAGCGCAGCACCGAGCACGGCGGGAAGCGCCAGCCGGGAACTGCTTCTCCGGAAACGAATGGACTTCACCAGTTCGTCCTTTCTTCTTGCCGGGAGAAACGGACACAGAGCGCCGGACAGCCACAGCGTGATCCCAGCCGACGCGGAACCGTGAAGCGGATCCTCAACGAGAGAGATCCTCGATTCCCAATCGGAGAGTAATACTGAAACAATGCCGTTTCAATACGCCGCAAGGCGTAAGCATGGAGATTTTCTCACCTTGTAAGCGAATATCAATGACGGCGGCCCAGGAGAAGCCGGTATTGTCATCGACCGCATATCACTTCGGTTGCCGGGCCCCCTCCGCCCGGCCCCGTTCGCCCAGTCTGCTTCATATGGCGGGGAGCGAGGGGAGCTACCGTACTCGCCGCAGGCCGGCGACGGCCTGCAGCGAGCCGGCCTGGCCCTGCCGTCGCCCGGGGTGGTGCAGGCAACGATGCGGCCAGTCCTGGAGGGCCCGGGGGGACTTCCGGCACGAAATCAGATCGTGCCGGAACGAGAGGCCCATGGCGATGGGAGGTCTGGTCAGGGCGAGGTGATCCGCTGAGTCGGCCGGAAGACGAAATCGCCCTTGTACGAATTGAAGACGCTGGTGAAGTCCGTGAACCCGGGGATTTCGCACGTCGAGTTCCCCGACGGCATCAACGTATGTGAATTCATGGAGAAGGTTCCGTTGTCATAGGAGCCTTCGAGGAGCCCAGGAGCCTCTCGCTGCCCCGGAAGGAAGATTCTTCCCAGGTTGTGGGATATCCGCAGCGTGCACCGACTCCCTCCGCCGACGTCCACGGTCGCGTCGAGCAGCACACCGTTGATCTTCATCGCCGGCCGGCCGGTCGCCACATCGATGGTCATGTTCAGCCACAACGATCCGTCCTGCGTGACCTCGTCCTTCACCTGGTATACGGTGCCGTCCGACGCCTCCACCTCGCAGCCGTCGAGGGACATGTCGCCCTTGCCCAGCCTGAAGCGCGACTGCCAATGCCCCCGGTCGAGATCGAGCCGCATGGTCGCCGACCGGCACCTGAACTCCGCGTTGTCCCCGGCGTACCCCAGGGTGAACGGTTTCGCGACTGCGGTGACGACCCCGCCCGGTTCCACGGTGAAGGTCTGAGGAAGTGCACCGGCGCCGTCCACGCAACGGTTACCAGTGGTGACCTCGCACCAGAGTCCCGATTCGAGATTCGCATAGTTTCCCGCCCCGGAGACGCTCGCGGTAAGGATCGGGCTGAGATCTTCGGTCACTCCGCAACCGGAGAAGGAAGGGATCGTGACGTTCTGGGCGATAAGCGGCTGCCCGCTTTCGTATTGAGTCGTCCCGGTTCTCAGCGTCCCCATGAATCCAGTCGCAGAGAGCGCGGTGGGGCTTGTCATGCATTTGGTACCGAGATCGAGGGGAACTCCGTTGACCTCGGCCTTACCCGCTTTGATGCGCACATAGGCACTGGCTTTGAGTTGTTGCCTGTCGACGGTCGGACCCGAAATATCGAGTTCGGTCGACAACTGCTGGAGAATCCGCATGTTGCCTGTGATCGGACCGGTCCCGCCGGCCCCCGGGGCCCCCACCTGAACAGCTTCCGCCACTGCGCGTGTCGGCATGAAGCCGAAACCCAGCATCGTGGCGGGAGTTGGATAGGTGCGGTTGATGAAATATCCGCGGAAATCCGTCCAGTTCGGTCCGAAGAATATGTTCCCCATATAGCTTTCGGTCAGTGCCCGAACATTGTTCTCGAAAGCAACGGGAGCGGCGTTTCCGACTTTTTTGATGTTGAAGAACCCTGTCGCCTTGAGGCAGTACATCAGTCCATCACCGACGTCGGCGTTCAGGCCGTCCGGATTTTGCGGGGATTCAAAGATCTCCGCTAGTTTGGGATCATCGCTGATGGCGTACCGCGGATCTTGCCCCCGAGCAGGGATCAGCTTGCACAATCCGTCCGGGGAGGCGGTGGGCTGACGGGGTGCCGCGCCGGCCGCGCCGGGGATCGCCGGCTCGCTCGCGCGCTGCACCCGTAGGCTTCCGAGCACCGGCGCCTTCTCCGCCGCGCAACGCAGCGCCAGTTCGGCCGCGTCCTTCCCCGTCGCCGCGTCACCCGGCACCAGCGACAGGTCCACTGCCCCGGCAGACCATGAGAGCTCGCCCGGCGCTTCGGGGACCACCGGCGGTGCCACCCCGCTGCCGGTCAGGTGCACGGCCCCGTCGCCCCGTGGCGGTGCGGCCGCCAGAGCGAAGGCAGGCCACCCGGCGCGCCGGTCGCCACCTGGCCCGTGGACCGCGACCTGGAGCTCCGCGACCCCCCCGAGCGCGGCGGGAGTCGCGGACGATGGGGCGACGCTCGTCGCCGGTGGTGTCGATGCCCCGGCGGGGGAGGTCGCCGAAACTCTTTTCACCAACTCGGGCGGGAGACCGACGTCGATCTTGATGGTGCCCAGCTGGATCGGCTGGCCGACGGTCCCGGTCGACGGGATGGTCGTTTCGATCCGCAGCGCCACATCATGTGTTCCGGACTTGCCGGAGCAGACAAGCCCCGTGTCGAAGCCGATGTCCGCGATCGCCGGCGGGACCGCCACCAGTGCGCCGCCACTCACGGCAAGGCCCGCGACCGCCGCGATCCGCGCGACACTTCGGAACATCCGATGCATTTCACATCCTTGATCGACGGGGAACCGCACCCGGGCGGCCAGCGCCCGGGTGCGGCTTCGGTCAGAGGCGTGCTCTCACATCACGTGCGAACGACGGTCGGGCCCTCCTTGGCGGTGGAGTTGACACCCCTCAGTTTGATCACGCCGGCGAGCGTGGCCGTGTCACCGTTCTTGACGATGTTGGTGGGGCACGTCGCGGAGACGCCGGTCGCGACGAGGTTGTTGGTGGACCCGAACGGCAGCGAGAGGGTGCTGGCGGCTCCCGCGCTCGTCGGGTTGGTGTGCGTACCGTTGATGAATCCGTTGGTACTGGTCGAGCCCTGGAACGTCGCAGAGCACGGGATGCTGGGGATGTTCACCACGATTCTGACGCCGCTCAGCCGACCGGGGGTGGCTCCCGAAGCGGTCAGGCCCGTGGTGGAGAGGGACCACGGCAGATTCTGAGGCGTCACCGTGGCGACCTGGCTGGAGACCGTGCAGTTGCTGAACGTCAGACCGGTCACCGAGCCGATGGGGTCCGTGACGCCGGTCCCGACCTTCACCGTTCCGGTGGCCGTCAAGGCCTTCGCAGCCCCCGTGTCGACGCAGGTCAGGACCCCGCCGCTACTACTGGCGGCCGCGACGGAACCGCTGTTCTCTCCAGTGACGGCCTGGGTGGAGGGCGAGGGCACGCCGGGCATGGTGACGTTGATACCGGCCGCCCAGGCGGGGGTCGTGGTGAGAGCGCCGGCGGTGGCCGTGACCGCGGTGACGGTCAGGGCCATTCTCGTGATTTTTCGCATGTCAGTCCGCTTTCCCTTCACGGGGGTGGTTTCTTCTTCTCGTAGGGACACTGACCGCGTTCTACAGGTCGAACTCCTCCGGGTTGACGAGCGCAGAACCCCAAAAGCCGAACTTCTTCGACTTCACCACAAGACCACCCAGTCCTGCCGTACCAATATCGAAATATACCCGCCAGTAGTGCACTTCTCAAGAGACTGTTCGACTTCCCTTTAAAGCGCCCCGGCGATCCTTGCGAGATTTGTCATCGGATTAGTCTTCGATCAAGCCAGATTTATCATCGGATTCGGGTCTCGTGACGATTCAGGGCTCGCGGCCGATCGCGGCGTCCCCCTCGCTCGCACTCAGCTCCGCAAGGGGAGGTGCTGCCGCCTGGGCGGGGCCGTCGAGGTGGCGAGCGCCCGGGGGGCGGTTTTGGTCAGAGGCGTGCTCTCACGTGATGGTCGGGCCCTCGTTCGCGGTGGAGTTGACACCCCTCAGTTCGATCACGACGCCGAGCACGACCAGGTCACCCCACCTGACAATGCTGGAGGGGCACGTCGCGGAGACGGCGGTCGCGCTGAGGTTGTTGGGGGACCCCAACGGCAGCGAGAGGGTGCTGGCGGCTCCCGCGCTCGTCGGGTTGGTGTGCTTACCGTTGATGTATCCGTTGGAACTGGTAGAGCCCTGGAACGTCGCGGAGCACGGGATGCTGGGGATGTTCACCGTGAACTTGACGCTGCCCAGTTGAGCGGCTGTGACTCCGGAAGCAGTCGGGCCCGGGAGGGAGAGGGACCACGGCTGAGGCGTCACCGTGGCGGCCAGGCCGGAGATCGTGCAGTTGCTGAAAAACTGACCGGTCACCCAGCCGGTGGGCGGGGGGTCCGGGACGACGGTGCCGACCCTCACCGTTCCGGTGGTCGTCAAGGCCTTCGAAGCGCCCGTGTCGACGCAGGTCATGACCCCGCCGCTACTGGTGGCAAGCGCGATGGAACCGCTGCTCTTTCCAGTGACGGGCTGGGTGGAGGGCGAGAGCACGCCGGGCATGAAGACCTTGTGACCGGCCGCCCAGGCGGGGGTCGCGTTGAGAGCGGCGGCGGTGGCCGTGACCGCGGTGGCGGTCAGGGCCATTCTGGCGATCTTTCCGAGTAACACCGTTGACTCCATTCCAGGACCACCCATTCCTGCCATTCTCTTTGGCCCGGGTGCGGTCACGCGCCGAGGGTGTCGATGGCGGAGATCTTCCATGTGCCACCGGCGTACAGGGCGTCGACGGCGAAGACGGCCGCGGAGTAGCTCGTCTTGTTCGTGTCGGTGCGGGTGTTGCGCTGGTCGGCGAAGACGAGGAGGCGGGCGCGGTCGCCGGTCAGGGATTTCACCGCCGAGTCGGTGACCGCGGTGGTGAGTACCTGCTTCTGCTGCGGAGCCTGCTTGCGCACCAGGGCGAAAAGCTGGTTGTACTGCTGGACGGCCTTTCCGGTGAGCAGTTCCTGCGCCGCCTTCTCCGTCTTGGCCACGTCGGCGTAGTTGTAGGAGAACACCGTGTTGACGGCCGTGGTCACCTGGCCCTTGACCTCGGCGGTACGGCCATTGTCACCGAGGGCGTCGTTCTGTGCGGATGCCGCGCCCGTCAGGTCGCGCTCCTGAGCGTTCGACCAGGCGGCCACTCCACCGAGCGCTATTGTCAGGGCCCCAAGGAGAATGACCAGGCGGGTGCGCGCGGTGCCGGGGACGAACCGTCCGGCCGAAGTGATCGCTGCCATTTCGCTTTCTCCTCCCCGATCAGGGCGTACCGGTGGGGGCCTGGCCGAGCGCCGAAAGTTTCCAGCCGTCCGAGGTCCGGGTGAGCTGGCCGGCGAACCGGCGGGTGTTGTCGACCGGCCTGCCGTCGGCACCGGTGATGGTGATGCGGACGGCGGCGATGACGGCCGCCTTGCCCGCGCGGGAGTCGAGTTCGGTCAGCCCGGATTCGAGGATCTTCGCGGTGCTGGTCGTCTTCGCCTTCTGCACCTCGGTCTTCAGCCGGCCCTGGCCCTGGACGATCTGGTCGTAGAGCTGCGCGGTCGCCGAGTCCTGCCACACCTTGAGGCCCGTGTCGACCTGGCGGTAGTCGAGGGTGTTGAGGTTGACGATCTCCTGCCCCGCGACGGCGAGCACCCGGTCGCGTTCGGCGGCGTAGCCGATCGCGTCGTCGCCGGACGCGGCGTGGTACGACCAGCCGAACCACGCGGCGGCACCGGCCGCGATCAGCGTCACGAGCGACGCGATTCGGATCAGCGGATCCTTGGAGAGGCGGCGCCGGGGCCGGTCGGCCGCGTCCTTCGCCGGCGGCCCCGCGGTCGGCGCCTCACCGGTCTCCTCGGACGGCGACGGCTCCGGGTCCTCGGCGGCCTCCTCTCCCGCGGGATCTGGAGCCTCGGCCGCGTGGTCCGCGGACGGTTCCGGTTCGAGCGGTTCGCCGGCCGGGGTCTCGGGCTCGTCCGCCCGCGCCTCGTGCTCGCCGGCCGCCGGGTCGGCGGTCTTGGTCCTGGTCTCGGTCACCTGAGTCCACCCCTTCTTTTCAGGCGGCCCGGAGGTCGCTGATGCGCCAGCCGTGGTCGTCGCGGGCCGTGACGATGAGCTGGGCCGCGACCGGCGGACCGGTCGCCTTGCCGCCGCGGGTGGCCTGCTGGTCGAGCAGGACCAGCAGGACCGCCGTCCCGTCACGGGAGAGTCTGATCAGCCCGGCCTTCGCGACCTTCGTGGTGAGGGCGAGCTTCATGACCGGCGCGTTCTGCTTCACGAGGCCGAACAGTTCGCGGTAGTCGCCGACGGCGCGGCCGGTGAGGACGTCGTTCGCGGCGCGTTCGGTCGCCGCCGGGTCGGTGTAGGTGAAGGTGAAGATCCGCGCGATCTTCGCCGAGACGTCGGCGACGGCCGCACCGGTCCGGGCCTTGTCGACGAGTGCGCGGTTGGCGGCCGGTGACCGCTCGCTTCGCCTGCCGGCCCAGCCGTCGACGGCGAGGGCGGACAGGCACAGCGCCAGCGCGAGGGCCGCCGGCCATCCCAGCCCGGCCGCCCGCCTGAGTCCGGAGACGAGCGTGCGCTGGGCGGTCCTCCTCTTCTTCCGCGGGGCGGGGTCGCGGCGCGCGGGTCGCTCCTCGGTGATGCTCACGGGCCGCTCCCCCCGGGCGCCAGCGCCTTCAGCGAGCTGATCTTCCACACGCCACCGACCCTCTGCATCCCGACCTCGTAGCGTTTGCGCTGCTCGGTGCCCTGGGCGGCGTCACCGGCGGGCTCGGTGAAGATCCGGACGGAGGCGAGGACGGTCGCCTCGCCCGCCGACCGGTCGAGTGCGGTGACGGCGAGTGCGGTGACCCGTCCGTGCGAGGGGGCCTTCTGCCCGGCGAACCTCGCGCGTGCGCCCGGGATGTCGCGTTTCAGCGCGTCGGCGAACGGGCCGGTGGCGACGTCCAGCCAGTGCGTCATGTCCAACTCCGCCACCTTGGGGTCGATGCTGTTGATCAGCGCCAGATCGCGGACGGTGGTCCGGCTCACGTCGTCCCGCGCGGCGGCGAGGTCGTGGTCGGCGCCCCGCCCGGACTGGAACAGAGACCAGAGCGACAGCAGCAGGAGGACGGCGGCGGCGGCCGTGAGGGCGTAGCCGGCCGGACGGATCCAGCGGATCATCCAGGTCGGCTTGCGCAGCACGGCCGCCACGACGGTCACGGCGCGCCTCCGAGTCCGAGCAGGGCGGCGAGGTCGCCGGACGGCGCCTGCTGCTGCGCCAGCCCGGCCAAGCCCAGCGAGGCGAGCAGGCCGGTCGCCTCCGGGCCGCTCAGCGTGCCCGGCTTGGCCGGCGCCGGGACGCCCTTGCGCGGCGCGTTGGCGGTGCCGCGCACGTTGATGCCGGTGCTCGGGCTCTCCGCGCAGTGCGCGTCGGTGTTGAACGGCGCGGGCGACAGGGTGAGGCCGTCGCGGTACCTGGTCTTGCCGTAACCGCGCGTGCAGGGCTGCGGGTTGAAGAACGTGGTGACCAGGCCCATCCGGAGCTTGCCCCCGTCCACGATGCTGGGGCCGATCGCCGCGACCCGCGGGAGATTGGCCAGCATCTCCTCGATGGCGGCCTGGCGCGGCTCGGCCACGCGGGCGGTCGTGAGGAGGTTCGCCAGCAGCACGCCGAGGCTCGGGTCCAGGTCGTGGAGCAGGCCGGAAAGCTCGGCCGCCGCGCCGGGCCCGGCCGTGATCAGCTCGCGCAGATCGGCGTCGGAGTCGCGGAGCTGCCGCGCGAGCAGGCTGGAGTTGGCCGCGAACGCCTTGAACGCCCCCGACATCTCGTTCTGCGTCCGCAGCACCGCCTCCCCGTTGTGGATCAGAGCGCGCGATTCGGGGAACGCCGCGTCGGACGCCGAGATGAACCGGGCGCTCGTGTCGAGGAGCTGCTGGAGGTGCGGGCCCTGCCCGGCGAACGCCAGCCCCAGCTCGTCGATGAGGATCCTGGTGTCGTTCAGCGGTAGCGAGGCGGTGAAGTCGTTGACGCTCTTGAGCGTCTCGTCGACCGGCGCCGGGGTGGTGGTGACGCTGCGCGGGATCGTGGTGCCCTGGGCCAGATAGGGCCCGGCGTCGGCGCGGGGCCGCAGGTCGACGTACTGCTCGCCGACCGCGGAGCGGTTCGCGACGATCGCCTGGAGGTCGCGCGGGATGTCCGGCGCCGAGTCGTCGATCCGGAGTTCGGCGATGACGCCGTCCTGCGTCAGGTCGAGCTTGCCGACCTTGCCGACGGTGACGCCCCGGTAGGACACCGCGGACCCTTCGAAGAGGCCGCCGGTGCTGGGCAGGTCGAGCCGGACGGTGTAGTAGCCGCGCAGCCCGACGTAGCGGCCGACGTCGGCGTAGGTGATGCCGATGTAGGCGACCACGACGATCGCGATGACGACGAACACGGCGATCTTGATGCGGGTGACCAGGGTCAGCATGTCAGTCCCCCTCCCCGAGCGTCGGCAGCGGAAGGGCCGGCTCGCTGCTCGGGCTCTCGTTACCGGGTGCCTGGCTCGGCGTCACCGGTTGCGGCGTCCCCGTGGTGGGGGTCCCGGTGGTCGGAGTCCCCGTGGTCGGAGTCCCCGTGGTGGGAGTCCCGGCGCCGGGCACGGCGGCTCCGGAGCCGCGACCCGCCGCCGTGTCCGGGCAGGGCGCGGGCTGCGGGCCGGGGACCGTGGGCGTCGCGGCGAGTGCGCGCGCCCGCGCCTCCTCCTCATCGTCGAGGCCGTCGAACGGCCCCTCCTCCTTCACCGGCGGCATGACGCAGTCGAAGCCCTCGGCGGCGATGACGGTGACGTAGCCGTTGAGGTAGTCGCCCTTGATCGCCTTGAGCGCCTCGTCGGTGAACGGGTAGGTCAGCAGGATCTCCAGGGACTTCGGCAGGTCGCGGCCGGAGTCGGCGAGCTTGCGCAGGACGACCGCCAGTGAGCGCAGGTTCGCGGCCGTGTCCTCCTTGCTGGCGTTGATCGTCTTGACGGCGACGTCCGAGAGCCTCTCCAGCCGGCGCAGCATCTCGACGAGCCGACCGCGCTGCTCTTCCAGTACCTTCAGGCCGGGCGACAGGTCGTCCAGGACGGTCCCGACCTGCCCGTTGCGGGCTCTGACCGTGGACGACAGCCGGTTCAGCCCGTCAAGCGCGTTCACGATCGACTGCCGGTTCCGGTTGAGCGTGCTGGTGAAGGTGTCGAGGTTCCGCAGCGCGGACCGGACCTTGTCCTCGCGCCCGTTGAGCGCCTGGTTCAGTTCCCGGTTGATGGTCCGGATCTGCGGGAGCCCGCCGCCCGACAGCAGCAGCGACAGCGCGCCGAACACCTCCTCGGTGTCGGCGTTGCGCGTCGTCCGGGACGCCGGGATCACGGCGCCGTCGGAGAGCCGCTGCGGGGACGGCGCCGTCGTCGGCGCGGCGAGCTTGACGTACTTCTCCCCCAGCAGGCTCGACTGCTCCAGGTTGGCGGTCGCGTTCGCGGGCAGGTGCACGTCGCCGTTCACGGCGAGCGTCACCTCCGCCTGCCACGCCCCCGTCGGCAGCGACACCTTCTTCACCCGCCCGACCGGGACGTCGTTGACACGGACGGCGGCCTGCGGGACCAGGTTCAGCACGTCCTCGAACCGCACCTTCACCGTGTAGGGGTGGTCGCCGAGGTCGGCGCCGCCGGGCAGCGGGACGTCCTCCAGCCGCACCGAGCAGCCCGCCGTCAGGACGACGCCGGCGGCGAGGGCCGCAACGAGCTTGGGCGTGCGCATCAGCGGTCCGCCTTCCCGCCGGTGCCGGCGTAGATCTTGCCCGCGGGCGGCAGCGGCAGCGCCGGCAGGCCGGTCTCCCGGGTCGGGGCCACCGCGACCAGCCCGCCCCTCTTCAGCCGGTCGCACTGCTCGCGGAGCGTCTGCGTGGCGGACGCCGCCGCGGCGCACACCGGCCGCTGGTCGGCGGCGATCGGGTCGACGCCCGGCTGGTCCAGGCTGCCGAACGCCTTGGTGATCTCCAGGAGGTCGCCGCGCGCCATCAGCGTCCGGGTCTTCGGGTCGTAGGCGTTCAGGGCGTTCTGCGTCACCAGCGGCGCGGTGTCGATGAGCTCGGCGAGGGACGCCCGCTGGTCGACCAGGACCTGGGTGACGTCCGTGAGCTTGCCGACGTTGCGTTTCAGCGCCGCGCGGTTGTCCTGGATGAACCCCTTCACCTCGGCGAGCGCCCGCGCGAGGTTGCGCAGGGCCGCGCCGAGCTCGTCGCGGTCGGCGGCGAGGAACCCGCTCACCTCGGCGAGCTGGTTCTCGGCAAGGCGGATCTGCCCGTCGTTGGCGCGGAGCATCTCGCTGAACTTGTTGAGGTTGGCGACGGTCGCGTACAGGTCGCCGCTGTTGTCGGCGAGCGTCTGCGACGCCTTGCCGAGGTCGGAGATCATGGTGTTGAGCGCCTGCCCGTTGCCGCCGAGGTTGGCGGCGCCGACCCGGATGACGTCCGACAGGGCGCCCTGCGCGTTCAGCCCCCGCGGGCCGAGGTCGCCCGAGATCTTCCGGACCGCGGCGTAGAGCTGGTCGAGCTCCAGCGGGGTCGCGGTGTTGCTCACATCGATGGACGCGCCGTCGGCCATCTTCGGGCCGCCGTCGTAGGCGGGGTCGAGCTGGACGTACCGGTCCGACACCAGGTTCGGCGCGATGACGATGGCGCGGGCTCCGGCGGGGACGTCGACGTCGTCGTCCACCCGCATCTCGACCTTGACCTTGTCGCCGAGCGGTTCGACGGAGTCGATCGAGCCGACCTTCACGCCGAGGACGCGGATGTCGGAACCGGGGTAGACGCCGATCGCGGTGGCGAAGTACGCGGTGATCCGGTGCGCCGGCCCGCCGCTCACGAAGGGGACCAGCGCGATCGCGACCAGCAGGACGAAGACCGTGATGAGCGCTTGCAGCACCCGCGTCCGGTGGTCGCGGATCGGCGAACCGAGCTTCGGCAGCTTCACCGGGCGCGTCGAGGAGGACGCCATGTCACCGTCCTCCCGTCAGGTGCGGCGGCTTGCAGCGGTCCGGGTCCTCCGGTTGCCACCTGCCGTTCACCAGGTACTCCTCGGGGACGGTCCCGCACAGGTAGCCGTCCACCCAGCGGCCGTTGCCCGTCGCGTTGCCGAGGACGCGGATGTAGGGGGTGGCCGTCGTCAGGACGCGCTCCAGGTTCTTCTGGTTGCGTTGGAGGACGCCGACGACCCGCTCCAAGGACGCGAGCGTCGGGCCAAGCGTGCGGCGGTTGTCGTCGACGAGGCCGACCAGCTCCGTGCCGAGCCGCTGCGTGCCGACGAGCAGCGCGTGGATGGCGTCGCGTCGCCGGCGCAGCTCGCCGAGCAGCAGGTTGCCGTCCTTGAAGAGCGTCTCGAACTGGGAGTTCTGCGCGGTGATCGTGCCGGACAGCTGCTTGGTCCCGGCGAGCAGCCGGGACAGCTCGGCGTCCCGCGACGCGATCGTGGTGGACAGCGCCGACAGGCCGTGCAGCGCGACCCGGACGCTGGCCGGGGTGTCCTCGAACGTCGTGGAGATCGTCTCCAGGCTCTGCGCGAGCCTGGTCGTGTCGAGCTGCTCGAACGTCCGGCCGAGGTCCTGGAACGCCGTCGTGACGTCGTAGGGGGCCACGGTCCGGTCGAGCGGGATCGGCTCCCTCGGGTTCTGCCTGCGGTAGCCGAGCGGGTCCAGCTGGAGGTACTTCGACCCCAGCAGCGTCTTGATCATGATGGTGGCGCGGGTCGCGTTCCCGACCCAGGTGTCCTTCACCCGGAACGTGACCTTGACCTTGTTCCCCTTGAGCGAGACGCCGGTGACCTTGCCGACCTTCACCCCGGCGACACGGACCTCCTGGCCGGGGTCCAACCCGGCGGCCTCGGAGAAGTACGCGCTGTAGGTCGTCCCGCCGCCGACGAGCGGCAGCCGGTCGGCGCGGTAGGCGAGCGCGCCGAGCACGAGCAGGATCACGATGCCGACGGCCGCCACCCCGATCGGGTCGCGGTCGCGCAACGGCTTCAGCCGCGGCCGACCCCGCTTCGGGCGCGGCAGGGCGCGCGGCAGGGGGCGCGGCAGCGGCGGAGGCGGCCCGCCCGCCGGGGGGACGGGGGGCGGGCCGCCGGGAGGGGGGCCGCCCGGGGGCGGGGTCGGGGGCGTCATCCGCGGCACCTCGCGTCCTTGATGGGCAGGCCGGTCGGCGGCGGCTGGTTCGACAGGTCGGAGCCCGCGTAGCTGACGCCGATCAACTTCACCTCGCACTGGTAGAAGTTCACCCACGAGCCGTAGGAGGCCAGGCGGCCGAAGGTCGCCATCTTCCCGGGCGAGCGCTGGAGGAAGCGCGTCAGCAGCGGCTCGTCGCGGTTGAGGTTGTCGCTGAGCCGGCCGAGCTGGACGATGTCGTCCTTCAGCGGGTCCCGCGTGACCTGGAGCAGCCCGGCGGTGGCGGTGGTCAGGTCGGCGACCGACCCGAGCGCCTCGCCGATCGGGACGCGGTCGGTGGCGAGGCCGGAGGTGAACCGACGCAGCGTGGTGACCAGGTCGACGAGCTGCCGGTCCCGCCCGTTGATGGTCTGGACGACACTGTCGAGGTTCGCGATGAGCTGGCCGATCACCTTGTCCTTGGCGGCGAGCGTGCTCGTCAGCTCTCCGACGGTGCGCAGCAGGCTCTCCACGGTGCCGCTCTCGCCCTGGAGCACCTTGACGACCGACTCCGAGAGCTTGTTGGCGTCCCCGGGCGACAGCGCCTGCATGAGCGGCTGGAACCCCTGGAACAGCTGGGTGAGGTTGAGCGTCCCGGCGGTGTGCTCGACCGGGATCGTCCCGCCGGGCTTCAGTACCTGGCCGGGCGAGCCGGTGCCCTGGCCGAGGGAGACGTACCGTCCGCCGACCAGGTTCAGGTACTTGACGGCGGCGGTCGCCGACGCGGGGATCCGCCGGTCCCGGTCGACGGAGATCTTCACCCGGGCGAGCCGGCGGTCGCTGACCTTGATCTCCTCGACCTGGCCGACCTCGACGCCCGCGATCCGCACCCCGTGCCCCGGATGGAGCCCGGCCACGTCGGTGAACTTGGCGTAGTAGGTGACGCGGTCGCCGCTGGTGGCGCCGGTGATGCTGGACGCCAGCAGCGCGGTCGCCAGCACCGTGACCACGATGAAGATCAGCGAGCTGACGAGGGGGAAGCCCATGCCCTTGATCCCCTGACCGGTGAGCCTCACTTCACCGTCACCTCCGTGCCCCGGTAGATCGGCCCGACCAGCACGCTGGACCAGTCCGGCAGCTCCTCGGGTACCTCGTCCAGCGGCGCCCCGGCGAGCTCGTTGATCAGGTCGTTCTCCGACGCCGAGTTCGCGGGGCCGAGGCCGCTGCCGGCCGCGCCGCCCTGGCCGGGCGCGCCGCCGGCGGGCAGCACCCGCACCCCGTCCCCGGTCCCGAGGTAGGGGACGCCCGGGCAGCGCGGCCCGCCGCCGCCGTCGTAGCGGGGGGCGTCCTTGCCCGGGACGTAGCGGCCCTTGCTCGTGACCGGCACGACCACGCCGTGGACGCCGTGCTCGTCCGTGCCCTTGCCGAGGACCTTGTTCATCGTCGGGATGAAGCCGGCGAGCGCGCGGAACGTGCAGGGCGCGGCCGGGGCGTAGCGGCGCATCAGGTCCAGGCTCCCCCGGCTCTCGGTCGCCAGCGCGATGATGTTGCCGGAGTTGGCGCGCAGGAAGTCCTCAAGGTCGGCGGACGATCCCGACACCGCGTCGTACAGGGTCGCGAGGGCGGTGCGCTGGTCGACGATCGTCCGGCTGGTGACCGTGAAGTCCGTGAGCGCCTGAAGCAGGTCGGGCGCCGCGTCGGACGCGTGCTGGGTGAACGTCGCCAGCTCCTGGAGGTTGCGGGCGAGCGCCGGCACCTCCGGGTTGAGCCTGGTCAGGAACGCGTCGAGCTGCTCGAAGTTGCGGCCGATCTGGTCGCCGCGCCCTTCCAGCGCCTGTGCCATGGCGTTCAGCGTCGCCGAGAGCTTCGCCGGCTGGATGGTGTCGAGCAGGTCCATCGTGTGGTTGAGGACCTCCGACAGCTCCACCGCGTTCCGGCTGCGGTCCTCGGAGATCACGTCGCCGTCGGCGATCGGCCGTCCCGCCGACCCGGCCGGCGGGACGAGCGAGACGAACCGGGCGCCGAACACCGTCGTCGGCAGCAGCCGCGCCTGGACGTCCGCCGGGATCCGGTCGGTCAGCCCCGGTTTCAGGGCCAACTCCAGCTTCGCGCCGGCCCCGTCCGCCGTGATGGACCGGACCTCGCCGACGACGACGCCGCGGACCTTCACGTCCGCCATCGCGTGCATCTCGTGCCCGGCCGTCGAGGTGCGCAGCGTCACCATCGTCGCGTCGGTGAACTGCTTGTCGTAGATCGCGATCGACAACCAGACCAGCAGCGCCGGGACGAGCAGGAACGCCACCCCGGTGAGGCGCTGCCCGACCACGTGCCGGGTGGTTCGCCGGGCCATGTCAGATCCACCCCATGTCAGATCCACCCCATGTCAGTTCGGCCCATGTCAGCCCGTCACCTTCACGGTGGTCGTGGCACCCCAGATGGCGAGGCTGGCGAAGAAGTCCGTCACGCTGATCAGCACGATCGCGGTGCGGACCGCGCGGCCGACGGCGACGCCCACGCCGGCGGGGCCGCCGACCGCGCGGTAGCCGTAGTAGCAGTGCGCGAGCACCACCATCACGCTGAAGATCAGCACCTTGGCGAACGAGAGCAGCACGTCCTCCGGGGCGAGGAAGATGTTGAAGTAGTGGTCGTAGGTGCCGGCCGACTGCCCGTTGAACCAGAGCGTCACCTGTCTGGAGGCCAGAAAGGAGCTGAGCAGCCCGATGCCGTACAGCGGGACGATCGCGACGGTCCCCGCGATGATCCGGGTGGTGACCAGGTAGGGCACCGACTGGATGCCCATGCCCTCCAGCGCGTCGATCTCCTCGTTGATCCGCATCGCGCCGAGCTGCGCGGTGAACCCGGCGCCGACCGTCGCCGACAGCGCCAGCCCGGACACCAGGGGGGCGATCTCGCGGGTGTTGAAGTACGCCGACACGAAGCCGGTGAACGCCGCCGACCCGATCTGGTCGAGCGCGGCGTAGCCGGACAGGCCGACGACGACGCCCGTGAACACCGTCATGCCGATCATGACGCCGACGGTGCCGCCGATGACGGCGAGCGCGCCGCTGCCGAACGCGACCTCGCCGAGCAGCCGCAGCGTCTCGCGCAGGTAGCGGCGCAACGCGCGCGGCGTCCACAGCAGCGCCCGGACGTAGAAGCCGAGCTGGTCGCCGGGCTGGTCCAGCCAGGAGACCAGCTTCACCGGGCGGAGGCGGCGAACCCCGGAGACCGCCATGTCACGCTCCCTTCGGGGCGACGACCTGCAGGTATATGGCGGTCAGCACGAGGTTGACGAAGAACAGCATCAGGAACGTGATGACGACCGACTGGTTGACCGCGTCCCCGACGCCCTTCGGGCCGGCATTCGGGTTCAGGCCGCGGTAGGCGGCCACCACGCCGGCGATGAATCCGAAGATCAGCGCCTTGAACTCGCCGATGTACAGGTCGGGCAGCTGCGCGAGCGCGGAGAACGAGGCGAGGTAGGCGCCGGGCGTCCCGTCCTGCAGCAGCACGTTGAAGAAGTAGCCGCCCGCGACCCCGACGACGGAGACCAGGCCGTTCAGCAGCACCGCGACCGCCATGCAGGCGAGGACGCGCGGGACCACGAGGCGCTGGACGGGCGAGACGCCCATCACCTCCATCGCGTCCATCTCCTCGCGGATCGTCCGGGAGCCGAGGTCCGCGCAGATCGCCGACCCGGCCGCGCCGGAGATCAGCAGCGCCACGATCAGCGGGCTGGCCTGCTGCACGACGGCGAGGACGCTCGCCCCACCGGTGAGCGACTGCGCGCCGAGCTGCTTGGCCAGCGACCCGACCTGGAGCGAGATGACCGCGCCGAACGGGATGGACACGAGCGCGGTCGGCAGGATCGACACCGACGCGATGAACCAGAACTGCTGGACCAGCTCGCGGAGCTGGAACGGGCGCCGGAACGACAGCGCCAGTACCGTCGCGGCGAGCGCGAAGAGCCGCCCGGTCTGGCGCAGTGCGCCGGCGCCGGGAACGGCGGAATCAGGTGCCGCCACGCGCGTCTCCTTCCTCGGGCACGCGCGCGTCGCCGCGCGGTGCGGTCGGCTCGTCGGTTCGAGGGCGGTCAGTTCGCATCGGGGACGCCGCCCTCCGGCACGTGCCTGCGGTTGGCGTAGATCGCCTGCTGCGCCCGGCGGGAGAGGCGCGGCATCATCTCGTCGAGGCGCCGCGCGTGCCGCAGCTCGCCCTGCCGGGGCGGCGCCCCGGGCGTGGGACGCAGCTGCGGCGGGATCTCCAGGGTGCGTTGGAGGGGCACGGGGCCGGCGGCCTCGGCGGCGAGCAGCGCGGCGTCCTTCTCCTCCGACATGCCGATCGGTCCGCGCGTGTCGCCGTGCAGGAACTGCAGGACGGCCGGCTCGTCGCTGGTCAGCAGCGCCTCGCGGGGGCCGAACGCGATGAGGTCGCGGCGGTACAGCATCCCGATGTTGTCCGGGACGGTCGCGGCGATGTCGATGTTGTGCGTGACGATCAGCATCGTCGCGTCGATCCGCGCGTTGACGTCGATCAGCAACTGGGAGATGTGCGCCGTGCGGACGGGGTCCAGGCCGGAGTCGGGCTCGTCGCACAGAATGATCTCCGGGTCGAGGACGAGCGCGCGGGCGAGGCCGGCGCGCTTGCGCATGCCGCCGGAGATCTGGCCGGGCAGCTTGCGCTCCTCGCCGGTGAGGCCGACCATCTCCATCCGCTCCATCACGATCCGCCGGATCTCGGACTCCTTCTTGCGGGTGTGCTCGCGGAGCGGGAACGCGATGTTGTCGAACAGCGGCAGCGAGCCGAAGAGCGCGCCGTCCTGGAACATCAGCCCGAACCGCTTGCGCGCCTCGAACACCTCGCGGTCGCGGTCGTTGACCATGTCGACCCCGCCGATGAGGACGCGGCCCTCCTCCGGCTTGAGCAGCCCGACGAGCGACTTGAGGAAGACGGTCTTGCCGGTGCCGGAGGGGCCCAGCAGCACGCTCACCTCACCGGGCGGAAGAGTGAGCGTGACATCACGCCAGATCGTCTGCCGGCCGAAGACTTTCGTCAGCCCCTCGACGACCACTTCAATTCCCACGACACCACCGCTCGCACTAGGAAGGGAGGTTTCGAGGACATTACGGCGCACTAGACGCAGCACTCAATAGGAGATCGCAGGCTCTTCGGCACAATTCGGTAAATGGCCTCAGAAATTTGTCACCGACTTAGGCTTCTCCCGCCCCGAAACCGTCACCAGTTGACTACCCTTCGGTAACATAGAGTCGGCCGGCGGCACGCTCGCCCGTGCGGACAAACAGTTTCATCACCGGCCCAGCAACCGAACGTCGTTCTTGTCACATCACGCGCAAAGACGCACCGCCGTGCGGCCGATCGAACCGAAGACCCTTGCCACCACCGACTGGCGACTTTATGTTCACGGTGTTACCGATTTCATTCCAGGGTGTTCGCCTCCCGTCCGGCACACCCCGGTCCAGCGCCGCCGCCAGGACGGCGCCACGGCGCCCGGCCGGCTCGATGTGGAGGTTCGCTTTCCCATGTCGCAGGCATTAGAATTGTCTGAACACGACCGGAGTCAGACTGACTTCCAAGAATTCCTCGGCCTGCTGCGCGCGGAACTGTCCGACGTCACGAACGAGGTCGTCACCGAGATCAAGCGGAGCATCCCGGAGTACGACCGGCCCGATCCCGCCTACGACCAGACCCTCCGGCTCTGCGCCGACATCCTGCTGCCGACCTTCCTGGACCGGATCTCCGATCCGGACGCCTCCACCGACCAGCGCGACGAGACCTGCCGCGCCCTCGGCCGCTTCGAGGCCATCGAGGGACGCAGCCTCGACCACCTCCAGGCCGCGGCCCGGATCGCCTTCCACGTCGCGTGGCGCCGGACGGCCGTCCTCGCCGAGCGCGCGCAGGTCCCCACCTTCGTCGTGTCCGCCGCCGTCGACGCCATGCTCGTCTACCTCGAGGAATCCGTCGCACAGGCCCGCCTCGGCTACCAGCAGGCCACCGGGCACGCCGACCTGCGCCGCCGCGAGGAGCGGCGCCGGCTGCTGCATCTGATCCTGCAGCGGCCGGCCGTCGTCCCCGAGGCCATCGAGGACCTCGCCAAGTCCACCGGCTGGTGGCCGCTGCCGGCCGAGGCCACCCTCGTCGCCGTCCACCCCGAGGCGCCCTGCACCCGCTCCGCGCTCGACACCGACATCCTCACCGACTTCGACTCGGCGGAACCGTGCCTGCTCGTCCCCGGGCCGCTCACCGCCGACCGGGGGACCATGCTGCGCGCCGCGCTGCCGGACGCCAGCTGCGTCCTCGGCCTCACCCTGCCGCTGGAACGGGCCGCCCACTCGCTGCGCTGGGCCCGCCGCGTCCTCGACCTCGCCGAGGAGGGCATCATCCCGGACGGCTCCCTCATCCCCTGCGAGGACCACCTGATGACCATGTGGCTTCTGTCCGATCCGCCGCTGGTCGAGGAGCTCACCCGCCGGCACCTGGAACCGCTGCAGGACGTGTCGGACGGGCAGCGCAAGCGCCTCGTCGAGACGCTCACCGAATCCGTCACCACCCGGGCGACCGCCGTCGACATCGGGGAGCGTCTGAAGATCCACCCGCAGACCGTCCGCTACCGGCTCCGCCAGTTGGAGGGCTACCTCGGCGACAGCCTTGAGAACGCGGACGCCCGGTTCTCCCTGGACGCCACCCTCCGCGCCGCGAGTCTGTACCGTCGCCGGCGCGCCCGCCGGGGCCAGCCCGGCGCACGGTGACCAGGACTCGCCGGGGGCGCGGGTGACGTTCGGGTCACAGGGGGTGCGACAGACCGTTATCCTGACCTCCTGGTTACCGGTTCCTGACGGAAAGTCGAAGGGGTCCATGCCGACGTCGACCTGGTTCCGCCTCAACGTCGCCAAGCGCGAACGCGTGCTCGAAGTGGCGATGCGCGAGTTCGGGGAGCACGGGTACTCGACCGGCAGCCTCAACACGATCGCGCGCGAGGCCGGGATCGCGAAGGGCTCGCTGTTCCAGTACTTCAGCGACAAGCTGGAGTTCTTCGCGTTCGTGTGCGACGAGGCGTCGCGCCGCATCCGCGAGGAGATGGAGCGCCGCATCGAGCGGATCGACTTCGACCAGCCCTTCGACGAGTGGCTGGTCGACGTCCTGTGCGACTGGACCGAGTACATGGCCGACCACCCGCTGGAGCGCGGCGTCACCGCGGCCACGAACTTCGAGCTCGACAACGGCGTCCGGTCCGTCGTCCGCGACACGGCCAACCAGCACTACCTGCTGGTCATCCACCCGACGCTGGAGCTGTGGAAGGCGCAGGGCGCCATCGGGGAGGACGCCGACCTGGAGGTCCTCGCCACCTGGCTGATGATGATCCTGCCGTTCCTCGCGCTCGCCCCGTACTACGACGGCCTCGACCCGATCCACGACCTGCGCGGCCGCACCCCGGACCAGCAGCGCCCGGTGATCCGCCAGCTCGTCGCGGGCTTCCGCCCGATGTTCACGCCCGGCAAGTGACGCCCCCGAGGAGGACGTGACGGGCATCCCCGCGCCGTCGCGGATCCGATCAGTCCTCGATCTCGGCCACCAGAAGGTCCATGTGGCGGGCGGCCCTGCGGGCGGGGGGCGGGAGCTCGGCGGTGTCGGCGGCCGTCAGCACGCGCGGACGGCCGAGCCTGCGGACGCGGCCGAGCCGTTCCACGCCGCCGCGGCCCTCGGCGAGCAGGTTGCGGACCCAGTCCGCGTCCCGCCCGTACGGCAGCCCGACGATGAGCCGGTCGCCGCTGCGGAACGCGGTCACCGGCGTCCGGTACTCGCGCCCCGACCTGCGGCCCCGGTGGACGATCATCGCGAAGGGCGGGAGGTAGGGCGCGTAGACGCCCTGCACCCGGTTCGTGACGACCTTGTTGAAGCGGGCGACCGATCTCGGCATCAGCGGTTTCACCATGCCTCCTGACTAGCACGGCCCTTGACCCACCGCCGCCCATAACCAACATGTCCTCCCGCCGGGCATGGCCTCCCGCCAGGTCCCGCTCAATGGGTGAGGACGAACTCCTCGGGCCTGGCCTTGCGGGAGCCGGCCCAGAACTCGAACGTGTGGCCCGGCCAGAGGGTGCGGTTGACGCCCTGGTCGTCGAGGTACCAGCTGTTGCAGCCGCCCTCGTTCCAGACGGCGCGGCGCAGCCGCCGCTGCAGGCGGTCGTTGAAGCGGCGCGCGGCCTCCGGCTTCGGCTCGATGGCGTCGGCGCCGGTCTCCTGCATCAGGCGCAGGCAGCTCAGCACGTGCTGGATCTGCACCTCGATCATGAATACGACGGAGGTGTGGCCGAGGCCGGTGTTCGGGCCGAGCAGCATGAAGAAGTTCGGCAGGCCGGGGATCGTCGTGCCGCGGTGCGCCTCGATGCCGTCCGCCCAGATCTCCTGGAGCTTGACGCCGTCCCGGCCGGTGACGCGCAGGTCGGTGAGGGCGTCGGTCACCTTGAAGCCGGTGCCGTAGATGATGCAGTCGACCTCGTACTCGCGCCCGTCCTCGGTGACGACCGAGTTCTCCCGCACCTCGGCGATGCCGGAGGTCTCCACCTCCACGTTGGGACGGGAGAGCGCCGGATAGTAGTCGTTGGACAGCAGGATCCGCTTGCAGCCGATCGTGTAGTCCGGCGTCACCTTGGCGCGCAGCCCGGGGTCGGCGACCTGGTTGGCGATGTGCCGGCGGGCGATCTTCTCCTGCGGGGTGGACAGCCGCGGGTCGATCGTGAAGCCGACCGCGCGGGCCTCCAGCGCCCAGTAGATGCCGCCGCGGAACGCGCGGGCGGCGCCCGGCACCTTCCCGAACACCGCGCGGACGGGCGCGGGGATGGGGACGTCGGGCTTCGGCTGGATCCACGGCGGCGTCCGCTGGAAGACCACGAGCTCGCCCGCCCGCTTGGCGATCTTCGGCACGAACTGGATCGCGGACGCGCCCGTGCCGATGACGGCGACGCGCTTGCCGGTGAGGTCGTAGGAGTGGTCCCACTCGGCGGAGTGGAAGGCCGTCCCCTGGAACCGCTCGACGCCCGGCAGGTCCGGGAACGACGGGACGTGCAGCGCGCCGATGCCGGACACGACGGCCTTCGGGGTGAGGACCGTCCCGTCGGCGAGCGCCACCTTCCAGCGGCGGGCGTCGTCGTCGTACTCCATGGAGTCGACCGCCGCCCCGAACCTGATGTGCTCGCGCACCCGGTACTTGCCGGCGGTGCGCTCCATGTAGGCGCGGATCTCCGGCTGCGGCGCGAACATCCGCGTCCAGCCCGGGTTCAGCTCGAAGGAGAAGGAGTACATGTGCGACGGGACGTCGCAGGCGCAGCCCGGATAGGTGTTGTCGTGCCAGGTCCCGCCGAGCGCCTCGCTCTTCTCCAGCACGACGAAGTCGTGGAAGCCGGACCGCTTGAGCCGGATCGCCATGCCGAGGCCGGCGAAGCCGGAGCCGATGATGACGATCGCCGGGGCGCGCTCGCTCATGACCCCTCCTCTCAGATAACCTACTCGCAGTAAGTTACCGGGAGTAGGTTACTGACGGTAGGTCCAACAGAGGGGTTCTCCTGTGAGTGGCGCCACACCCCCGCCCCGCCGCCGCCGGATGTCGCGCGCCGAGCGCGAACGGCAGATGCTGGACGTGGCGGAGCGGGTGTTCGGCGAGCGCGGCTACCAGGCCGCCTCCATGGACGAGATCGCCGAGCTCTGCGGGGTCTCCAAGCCGATGCTCTACGAGTACTTCGGCTCCAAGGACGGCCTGCTCGTGGCGTGCGTGAGCCGCTCCAAGGCCGAGCTGTTCGACGTCACCCAGAAGGCGATGGCGGGTGCCACCACCCCCGAGGACATCCTGTCGCGCGGAATGGTCGCCTACTTCCGTTTCATCGACGAGCACAGCAGGTCGTTCGCGATGCTGCTGCGCGAGCCGATGGCCGCCGCCCCGGAGGCCATCCAGGCCATCGACGAGACCCGGCGGCAGCAGAGCGAGCTCATCGCCGGAGTGCTCGGCACGTTCGCGCCGTCCGCCCCGGCCGGGGCGGTCGAGGCGTACACGCAGATCATCATGGGGGCGAGCGAGCGGATGGCGCTGTGGCAGACGGGCCGTCCCGACGTGTCGGCGGAGGACGCGGCCCGCTACATGACCGACTTCTGCTGGAACGGACTCAGCCCCTACCTGGCGCCCGCCGGGGAAGCGCGTCCAGCGCCCCGATGAGCAGGTCGAGGCCGAACTCGAAGTCGGTCTCGGCATCGAAGTCGGCCAGCGCCGGGCCATAGGCGATCACGTGCGGGAACTCGTCCGGGTCGAGGCGCGTCCACGACTCGGCCCCCGTCTCGGCGAGGTGCCCCAGCATCTTCGCCATGCCGATCTCGCGCATCTGGGCGCCGAGCGCGTAGGCGATGAGCGCCCGCATGATGCGCACGGCCGTCTCGCCGTCGAACCCGGCCGCGTCGGCGAGGGCCAGGGCGCGCTCGGCCGGCCGCAGTCCCACCGGGGTGTCGACCTTGTGGGTGAGGACGATCGACATGCAGCGCGGGTTGTCGTGGGCGACCTTCCGGAACGCCCGGACGAGCGCCCGCGCACGCTCCTGCCACGGCTCGGACGGGTCGTCGGACAGTTCCAGTCCCGCGACGACGTGCTCGGCCACGCCCTCCAGCAGCGCGCCCTTGTTCGGGACGTGGTTGTAGAGCGACATCACGGCGACGTCCAGCTCGGCGGCGACCCGGCGCATGGACAGCGCGTCCGCGCCCTCCCGCTCGATGAGCTCGACCGCCGCCTCCACGATGCGCGTGCGGGTCAGGCCCGGCCGCGGGGTGTCGGAGGTCACACGCCTCGCCATCGCTTCCGCTCCTCCTCGCCGTTGACACCCGTAAGTGTGTCATGACACGGTACGTACATTGTACGTAAGACGTACAGCGTACGTACCAGCGGGCGGCGCACGCCCGCGCTCGGGGAGGACGCCCATGTCGACCCACGATCTGTACACCGACTCCGTCCCGTCCGAAGCCTGGACCGTCCCGATGACCGGCGACGCCAGGTTCTCCTGGGAGTACGACGACGGCCGCGACCGTCTCCTCGCCCTCTACCAGAAGGGCAAGGACAAGCAGTGGGACTCGGTCAAGCGCATCGACTGGGACCTGGAGGTCGATCCGCACGACGTCCTCGGCGTCCCCGACCAGTCCCTCGCCATCTACGGGACGAAGTACTGGGACATGATGTCGGAGAAGGAGCGCGGTGAGCTGCGGCAGCACTCCACGTCCTGGCAGTTCTCCCAGTTCGTGCACGGCGAGCAGGGCGCGATGGTCACCGCCGCCCGCATCGTCGAGTCGGTGCCCGACCTGGACTCCAAGTTCTACTCCGCCACCCAGACGATGGACGAGGCCCGCCACGTCGAGCTGTTCACGCGGTTCCTGCACGAGAAGGTCGGGATGGTCTACCCGATCAACACCAAGCTGCAGGACCTGCTGAACGAGACCCTCACCGACCCGCGCTGGGACATGCCCTACCTCGGCATGCAGGTGCTCATCGAGGGCCTCGCGCTCGCCGCGTTCGGCGTCATCCGCGACATCACCACCAAGCCGCTGCCCAAGCAGATCCTCGCCTACGTCATGCAGGACGAGGCGCGCCACGTCGCGTTCGGGCGGCTGGCGCTGCGCGACTACTACAAGCAGCTCTCGCAGGCGGAGCTCCGCGAGCGCGAGGATTTCGTCATCGAGGGCTGCTACCTGATGCGCGACCGCATCCGCGGCCGGGAGATCTGGACCAACTTCGGGATCGACCCGAAGGAGGTCGACGAGATGGTCGAGAACTCGCCGTACATGCGGATGTTCCAGAGCCTGCTGTTCAGCCGCATCGTGCCGTGCGTGAAGGACATCGGGCTGTGGAGCGACCGCATCCGGCGCGCCTATGACGACATGGGCGTCCTGGACATGTCCAAGGCCGATCTCGACGCCCTCATGCACCAGGACGAGGAGATCGCCGAGAAGGTGGACGCCGAGCGGTTCGCCGCCGAGGAGACCGCCCGCAAAGCGGAGGTGGACACCGTCATCGCCGACGCGGCGGCGGCGGGCTGAGTAACGTTCAGATCATTCGATCCGCCGCACACCTCGGAGGTCTGGATGCCCCTCGCGCACTTCGACGGAGCGCTCGCCGTCGTCACCGGAGCCGGCAGCGGCATCGGCCGGGCCGTCGCCCTCGCCCTGGCCGGGAACGGCGCCACCGTCGTCGCGGCGGACATCGACCTCCCCGCCGCCGAGAACACGGTCACCCTCGCCAAGACGCTCGGCGCGGGCGGCACCGCCTACGAGGTGGACGTGGCGGACGAGGCCGCGATGGAGGACTTCGCCGCCCGGGTGAAGGAGACCCACCGCGTCCCCGACATCGTCGTCAACAACGCCGGCATCGCGGTCACCGGCCCCTTCCTGGACACCGGGGTCGAGGACTGGGAGCGCATCCTCGGCGTGAACCTGTGGGGCGTGATCCACGGCTGCCGGCTGTTCGGCCGCCAGATGCGCGACCGCGTGGACGCGCTGCCCAACAAGCCCGACAAGCCCAACCTCGGCGGCCACATCGTCAACATCGCGTCGGCCGCCGCGTTCGCGCCGTGGCGCGGCATGCCCGCCTACTGCACGACGAAGTCCGCCGTCCTCATGCTCAGCGAGTGCCTGCGCGCCGAGCTGGCCGGCTCGCGCATCGGCGTCACGGCCGTCTGCCCCGGGTTCGTCAGCACCAGCATCGTCGACAACGCCGTCCACCTGGAGGGCGACGCCGAGGCCCGCGCACGCCTCCGCGAGCGCGGGCAGCGTGCCATCAAGCTGCGCAACTACCCGCCGGAGAAGGTCGCCGAGCGGGTCGTCCACGCCATCATCAAGAACAAGCCCGTCGTGCCCGTCAACGCCGAAGGGCACCTCCTGCACGCCCTGTCCAGGGTGTCCCCCGCCTCCCTGCGCCTGCTGGCCAGGATTCCCGCCCGGGGCTAGCGCCCGCCCGCCGGGCGCGGCCCCCGACTCTCCCCGCGGTGAGAGGAGAAGGATCGATGCCCCCCGATGTCCTGCTGAGCGACGGCCGTCCCCGGAACTGGACGGCGCGGATCCGGTGCGGCGACGGCGACCACACGCTGGAGCTGACCCATCGGGAGGTGGTCGCCGAGCGGCTGCTGCGCGCGTCCCGCAAGCACTCCTTCGACCCGGACGCGGACGTCGACTGGGACGCCCCGCAGGACCCGGACGTGTTCTACTTCCCGCCCCAGCTCACGTCGATCTACGAGACGCCGCTGTGGGACGGGCTGACCCACCGGCAGCGGGTGGAGCTGACCAAGCGGGAGATGTGCAGCATCGCCTCGTTCGGCATCTGGTCGGAGATGCTGCTGATGCAGTCGCTGGTGATGCACGCCTACCGGCACCGCTACGACAGCGACCACGTGGCGTACGCGCTGACGGAGATCGCCGACGAGTGCCGCCACTCGAAGATGTTCGGCCGGATGGTGCGCGCCTGCGGGCTGCGCACGCACCGGCCGCGGGCGCTGGAGTTCCACTTCGCCAAGCTGTTCGGCGCCGTGTACGACCCGATGCCGATGTTCGCCGGGACGCTGATCGTGGAGGAGTTCACCGACGCGTTCCAGCGGCTGACGTTCCCGGACGAGGACGTCCAGCCGGTGATCCGCCAGGTCACCCGGATCCACGTGGTCGAGGAGGCCCGGCACATCAGGTACGCGCGGGAGGAGCTGAAGCGGCTGGTCGCGGAGATCCCCCCGGTGCGGCGGCGGATGGTGGCCTACGGGATGGCGCAGGCCACGCGGCTGATGGCCGCGCAGCTCGTCCACCCGTCCTGCTACACGGCGGTGGGGCTCGATCCGGAGCTGGCACGGCGCGTGGCGGCGCGCAGCCCGCACCGGCGCGCGACGATGGCGTGGTCGTTCCGTAAATGCACCGCGTTCCTGGACGAGGTCGGTTTCCTGGACGGCCGGGCGCGCGACGTATGGGTCCGGGCGGGGCTGCTGGAGCTGTGACCGATACATCGGGCCGCCATTCGTACCATTGTCGAACCGATGATTAGAAAATGGTTCGGTAATGGTGCGAAAATGGACCTGGGGCGAGCGAGGGAAGGGCCGCGGAGCAGGGACCACTCCGCGGCCCGAGGGCAAGTAAGGGCTGCTAGCCCCGGATGTCACGCACCCAGGACACTCCGAGCGATGGCATGGTCACGACGTGGACCCCTCCTCCCCAGGCCTCGCCGCGCACCGATCACCCTGCCTGGCGCAAATGCTCGATCGGCGCGCTCCCTCCCCTTTACCGGTTCACCTTAGAAGGTGCCGGCAGAGGTGAAGCCATGATCGGCCGATTCAGGTCAGGAATGATTCAGTGCGGTGAGGACTTCGTGGGCGACGGCGGTGGCGGTTTCGAGGCAGGCGCGCTCCCGGGCGCCCGCCGGCCCCTTGCGCGGCGTCTGCTCGCTGTAGCTGACCGTGAAGACCGCGTTGCGGATCCGGGCCGTGACCTGCCCGACCACGGTCGGCTGCCCCTCGTCGGTCTTGAACCAGCGGAACGCCTCGTCCCCGATGCCGCCCCGGCGCTCCAGGGTCGCGGTCCGCACGAGCGGCGCGTCGTGCGCCTGCGCCCACTGCGCGTCGTAGTAGCCCTCGGCGTCCTGGACGGGCGTCGCGGTGTCGCCCGGCGCGTACAGGTGCGCCTCCACCCGCAGCCAGCGGAACCCCGAGCCGGTCGAGGAGTACGTGCACGTGGTGAGCGTCGAGTTCGCGCTCTGCCGCCGCGTCGCCTTCGGGACGGCCCGCTCGACGGTGCCCGCCGCGACCGTCCCGCACGGCGCCGGGAGCACGTTGATCACCTTCTGCCGCGGGCCCGGTGACCCGGACGGGCGGCCCGGCCTCTGCGACGGGCCGTCCTGCGGCGTCCGCCGCGGGGCGGCCTCCTGCTCGCTCCCCCCGGACATGACGAGGACGACCACGACCGTCGCCGCGGCGAGCGCCACGGCCGCCGCGATCAGTGCGAACAGCCTGCGCGGGCGGCGGCCCGGGGCCGGCGGCTCCGGGCCGGAGTACGGCCGGTGGAACGGCTCGACCGGACGCTGAAGGCCCACTCCGCGCTCCTCACTCCCGTCCCGTCGACCGTTCCCGCCATCTGCCAACGTAACCAGGGCCGCGGCACCTGACCAGGGACCCTGACGGTGCCGTTCGTCAGACCCGGTGGTCACAATGAAGGGATGCTGCTAGCGGACATCGCACGGACCTCGAAGGCGGTCGCGGGCACCTCGGGCCGCAAGGCCAAGGTGTCCGCGCTCGCGGAGTGCCTGCGCGCGGCCGACCCGGGCGAGGCCGCGACCGTCGTCGCCTACCTGTCCGGCGAGCTGCCACAGCGCCAGATCGGGGTGGGGTACGCCGCGCTGCGCGACCTCCCGCCGCCCGCCGCGGAGCCGTCCCTGACCGTGCCCGGGGTGCACGAGGCGTTCGGCGAGATCGGCGCCGTGTCCGGGCCCGGCTCGGTCGCCCGGCGGCGCGAGTTCCTCGCGGCCCTGTTCGGCCGCGCCACCGCCCCCGAGCAGGGCTTCCTCGTCAGGCTGCTGGCGGGGGAGCTGCGTCAGGGCGCGCTGGACGGGGTGATGGCCGAGGCGATCGCGGCGGCGGCCGGGGTGCCCTCCGCCGAGGTCCGGCGCGCGTTCATGCTGCGCGGCTCGCTCGGCCCGGTCGCGACGACCGCCCTCGCGGAGGGGGTGGACGGGCTGCGCGCGTTCACGCTGGAGGTGGGGCGGCCGGTCAAGCCGATGCTGGCCTCCGCCGCGCCGTCGGTCGACGAGGCGTTCGCCAAGCTCAGGGGCGAGGCGGCCGTCGAGTGGAAGCTCGACGGCATCCGCGCGCAGGTGCACGTGTCCGGCGGCGGGGTCCGGGTGTTCACCCGGACGCTGGACGAGATCACCTCCCGGCTGCCCGAGGTGGTGGAGGCGGTGCGGGGGCTGCCCGTCCGCGAGGCCGTGTTCGACGGCGAGCTGATCGCTCTGCGGCCGGACGGCACTCCCCACCCGTTCCAGGTCACCTCCGCCCGCACGGCGACGCGCACGGCGAAGGACACCGAGCCGGTGCCGCTGGCCGTCTTCCTGTTCGACGTGCTGTACCTCGTGGAGGCCGGCGACGCCCCTCCGCAGGGCGCGCGCGGCGAGGACCTGCTCGACGCGCCCGGGGCCGAGCGGTACGAGGCGCTCGCGCGGGTCGTCCCCGAAGAACTGCGGATGCCCCGGGTGGTCACCGGCGACCCCGCGAAGGCCAAGGAGGTCTTCGACGAGGCGGTCGCGCGCGGCCACGAGGGCGTCGTCGTCAAGGCGCTCGACACCCCGTACACCGCCGGGCGGCGCGGCGCCGGCTGGATCAAGGTCAAGCCCCGGCACACCCTCGACCTCGTCGTCCTCGCCGTCGAGTGGGGGCACGGCCGCCGGCAGGGCCTGCTGTCCAACCTGCACCTCGGCGCCCGCGACCCCGACACCGGCGGCTTCGTCATGCTCGGCAAGACCTTCAAGGGGCTCACCGACGAGCTGCTCGCCTGGCAGACCGAGAAGCTGCGCGAACTGGCCGTGCGCGAGGACTCCTGGACGGTGCACGTCCGGCCCGAACTGGTCGTCGAGATCGCGTTCGACGGCGTCCAGCACAGCCCCCGCTACCCCGGCGGCATCGCGCTGCGCTTCGCCCGCGTCCTGCGGTACCGGCCCGACAAGTCCGCCGCCGAGGCCGACACGATCGACACCGTCCGGGCCGTCGCGCCCGTCATGGACTGAGCCCCGTCACGGGCTGAGCCCCGTCACGGGCTGAGCTCGGGGGCCTCGGCCGGCGGCTGGTCCCCGGCCTGCGGCTCCTCCCCGCGGCCGCGGGCCCGCCGGGTGGACGCGGCGCGGGTCCGGATCCGCGAGCCGGTCCGCCCCCGCACGCGCGACAGGCTGCGGCGCCGCGCCCGTGCCGCGGCCTCCCGCTGGGCGCGCGCCGCGGCGTTGCGTTCGGCGCGCGCGACGGCCTCCCGCTCGGCCCGGACGGCCGCGCGGCGCGCCGCCCGGCGCTCGGCGCGGCGCGCCCGGCCGCGTTCGGCCCGGCGCTCGGCCCAGCGCTCGGCGCGGGCGGCGGCACGGGCCAGCTTGCGGCGGCGGATCCGCTCGGCGGCCTCGGCGCGGCGCTGCAGCAGCTCGGGCGGGATGAGGTCGTGCCGGCCCGCGATGAACTCCTGCACCCAGATCTTGGCGCGGATCAGCGGCCGCCGGAGCCGCGTCTCGCGCCGGACGGCCCGCTGGTACCGGCGCGAGGCGGGGTCGTAGCGCCAGCGCGACCAGGGCGAACCGGGCCGCGCCACCCGGATCGCGCCGACGATCAGCAGCGCGGGCATGAACAGCCCGATCAGCCCCGTCCAGATCTTGCCCTTCAGCAGCGTGATCACGGCGAGGACGAGGTTGACGGCCAGGGAGGCGACGTAGACGCGGGTGATCAGCCCGGTGCCCGGGTCGGGCGCGATGCCCTCGTAGCCGAGGGGGCGGATGCCGAGCAGCAGCAGCCCGGTCACCGCCATGGCGACGAACACGGCGTCGAGGGACGCGCGGCCCTTCTCCGTCCAGTAGACGTCGCTGAGGTGCAGGATCAGCGCGAACTCGTCCAGGACGAGGGCCGAGCCCATCCCGAACACCACCGCCGCCGCCAGGTCGAGGCCGACGTAGGCGTCCGGGACGGCGAGGCTCGCCACACCGCCCATCAGCATCAGCACCACGCCGAACACGACGTGGTGGATGTGCACGTCCCCCGCCTTCACGTTCCGGAACCACCAGCGGACGTCCGCGCGGATCAGCCGCACGTTCACCCGCGTCAGCACGAACGTGATCATGAACGCGACGAAGAAACCGAACAGCGGCAGCCGCCCGGTCGCCATGATGCGTTCGTCGAACATCTCGATCATCTGCCCCCCGCCCACTCAATGATGCACCGTGACATGCGCGGATATCGTGGGACCCTGCCGACGATCAAGGAGAGAACCGTCATGAGCCGCATCGTGGACCGCTGCGATCCCGGGTACCGGGCATGGATCGCCGAGGCGATCCGGCTCGTGGACGCCGACGCCAACCGCAGCGCCGACACGCACCTGCACGTGTTCCCGCTGCCACCGGAGTGGGGCATCGACCTCTACCTGAAGGACGAGTCCGTCCACCCCACGGGTTCCCTGAAGCACCGGCTCGCGCGGTCGCTGTTCCTGTACGGGCTGGCCAACGGCTGGATCCGCCGGGACACGACGATCATCGAGGCGTCCAGCGGGTCGACGGCGGTGTCGGAGGCGTACTTCGCGCGGCTGCTGGGCCTGCCGTTCATCGCGGTCATGCCGGCCTCCACCAGCCCGGAGAAGATCCAGCTCATCGAGTTCCACGGCGGCCGCTGCCACCTGGTGGCCGACCCGTCGGCGATCTACGAGGAATCGCGGCGGCTCGCGGCCGAGTGCGGCGGACACTTCATGGACCAGTTCACCTTCGCCGAGCGGGCGACGGACTGGCGCGGCAACAACAACATCGCCGAGTCGATCTTCGAGCAGATGCGGCTGGAGCGGTTCCCCGAGCCGTCCTGGATCGTGGTCGGCGCGGGCACCGGCGGGACGTCCGCGACGATCGGCCGGTACGCCCGCTACCGGATGTTCCAGACGCGGCTCGCGGTGGTCGACCCGGAGGGGTCGGCGTTCCACGGCTCGTTCGCCGACGGCGACCCCGGGCGCACCGCGGCGGGCTCGCGGATCGAGGGCATCGGCCGCCCCCGCGTCGAGCCGTCGTTCCTGCCCACGGTGATCGACCGGATGATCCGGGTGCCGGACGCGGCGTCCATCGCGGCGATGCGCTGGACGAGCGAGGTCAGCGGCCGCAGCGTCGGCGGCTCGACCGGCACGAACATGTGGGGCGCGGCCGAACTGATCGCGCAGATGCGGGCCCGCGGCGAGCGCGGCAGCGTCGTCACGCTCCTGTGCGACGGCGGCGAGCGCTACGCGGGCACCTACGGGTCGGACGCGTGGCTGGCCGGGCAGGGCCTCGACATCGCCCCCTACCTGGCAGCGCTGGACGGCTTCCTGAAGACCGGCACGATGCCGGACGTCACCCGGTGACGCGGATCGGGTTGAACAGGTCGGCGTAGATCAGCAGGCCGCCCATGACGATCAGGACGACCGCCATCACGTACGTGACCGGCAGCGCCTTGGCGACGTCCACGTAACCCGGGTCGGGCCTGCGGAAGATCCGGGCGAACGCCTTCTTGATCGCTTCCAGCAGCGCGCCGGCGATGTGCCCGCCGTCCAGCGGCAGCAGCGGGATGAGGTTGAACAGCCCGACCGCGAGGTTCAGCGAGCCGAGCAGCATCACGAAGAAGGAGACCTTCTGCGTGCCGGTGAAGTCGTCGGACGCGGCGACCTCGCCGCCGATCCGGCTGACGCCGACGACGCCGATCGGCCCGTTCGGGTCGCGCTCGTGGCCGCCGAAGGCCGCGTTCCACACGCCGACCATCTTCTGCGGCATCCGCACCAGCGCGCCGACGGTGCGCGCGGTCAGGTCGCCCATCGTGCTCGCGACCGCGCCCGGCCCCTGCCGCTCGATCGCGCTGGACGGCGTGATGCCGAGGAACCCGACGTTGACGACCTTGTCCTCGTCCTTGAGGTCGTACATCTGGTTGCGGGTGATGGGGACGTTCAACCGCACGTCCCTGCCGTCGCGCCGGACGGTCATCGGCACGGTCTTGCCGCCGTCCCTGCGGATCATGCGCTGCAGCTGCCCGTAGTCGTCGACCTTCCGGCCGTCGAACGCCACGATCCGGTCGCCGGCCCGCAGCCCGACCTGCCGCGCGGGCGTCGGCGCCGCGTTCGCCGGGCACGCGGCGACCTTGGCGCTCGCCGGCACCATGCACTCGGCGACCTCCTTGATCACCGGCTGCGGCTGGTTGGTCCCGATGCCCATCAGCAGGATCGCGAAGAACATCACCGAGAGCAGCAGGTTCATCGCGGGCCCGCCGAACATGATGAGCAGCTTCTGCCACCACTTCTTGGCGTAGAACACGCGGTCACCGTCGCCGGGGCCGACCTCCTCCAGCGAGGCTCCGCGCGCGGACTCGATCAGCCCCTGCCACGGCCCGGTGCTGATCCGCCGCACCTGCCCGGGCGCGTCGCCCTTGCGCGGCGGCAGCATGCCGATCATGCGGATGTAGCCGCCGAGCGGGATCCACTTGACGCCGTACTCGGTCTCGCCCTTGTGCCTCGACCACATGGTGGGCCCGAATCCGACCATGAACTGCGTGGTCCGCACCTTGAACAGCTTGGCGAACGAGAAGTGCCCGAGTTCGTGCAGCGCGATGGAGACCAGCAGGCCGAAGAAGAGGATCAGCGCTCCAGCCAGGTAGTAGACCATGCGGCGTGCCCTCCGGGTCCGTCCACCCCACGCACCCGGGGGTGATCTCCGACAACCAATTCAGAGTACGTTACGGCCCGCGATCCGGTTGAGGCGAACGGGGAAGCAGCACGCGCCGCACACCGCTTTGATGCGCGGCGCCAACCCGACCGCGCGTCATGGGCGACCCCACCCGCCCCACGGAGCGGCCCTGGCCGGATGCGGTGGCTCCGACGGCGAGGCAGACAGGTCCTGGTCCAGCAGCTCCCTGAGACGTTCGCCCCCGGCCCGGGGCAGGCCGAGCTCACCGGCCAGGCTCGCGAGCTGGTGGCCGCGCTGTTGCTGCCAGACCAGGATGCGCGGTCGGCACTGGCTCTTAACCTGGACGACATCCCGCTCCCGCGATCGCGGTGAAGAGCGAGATGCCGGAGCACATCGTCAGTGGATCACGTCGAAGATCTGCTTTTGCAGGCCGTTGGCGTAGACGTCGTGCTCTACCAGCTTCAGTTTCTGGGTGTCCTTGTCCGTGGTACTGAACAGTCGCTTGCCGGCGCCGAGCAGCAGCGGGAAGACGAGCAGGTGGTAGCGGTCGATCAGGCCGGCGTCCGAGAAGCCGTGGTTCAAGGAGGCGCTGCCGTGGACGATGATCGGGCCTCCCTCGGTCTGCTTGAGAGCGGTGACCTGGTCGAGTGAGCGCAGGATCGTGGTCTCGCCCCAGTTCGGGACCAGGTCTTCTTTGGTGAGGGTGGTGGAGAGGACGTACTTCGGCAACGTGTTGTAATGCGCGAATTCCTGCATGTTCGGCCAAACTGGGCTGAACACCTCATAGCTGATCCGGCCCATCAGGATCGCGGTAGCTTCCATCTGCTCCCGCCCCTTGATCTCGTAGGCCTCGGGGAGGAACTCGACGTCCTTGAAGGTCCATCCGGAGTTCCGGTAGCCCGGTTCGTCGCCCGGGGCCTCGACGACGCCGTCGAGCGACATGAAGGCAGTGCTGATCAGGGTACGCATTGAAGACTCCTTGGTCTTTCGTGTGTGTATTCAGGCTGTTCGGTGCACGCTTGGGCCGCGTTGGAGCGGAGCGCGGTCGTTCCGCGGCGCCGGGAGCGGTCCAGTCCCCGGTGGCCCGACGGCGCCGTCGGCGTACGGGCGTACCTGGGGGGCTCTCAGGCGAGGAGCCCGATCAGCCACTGCCGCCAGGCCGCCTCGGCCCCGTCCGTGTCCGGCCCAAAGAGGTGATGGAACACCAGCACCGCGCCGGTGATGTGGAGGAAGGTGTAGATCCCGTCCGCGGTGCGGACCTTGATGCGCTCGTCGTCCGACCAGACCACTTCGCCATCAAGTGGCGGCAGCTCCGCGGGTTCGGCGTGCGCCCGCGCGCCCACGGCGACCGGGGTCGGCAGGGACAGCCCGCGGGTGAGCGCCTCGTGAACCTCCTGCGCCGAGCGTCCGTCCGACGGCGCGACGGCGAAGACGGGGACACCGGCGCGTCCCGGGAAGTGCGTCAGGTACTCGCGGAGTGTGTGGAGGTGGAAGGGCCAGCCGCGGCGCAGCCCGTCGTACTCATCCTGCCAGTCGTCGCCGAGCACGCCGCTGTGAACGACGCGGAGCACAGTGCTGCCGCCGTCCCGTCCCTCGATCAGATACTCGAAGGCCATGAACCGGCCGTCCTCGGCGGTGGCCGTGCGGGTGGCGAAGCGCTTGCCGGGTTCGTAAGTGATGATCATCGCTTCCTCCCGGCGGCCTCCGGTCTCCATGGCGGCGACTCCGCCCTCGCGTGGCTCGACCTCGTTGCGGCCCATGAACCAGGAGTCGATTCCCGGTCCCGTGGCGATCGCCTCCCAGACCTGTTCCGGGCCTGCCGGCAGGGTCGTCTCCAGCTCGATCTCAAAGGGGTGGGTCATCGTCGGTTCTCCTCTCCTGCTTCGGGTTCGCTCGCGTGCGCCCCCGCGTCCACCTGCTGCGGGCCGGGCGCGGTCCTCCGGGCGCCGGGCTGCGCGGGGATCTGGTGGAGCCCGACGACCACCCGGTGGTTCCGGCCCTGCGGGGCGAACTCGTCGTGGTAGCGGCCGACAAGGACGGCCACGGCCTGGGCCAGTTCATCGGCGAAGGCCGACCGGTCGGCCGCGGTGGCGAACCGCACCTCCGCGTCGATGCCGAAGGTGGCGACCTGCCGCCGGGCCCGAGAGGCGCCGGTCAGCAGGGTCCCGACCTCCTGCACCAGCCGGGCCCCCAGCGCCAGCAGCCAGTGGGCGGACATCTGGTCCGGAGACCGGGAGGGGTCGGGACTGACGGCGGCCAGGACGCGGGGAGAGATCACATAGGAGGCGGCGGTAGCGCGGTACACCCGTTCGGTGACGCTGCCCTTGCGCCGCTCCTCGGCGAGTTCGACCAGCCCATGGCGCTCCAATTCCTTCAGGTGGTAGTTGACCTTCTGCCGGGGGAGCCCCAGCCGGGCGGCCAGCATGGCGGCCGAGCCGGGCTCGGCCAGGGCGGCGAGGATCCGTGACCTGATCGGGTCCAGGGACGCCTCGGCCGCAGCGGGTTCTTCGATCACAGCGACTTCCAGCACCGCTCCAGGATCCAACCGACAAAAAATTTTGTCAAGGAAATTCTGGTTGTCGGTGCTGCCGAGCGGCTCATGGAGTGCGGCGTCATCGTGGTTCGGGCCGACCAAGGTCATAGCGGCGCCGGCTCGGCGATGCCCGAGGAAGTCATCGATTCCGTACTGATCAGCTGCGGTCGCGGTGCTAACCCGACCGCGCGTCATTGTCACGAGAGCCCGTATCCCCGAGGAGGGCCGACCGCGCATCATGGGCGGCCCCACCCCGTCCCACGGAGGTTCTCCCTTGAAGCGCGGTCATGTAGCGGTACTGGCGCTGACGCTGGCCCTGGCCGGCTGCGGCGGCTCCGACGACGGCAAGGCGACAAGCGCGTCGTCACCCCCCGCCCCGACCCCCGCGGCCACGGCCCCGTCCTCTCCCGAGCCCGGCCCAGGCAGCGAGACCACGCCCCTCCCCCCGGCCCAGTCCAAGGCGGTCAAGGCCTTCAACGACTGCATGCACAAGCAAGGCGTCCAGATGCCGACCCCCAACCCCACCAGGACCCCCGCCCCCGACGAGCTGCAAAAGATCAGGACCGCCCTACAAACCTGCGTAAAGTCCATGTCCGCCTCCCCCGGCACGTCCCCACGCTGACGCCCGCCGGAACCGGCCGAAGCGCACCCGAGCATCCCCCAAGGGCGCTCAAGACCTGTCGCCCCCGTTGCCGCAGCACACAGCCAAGCCGCCGCGGGCACCCGCCAGGCCAAGCACAAGCCAGAGCGCGAGGGACGCCGCGCCAAGGGGGACCGAAATGGCCGCGGGCGGCAGCACCGTCCAACGAAGCAACCTCAGCCGTCTGACGAAGCAACCTCAGCCGTCTGACGAAGCAACCTCAGCCGCCACCTGAGCCCCGCGACCACCTGAACCCCCGCGATCGCGTCCGAAGGCAGATCCGAGCGAAGCAAGGATCTGATCGCGAAGCGAGCCGCAAGGCGAGCCGGAGCGATGCAGCGATCGCACGCGTTTCCCCAGGGTCGGGGCCCCCAAGGCCCCGACCCTGGGGAAACGCAATGAACACTGCTAGCCTTCTGCGACAGCCGATGATCCCGTGCGGGAGAGTCCCTCGCAGCCGGTGGGGGACGCCGAAGGAGCAAATCCTCCCCGGAACCTCTCAGGCCCACGGACCGCACGGGCCAGGCGACCTCTGGAAAGCGGGGACTCCGGTCCCCCGCCGAAGGTGAAAGCCCGCCGTGCCGCGGTGGGTGAAGCTCTCAGGCGCCGATGACAGAGGGGGAGGCACCGATACGCCCGGTGCGCGAGTGGGACGATGGACCATGCGCGCCCGTGACGAAGGAGCCGAGCCCATGTCCGCCGATCCGACCGCGAAGAAGACGCCGCTGCACGACGTCCATGAGGACCTCGGCGCGAACCTCGTCGACTTCGCCGGCCACCTGATGCCGCTGCGCTATGCGAGCGAGACCGCCGAGCACCAGGCCGTCCGCACGGGTGCGGGGCTGTTCGACCTGTCGCACATGGGGGAGATCTTCCTCTCGGGGCCGGGCGCGGGGGCCGCGCTCGACTTCGCGCTGGTCGGCAACCTGTCGCCGATGCCGGTCGGCAAGGCCCGCTACACGATGATCTGCGGCCACGACGGCGGCGTCCTGGACGACCTGATCGTCTACCGGCTCGCGGACGAGACGTGGATGGTGGTGGCGAACGCCGCGAACGCCGCCGTCGTCCGGGAGGCGCTGATCGAGCGTGCCGCGGAGTTCGAGGCCGCGGTGGACGACCGGTCCGACTCCTACGCGCTGATCGCCCTGCAGGGGCCGCGTTCCCAGGGAATTCTCGAAGGGTTCACGGACGCGCCGCTGGAGGGCCTGAAGTACTACGCGATCCTCGCGGGGCGGGTCGCGGGCGTGGACGCGCTGGTCGCCCGCACCGGGTACACGGGCGAGGACGGGTTCGAGCTGTTCGTGGACGCGTCCGACGCGGTCCGGTTGTGGAAGGCGCTCGCCGCGGTGGAGGGGGTCGTCCCCGCGGGGCTGTCGGCGCGCGACACGCTGCGCCTGGAGGCGGGGATGCCGCTGTACGGAAACGAGCTGACGGCCGAGACGACGCCGTTCGAGGCGGGCCTCGGCCGTGTGGTGAAGCTGGACAAGCCTGGCGATTTCGTGGGGAAGTCCGCTCTGGCGGCGCAGGCGCAGACCCCGCCGGGCCGTAGGCTCGTGGGACTGGTCGCGCGGGGGCGTCGCGCGCCCCGCAAGGGGTACCAGGTCGTCACGTCCGGCGGCGCGCCGTGCGGCATCGTGACGAGCGGCGCCCCGTCGCCCACACTGGGCACGCCGATCGCCATGGCGTACCTCGACAGCGGCGTCGAGGAGACGGGCCTGGCCGTGGACGTCCGCGGCCGGCACGAGCCGGTGGACGTGGTGGCCCTACCGTTCTACAAGCGTTCCTGAACAAGTTGTCCGGCGGTGTGGGGGCGCGCGCCCCCACAGGGGAAAGAGAGAAGTGATCGTGAGCGTTCCGGAGGAGCTCCGCTACAGCGAGGAGCACGAGTGGGTGTCGGGCCTCGGTGGCGAGGACGGCATCGTCACGGTCGGCATCACCGCGCACGCCGCCGACGCCCTCGGTGAGATCGTCTACATCGAGCTGACGCCGTCGGAGGGCGACGCCGTCGAGGCGGGCGAACCGTGCGGCGAGGTGGAGTCGACCAAGTCGGTCAGCGAGCTCTACTCCCCCGTCAGCGGCGAGATCACCGCGATCAACAGCGCGGTGGTGGACGAGCCGAAGGTCATCAACGACGACCCGTACGGCGAGGGCTGGATCTTCAAGGTGCGGATCTCGGTGGAGCCGGGCGACCTGCTCGACTCCACCGCCTACGGCAAGCTGGTCGAGGAATCATGAGCTTGGACGACTCTCTCGCGACGGCCGATCCGGAGGTCGCCGAGGCCGTCGCGGCGGAGCTGCGGCGCCAGCAGAGCACCCTGGAGATGATCGCGTCGGAGAACTTCGCGCCCGTCTCGGTGCTGGAGGCTCAGGGGTCGGTCCTGACGAACAAGTACGCCGAGGGGTATCCGGGGCGCCGGTACTACGGCGGCTGCGAGTTCGTCGACGTCACCGAGCAGCTCGCGATCGACCGGGCCAAGGCGCTGTTCGGCGCCGAGCACGCGAACGTCCAGCCGCACAGCGGGGCGCAGGCCAACACGGCCGTCTACTTCGCGCTGCTCCAGCACGGCGACACGATCCTCGGCCTCGACCTCGCGCACGGCGGGCACCTCACGCACGGGATGCGGCTCAACTATTCCGGCAAGGTGCTGAACGTGGTGCCCTACCACGTCCGCGCCGAGGACGGCCTGGTCGACATGGACGAGGTGGCCTCGCTCGCGGCCGAGCACCGGCCGAAGATGATCGTGGCGGGCTGGTCGGCGTACCCGCGGCAGCTCGACTTCGCCGCGTTCCGCCGGATCGCCGACTCGGTCGGGGCGCTGCTCATGGTCGACATGGCGCACTTCGCGGGCCTGGTCGCGGCGGGGCTGCACCCCTCGCCCGTCCCGCACGCCGACATCGTGACGACCACGACGCACAAGACGCTCGGCGGACCGCGCGGCGGGCTGATCCTCGCCCGCGAGGAGTTCGGCAAGAAGATCAACTCAGCGGTGTTCCCCGGCATGCAGGGCGGGCCGCTGGAGCACGTGATCGCCGCCAAGGCCGTCGCCCTGAAGATCGCCGCGTCGGAGGAGTTCCGGGCCCGGCAGGCGGCGACGGTGCAGGGCGCGAAGCTGCTGGCCGAGCGCCTGCTCGCCGAGGACTCCGCCAAGGCCGGCGTCAAGGTCCTGACCGGCGGGACGGACGTCCACCTCGTGCTGGTCGACCTGGTGGACTCCGAGCTCACCGGGCGGGACGCCGAGGACCGCCTGCACGACATCGGCATCACGGTCAACCGCAACGCGGTGCCGAACGACCCGCGCCCGCCGATGGTCACCTCCGGCCTGCGGATCGGCACCCCGGCCCTGGCGACGCGCGGCTTCACCGCCGAGGACTTCGCCGAGGTCGCGGACGTGATCGCGCTGGCGCTGCAGCCGTCCTTCGACCGGGACGGGCTCGCGGCCCGGGTCGAGGCGCTGGCCGACCGGCACCCCCTGTACCCGAACCTGTGACGTTCCGGCGCCCCCTCCCCTCGCGGGGAGGGGGCGCGGCTACAACGAGGTAGCGATGGCCATCAGCGTTTTCGACCTGTTCAAGATCGGTATCGGACCGTCGTCCTCCCACACGGGGGGCCCGATGGCCGCGGCGCACCGGTTCGCCAGGGGCCTGCAGCGCGACGGGCTGCTGGAGAAGACCGCGTCCGTCGCCGTCACCCTCTACGGGTCGCTCGGCCTCACCGGCAAGGGCCACGGCTCCGACAAGGCCGTCATCCTCGGCCTCGAAGGCGACAAACCCGAACTCGTCGACGTCGACCGGGTGGACGAGCGGCTCGCCGCCATCCGTGAGCGCGGGGCCCTGCGCCTGTTCGGCGACCACGACGTCCCGTTCGTGGTCAACGAGCACCTGGTCTTCGAGCGCAAGGAGTCGCTGCCCGGCCACCCCAACGGGATGCGCTTCACGGCCCTGGACGCCTCGGGCGAGGAGCTGCGCGCCAAGGTGTACTACTCGGTCGGCGGCGGCTTCATCCTGGACGAGAACGCCACCGGCGCCGACCGCATCAAGCCCGACGACACCGTCCTGCCGCACCCCTTCGACACGGCCGCCGAGCTGCTCGAACGCTGCCGGGAGACGGGCCTTTCGATCTCCGCGCTGATGCTGGAGAACGAGAGGGCGTTCGGCCGCGACGCCGCCGAGATCCAGGACGGCCTGCTCGAACTCTGGCAGGTCATGCGGGCCTGCGTCGTCCGGGGCTGCACGCGCGAGGGCCTGCTGCCGGGCGGGCTCAAGGTGCGCCGCCGCGCTCCCCAGCTGCACCGCCAGCTCTCCGTCGAGAAGGCGTCCGACCCGCTCCACGCGATGGACTGGATCACCCTGTTCGCCCTCGCCGTCAACGAGGAGAACGCCGCGGGCGGGCGGATCGTCACCGCCCCCACCAACGGCGCCGCGGGCATCATCCCGGCCGTCCTGCACTACTACGACCGGTTCATCCCCGGCCGGGACGACGAGGGCGTCGTGCGGTTCCTGCTGACGGCCGGGGCGATCGGCGTGCTGTTCAAGCAGAACGCCTCGATCTCCGGCGCCGAGGTCGGCTGCCAGGGCGAGGTCGGCTCGGCCTGCTCGATGGCCGCCGCCGGGCTCACCGAGGTCCTCGGCGGCACCCCCGAGCAGGTGGAGAACGCCGCCGAGATCGGCATCGAGCACAACCTGGGGCTGACCTGCGATCCCGTCGGCGGCCTGGTCCAGGTCCCCTGCATCGAGCGCAACGCCGTCGGCGCCGTCAAGGCCATCAGCGCCGCCCGGATCTCCCTGCGCGGCGACGGCCGCCACTTCGTCTCCCTCGACAAGGCCATCAAGACCATGCGCGACACCGGCCGCGACATGCTCGACAAGTACAAGGAGACCTCGCGCGGCGGCCTCGCCGTCAACGTCATCGAATGCTGAGCGCCCGCGCTATCGGAGCGGGACGTCGAGTCCGTGCTCGCTCGCGGGGCGCGGGCCGTGGATGCGCCGGTCGGCCTCGCCGATCGCGACGTCGTTGATGCTCGCCTCCCGCCGCCGCATGAGGCCGCGCTCGTCGAACTCCCACAGTTCGTTGCCGTAGCTGCGCCACCACTGCCCGCCGGCGTCGTGCCACTCGTACTGGAAGCGGACGGCCATGCGGTTCTCGCGGAATCCCCACAGGCTCTTGCGCAGCGCGTAGTCGAGCTCCCGCTCCCACTTGTCCGTCAGGAACGCGATGATCTCCTCCCGTCCGGTGACGAACCGGTCCCGGTTGCGCCAGACCGAGTCGGGCGTGTAGGCCTGCGCCACCAGGTGCGGGTCGCGGGTGTTCCACGCGTCCTCGGCCGCCTGGACCTTCTGCCCGGCGGTCTCCAGGGTGAACGGCGGGTAGGGCGGACGGTCGTCGGGCACAGCGGCCTCCTCAAGTTGAGAACGAGCGTTCTCTGTCTATTCCGCTACGATAGGGAACGCCCGTTCTCAACGTCAAGCCAGGAGCGTCGATGCCGGCCGCGATCACCGAGGAGCAGCAGGACCGGGACCGCCAGGGGCTGCTGGACGTCGCGGAGCGCCTCTTCTACCGGCAGGGCGTCCAGGCGGTGGGCATGGACGAGCTGCGAACCGTGTCCGGCCTGCCGCTCAAGCGCATCTACCGGCTCTTCCCGACGAAGGAGGCCCTCGTCGTCGCGATGCTGGACCGCCGCGACCGCCGCTGGCGGGCGAGCCTGGCCGCCCACCTGGACGCCGAGCCCGACCCCCGGCGGCGCGTCCTCGCCCTGTTCGACTGGCTCGGCGCGTGGTTCGCCGAGCCGGGCTTCCGCGGCTGCGCCTGGGTCAACGCCCACGGGGAGCTCGGCTCGTCCTCCCGGCCGATCGCGGACGCGGCCCGAGCCCACAAGCAGGCCTTCCGCGACCAGGTCGTCGCCCTGGTCTCGCCCGTCGACGCGTCCGCCGCCGAAACCGTCTACCTGCTCGCCGAGGGCGCCATCGTGGTCGCCGGAATCCACGGCGACCCCACCGCCGCCGCCCGCGCCCGGACGGGCGCCCGGCTCCTCCTGGACAGGACCGGCCAGGGTTGACCCTGCCGTTGGCGGCAGGGTTCCAGGCTGGGGGGCATGAAGACGAAATCGCAGGACAGGGTCGTCCTGGTCACCGGCGCGGGAACCGGGATCGGACGCGCCACGGCGCGCATGTTCGCGGCCGACGGAGCCCTGGTGGTGGCCGTCGGGCGCCGCGCGGACCCCCTGGCCGAGACCGCGCACGGGCACCCCGGCATCGAGCCCCTCGCCGCCGACGTCACCGGCGACGGCGCGGCGGCCGAGATCGTGCGCAGGGTGACCGACGTGCACGGGCGGCTGGACGTGCTGGTCAACAACGCGGCGATCGTCCGGAGCGGGACCCTGGAGACCCTCACCCCGGAGACGATCGCGCCGCAGCTCGCCACGAACCTGGTGGCGCCCGTCCTGCTGACCCGGGCGGCGCTGCCCGCGCTGGAGGGCGGCGGGGTGGTCGTCAACGTCAGCACGTCCGTCGGGCAGCGGGGCTGGGCGGGCAACGCGTTCTACGCCGCCACGAAGTCGGCGCTGGAGACGCTGACGCGCGGCTGGGCGGTGGAGCTCGCGCCCCGCGGCATCCGGGTGGCCGCCGTGGCGCCCGGCGCGATCGCCACCCCGATCGGCGAGCACCAGGGCCTCTCCGCCGAGCGCCTGGCGGCGCTCCGGCAGTGGCAGATCGAGCACACCCCGCTCGGCCGTGTCGGCCGCCCCGAGGAGGTCGCCTGGGCGATCACGCGGCTGGCCTCGCCCGCCGCCTCGTTCGTCACCGGCGTCGTCCTCGCGGTGGACGGGGGCGCGGTGATCGCCTGAGCGCGGGCGGGCGCGGCACCTGGTAGGACTGGGGCCGGAGGTGGTGGCGGTGCGGATCGGCGAGCTGGCGCGGATCACCGGGACGACGCCGCGCGCGCTGCGGCACTACGAGGAGGCGGGTCTGATCACGTCCCGCCGGGCGGAGAACGGGTACCGGATCTACGACCAGAGCGCGGCCGTGCGGGTCCGCAACATCCGGGAGCTGCTCGCCGTCGGCCTCACCCTCGACGACGTGCGCGCCTTCTCGGTCTGCCTGGACGGCGACGTCGCGGCCTCGCCCCCGTCCGCCAGGGGCCTCCAGATCGCACAGGACCGCCTCGCGATCCTCGACGCCCGCATCAGCGCCCAGGCCGAAGCCCGCGACCGCCTCGCGACCGCCCTGGCCCGGGCGGGCGAGCGACGCCCCGCACCGGCCCGCTGACGCGCGACTTCCGAAGGCCCCGCCCGGGTCGGCCAGTTCCGAACAAACCGGGAACCGTGTGATGATCGCGACATGCCGATCGACGCGCATCTGCTCGCGGTGTTCTTCGTGACCTCGATCATCGCCATGGTGATCCCCGGTCCCGACATGCTGTTCGTCCTCGGGTGCGGCATGCGGGGCGGCCCGCGGGCGGGGCTGCTCGCCACGGCCGGAGTCGCGACGAGCGAGGCCCTGCACATCGCCGTGGCCGCGGCGGGGCTGGCCGCGCTCTTCGCGGCGGTACCGGTCGCGTTCACGGTGGTGCGGGTCGCCGGGGCCGCCTATCTGATCTATCTGGGCGTCCAGACCCTGCGGCACCGCAGGGACGTGGACGCGGCACCGGACGGCGTCTCGGGGCGGCGGGCGTATCTCAACGGGCTGCTGACCAACCTGCTGAACCCGAAGATGGTCACCTTCACCGTCGCGTTCCTGCCCCAGTTCATCGATCCCGGGCTCGGGCATGTCTGGGCGCAGTTCGCGATCCTCGGCGCCATCCTGATCGCGCTGGAGTTCCTCGTGGACGGCACCGTCGGCGTCCTCGCCGGACGCATCGGAGACTGGCTGCGCCGCCGCCACACCGCCCGCCGCAGGCTCAACGCCACGGTGGGAACCCTCTTCATCGGCCTGGGCATCCGCCTGGCCGCGGAGCGGTGACGCCGCGAACCGCACCCGCCCGGGAAGGCGCCGCCCGGGAAGGGGTGGTCAGGGGCGGGCGCCTCGGCCTGTGGGGGAGTGCGCGCCTTGGCGGGCCTCGTTGCCGCAGTGACGGCAGACGACCAGGGGGCTGACCGTCTCGCCGCAGGAGTGGTGCCACCGGACGGGCGGGTCGTCCGGGTGCAGGTGCCGGTCGCCCCAGGCCATCAGCACGAGCAGGACGTCGCACAGCTCTGTGCCGGCGGGCGTGAGGCGGTACTCGTGGCGCACCGGATGGTCGCTGTAGCGCTCCCGGCGGATGATGCCGCCCGCCTCCAGCTTGCGGAGGCGGGCGGTGAGGATGTCGCGGGACGCGCCGGTGTTGTGGACGATCTGGTCGAAGCGCCGCACTCCGTAGCTCAGCTCCCGGATCGCCAGCAGGCTCCAGCGCTCGCCGACCAGGTCCAGGGTGTCGGCGATCGAGCACTCGCGCGGATCGGCGTCCTTCGGCATACCGGGAAGCCTAGCCGCCGGACCTGGCCGGACCGCCCGTCAGAGCCGCTCCACGACGGTGGCGTTGGCCAGCCCGCCCGCCTCGCACATGGTCTGGAGGCCGAACCGGCCGCCGCGGTCCTCCAGGGCGTGCAGCAGGGTCGTCATGAGGCGGGCGCCGCTCGCGCCGAGCGGGTGGCCGATGGCGATCGCGCCGCCGCGCACGTTGACGCGCGCGAGGTCGGCTCCGGTCTCGCGCGCCCACGCGAGGACGACCGGTGAGAACGCCTCGTTCACCTCGAACAGGTCGATGTCGTCCAGGGTGAGGCCGCCGCGCTCCAGCACCTTCGCGGTGGCGGGGATGATCGCGGTGAGCATCAGCAGGGGGTCGTCGCCCGTCACGGCGAAGGCGTGGAAGCGGGCGCGCGGGCGCAGGCCGAGCCGCGCGGCGACGTCGGCGCCCATGACCAGGACGGCCGCGGCGCCGTCGTTGACCGGGGAGGCGTTGCCCGCGGTGATCTTCCAGCCGATCTCGGGGAACCGCTCGGCCATGCGATCGTCGTCGTAGGCGGGCCTCAGGCCGGCGAGGATCTCCGGCGACGTCCCCGGGCGGACGGTCTCGTCCCGCTGCCCGGTCCAGGCGACCTCCCGGTCGAACTCGCCGTTCTTCCACGCCTCTGCGGCGCGGCGGTGGGACTCGTAGGCGTAGGCGTCGAGCTCCTCCCGGGACAGGTCCCAGCGGGCGGCGATCAGCTCGGCGCTGATTCCCTGGCCGACGAGCCCGCCGGGGTAGCGGTCGGGGAGCAGCGTTCCGAACGGGTCGCTGCCCGGCAGCACGCTCGACCCCATCGGCACCCGCGACATCGACTCGACCCCGCAGGCGATGGCGATGTCGTAGGCGCCGCTCTGCACGCCCTGCGCCGCGATGTGCAGGGCCTGCTGGGACGAGCCGCACTGCCGGTCGACCGTCATCGCGGGAACGCTCTCGGGGAACCCGGCGGCGAGGACGGCCGTGCGGGTGATGTTGAGCGCCTGGTCGCCGGCCTGGGTGACCACGCCGCCGATCACGTCGTCCACGGCCGCCGGGTCGAGGCCCGCCCGCTCGACCAGGGACGCCAGCGTCCGCGCCAGCAGGTCGGCCGGGTGGTCGCCGTGCAGGGCCCCGTTCGCCCTGCCCTTGCCCAGCGGCGTGCGCACCGCTTCCACGATCACCGCGTCCCGCATGAACCCCACCTCCGTTGTGTTTTCCAACTCACTCGGGCAGTATCCGCTCGGCCGACTGGAGAGCACAATCCACATCGCGAGTGAGTTGGATTACACAACTAAGTGCGCAAAAAACCCGGGGGCCGCAGCCATCGCCACAACCCCCGGGTCTTCGGGCCGCTCAGCGGGAGGGGCCCGTGCCGTGGTCCGTCTCTACCCTCCATGCGTCGAAGAGCCCCTCGGGCGGGCCGCCCGAATGTCGTCGGTCGGACAAGCGTGCCTCCTCGATCTCCTCGACGTCGCGTTCACTATGGACGTTAGTCCCACAAGCCGACATAGACCCAAAATGGGAGTCCAAACCGCCGTCAAGCATCGGGGACCGCCGTCCCGGCGGACCGTCTAGCCCTTGTACATCTCCCGCATCTTGCGCGCGGCGTCGCCCGGTTTGCGCTTCGGCCCCTTGCCCGTGGCCTCCTCGCCGCGGCGCGGCCGCTTCTCGCGCTCAGGTTCGGACTCCGCCTTGCCCGTGGGCTTCCCGGGCTTGCCAGGCTTGTCGTTCACGACAACTCCCCCGATGTCGTTCCAACTGTCGGTCCTTAGGTACCCCGTCTAGCGGGGATAGAAGCGCACCTCAGGACGGCCGACCTGGCCGTAGTGGGGCCGGCGGTCCGCCAGCCCGCTCTCCGCCAGGTACTCCAGGTACCTGCGCGCGGTGACCCGGGAGACGCCGCTGAGATCGGCGGCAGCGGCGGCGGAAAGGCCCTCGGCGGCCGACACGAGCACGTCGGTCACGGCCTGGAGGGTCTCCCCGCTCATCCCCTTGGGCAGCGCGTGGTGGTCGGGGGTGCGCAGGGTGGCGAGCATCCCGTCCACGTCCGCCTGCCCGCTGACCTCCCCCGAGCCGACCGCCTGCTCCCGGAACCGCGCATACCGGACGAGCTTGTCGCGCAGCGAGGCGAACGTGAACGGTTTCAGCAGGTACTGGACGATGCCCACCGCCACGGCGGTGCGGATCACCGCGAGGTCCCGCGCGGACGTCACGGCGATGACGTCCACGTCCCGTCCCCCGGCGCGCAGCGCGCGGCAGACGGTGAGGCCGTGCGTGTCCGGCAGGTAGAAGTCCAGCAGGACGACGTCGACCTGCGTGCGCCCGCAGAACCGCAGCGCGTCCGCCCCCGAGTGCACGACCCCGGCGACGGTGAATCCGGCGACCCGCTCGACGTAGGTCCGGTGGGCCTCCGCCGCCACCGGGTCGTCCTCGACCACCAGCACTCTGATCACGGCTCGCCGCCCCCGTGCCCCGCCTCGACGGTCCGCCTCGGCAGCGGCAGCCGGACGGTGAACACGGCGCCGTGATCGGGACCGGCGGCGCTCACCCGCACGTCACCGCCATTGCGGCGGACCGCCTGGCCGACCAGGGCGAGGCCGAGGCCGTGCCCGACCGGGCCGCCGGACGACTTCGTCGTCCACCCGCGCCGGAACAGCGCGGGCACGGCGGACGGGTCCACGCCCGGCCCGCTGTCGGACACCTCCAGCACGAGCGCCCCGTCCTGCTCGCCTGCGCTGACGGCGACGCGCGGCGGCCGGTCGCCGGCGCCCTCGACGGCCGCGTCGACCGCGTTGTCGATGAGGTTGCCGAGAATGGTGACCAGGTCGCGCGGCTCGATCGTGCCCTCGATCACGCTGTCCTCGCCGATCACGAGCTCCACGCCGCGCTCCCCCGCCTCGGCGGACTTGCCGAGCAGCAGCGCGGCCAGCACCGGCTCGCCGACCGAGCCGACGACCCGGTCGGTGAGCCGCTGCGCGCTCGCCAGTTCGGCGGTCGCGAACTCGACGGCCTGCTCGGAACGGCCCAGTTCCACCAGCGACACCACCGTGTGCAGCCGGTTCGCGGCCTCGTGCGCCTGCGAGCGCAACGACTCGGCGAACCCGCGCACCGTGTCCAGCTCACCCGTCAGCGCCTGCAGCTCGGTGTGGTCCCGCAGGGTGACGACGTTTCCCATCACGCGGTCCCGCGACCGGACGGGCGAGGTGTTCACCACGAGCACCCGCGTGTCCCCCACATGGATCTCGTCCGACCGCCGCTCGCCCGACACCAGCGTCGCCACCAACTCCTCCGGCAACCCCAGCTCCGCCACGTTCCGCCCCCGCAACTCCCCCGAGGCCCGCCCGCGCGGCATCCCACCCCCGCGCACCGCGGCGGGTGGGGACGGGGTGCGGGGGCCGCCGAGGTCGAGGAGGTGTCGTGCGGCGTCGTTGCAGAGGACGATGCGGCCCGCGCGGTCGAGGATCAGGAGGCCTTCGCGGACGGCGTGCAGGATCGCCTCGTAGTACTCGAACATGCCGCGCAGCTCGTCGGGGGCGACGCCGCGGGTCTGGCGGCGGAGGCGGGCGGAGACGAGGTAGCTGCCCGCCATCCCGACGGCGAGGACGGCCGCGGCGACGGCGCCGAGGGCCAGCAGGCGCTGGCGGAGCTCGGCCGAGATCGCCTTGACCGTGATCCCGACCGCGACCAGGGCGACCACCCGGTGGTCCTCGCCGAAGACGGGGGCGACGGTGCGCACGGACGGTCCGAGCGTGCCGGTGTAGGTCTCGGTGAACGTCCGGCCCGCGAGCGCGGGCGCGGTGTTGCCGACGAACGGCCCGCCGATGCGCGACGGGTTCGGGTGCGTGTAGCGGATCCCGGCCGGGCTCATGATCGTGATGAAGTCGACGCCGGTGTCGTGCCGGACGCGTTCGGCGTAGGGCTGCAGGAGGCGGCTCGGGGCCGGGTCGGCGAGCGCGGCCCGGACGGTCGGGGCGTCGGCGATGCTCGCCGCGACCGCCGACACCGTCTGGGCCGCGCTGTCGTCGACGGCGCGGCCGGAGTCCAGGAAGGCCAGCGCCGCGCCGGCCGCCACCAGGAGCCCGACGATCGCCGCCTGGAGCACGAGCAGCTGCCGTGCCAGGCTCCAGCGGCCGGGCGCCGCCCATCGAGGACGCACTCCCGCCCCCCTCGCCTCTCGACGTCACCACATCGCACCTTGCCGTGAACGAAATGTACACAAGGGTGACCGCCGTCACGGAACCGCGCATAGTACCTGCGAGCTCACCTCCAGAGCGGCGCCCATGGTGTGCATGCTCCGGCTTCGGCCGGAGGATGGGTGCCGCCGCGGGGCGGCCGCCCGCCCGCCGATCCGACCGGACCGGGCGGGCGCCGCTCCTCGCACCGAGGCCGGGGGTCCTGAGCCGAGGAGGTGCCCCGTGACCCCGCCCGCCTCCTTCATGATCGTCGCATCGGCCGCCGAGCCGTCCGGGACGCGGAAGGCCCCGCTCCCCGCGCCGGGCGGCGCGCCCGTCCAGAGGCCCGGCCGCCCGGCGCCGCGCGTCCCCGCTCCGGCGCCGGGCGGCCGTTTCACGCGGACTCGGGCTGCGGACGGCGCCCGCGCAGGCGCCTGCGGGGCCGTTCGGCCACCGGCCGGAAGCGGATCACCACCGGGAGGTCGGGCATGCCGACCGCGCGGCGGTACCGCTCGACCGGGCCCGCGCCGAGTTCCCCGTACACCTCGCTGACGAGCGCATCGCCCCCGCAGGACACGTTCAGCCGCAGGCGCGGCCGGTCGACCGTCCCGGTGAGGCGGGCGCGGGCGTCCTGGACGCCAGGCAGGCCGCGCGCGTCCCGGTGCAGGACGTCGGCGGCGGCGCGGGCCCGGGCGCGGGTCTCGGGGTCGAGGTCGGGCCACCGGTGGTGGACGACGGCCCGCCCCTGGAGGACCAGCCACAGCTGGCCGGCGAGCGCCAGCACCTCGGCGGCGCCCGCCGCGGCCGGCAGGAACCAGCCGGTCTCCCGGGTGAAGCGCGCCAGGGCGGGGTCGAGCAGCGGCCGCTCCGACAGGGCGCCGAACGCGTCGAAGGCGCCGAGGCCGAGGGCGAGACCGGACGCACCGGCCAGCAGCAGCACCGCCCCGGTCACCGCGAGCGCGATCCTCATCGTCAGTCCTTCCGTCGGTACCGTCGGTCCTTTCGCAGCCCTGTCAGACGTCCCGCCCGGCGCCGTCGGACGCTCCGCCGGCACGGTCGGTCCCTCCGCCGGCACCTCAGTCCTTCCGCCAGCCGAGGCGGACGTCGACCGGCGGCCGGTGCATCGGCTCGATCCGGTCCAGGCGCGCGTCGACCGCGTCGTGGACGAGGTCGGCGAGGTTCGCCGGGTTGCGGTAGTGGGTGGCGGCCCGCACGAGCAGGCCCCGCCGGAAGATCCCGAGGCCCCGGACACGTGCGCGCTCGATGCCGGGGACCTCCAGCGCCGCGGCGGCGAGCGTGCGGCGCAGCGCGGCGCGGCCGATGACGCCCGCCAGCCGCGGATCGGCGCCCGCCAGCGGCACCCCGCGCAGCCGTCCGGGCAGCGCGGCCGCCATGAGGGCCGCCCCGAGGGCGGCCAGCGCGCCCGACGCCGCCAGCACGTCCGGGTCGTTCCAGGCGTGCCGCCGCAGGGCCTCCACGACCGGGGCGACGCCCGGCACCGGGTGGACGGCCGATCCGAGCGCCCCGGCGAGCAGTTCGATCGCGGCCACCCCGGCGAACGCGGTCACCAGCAGCGCCGCGGCGAGCCCCGCGAACGCGCGGCGGGGCCGCAGCTCGCGGACGGCGAGCCGGCGCGCCAGCCGCCTGCCCTGCGCCTCCTCGATCAGCTCCTTGACCAGCGTCTCGGCCATAGCCACCCCCGTGAGCCCTCGGCACATCCGGCTTCGTCACCCATGGTGCGCGAAAGTCACGCGGAGTGAAACACGCCATGCCGACATCTCACGCGTTCGCCGGTCGGGGAAACCCGCAGGTCAGCGGAAGACGACCGTCCGGTCGCCGTTGAGCAGCACGCGGTGCTCGGCGTGCCAGCGGACGGCGCGGGCGAGCGCGAGGCACTCCACGTCGCGCCCCACGGCCACCAGCTCCTCCGGGCTGTGGCTGTGGTCGACGCGCGCGACCTCCTGCTCGATGATCGGCCCCTCGTCCAGGTCGGCGGTGACGTAGTGCGCGGTCGCGCCGATCAGCTTCACGCCGCGCGCGTGCGCCTGGTGGTAGGGGCGGGCGCCCTTGAAGCTCGGCAGGAACGAGTGGTGGATGTTGATGATCGCGCCGGGCAGCTTGGCGCAGAAGTCGTCGGACAGGATCTGCATGTACCGGGCGAGGACGACGAGGTCGACGCGGTAGTGCTCGACCAGCGTCAGGATCTCGGCCTCCTGCGCGGCCTTGCCGCCCGGCCCGGCCGGCAGGTGGTGGTAGTCGATCCCGTACGACTGGGTGAGCGGCCGCAGGTCGGGGTGGTTGGACGCGACCGCGACGATGTCGATGTCGAGCAGCCCGGACCGCGTCCGGTACAGCAGGTCGTTGAGGCAGTGCCCGCCCTTCGACACCATGATCAGCACACGCGGGCGCTCGGCCAGCGGGTGCAGCCGCCACTCCAGGCCGAGCTCGGGCACCAGGGACGCGAACGCCCCGCGCAGCTCGTCGGGGTCGGTGTCGTCGAGCGCCGTGAACTGCACCCGCATGAAGTAGGTGCCGGTCTCGCCGTCGCCGAACTGCTGGCTCTCGACGATGTTGCACCCGCGCTCGGCCAGCAGCCCCGAGACGGCGGCCACGATGCCGGGCCGATCGGGGCAGGACAGGGTCAGCACGTACTCGTTCACGGGTTCGCTCACGGGTCTCATTCTCGCCTCGGCGCGGGAGGCGCCGGCTCAGGACGGGTCCCTCCCGAGCTTACGCGGCGGCGTTCCGTCCCGCCGCTGTACAGGCCGGTCGGGCGGGGATCCGCGCGGCGGCCGGCGGCCCTGCCGCGTGCGCCTTTCCACCGCCCCCTTGTCTACCGGTGAGTAGTTTGAAGCCTTGGCTTGGGGTTACCTTTGCCCCCATGCGGCGAATCGCGCTCGTGGCGCTGGCGGTCACCCTGGCCCTGGCGGGCTGCACCGACAAGACCGGCGAGAAGGGCGGCGAGGGCGGGAAGGGCGGCCGTCCCGCGACGGTCGACGGCGTCCCGACCTCCGAGGGGACGCACAAGCAGAAGCTCGACGTGGGGACGGTCGGGCACCGCGAGTACCTGCTGCACGTCCCGTCCAAGGTCGCGGACGGGACATGGAAGGACGGCAGGCCGGCCGACAAGCCCGCGCTGGTCATCGCCCTGCACGGCGGCCTGGCCACCATGTCGAAGATGCGGGACCTGACCGGCTTCGACAAGCTGTCGGACGAGCACGGCTTCCTCGTCGCCTACCCCGACGGGTTCATGACCACGTGGAACGCGGGCGACTGCTGCGGCGCGGCGAAGGTCGGCAACGTCGACGACGTGGGGTTCCTCGGCAAGCTCATCGACAAGCTCACCGGCGCCAGGCTGGCCGACCCGAAACGCGTCTATGTCACCGGGTTCTCCAACGGCGCCGGGATGGCGTACCGGATGGCCTGCGAGAAGCCGGGCAAGGTGGCGGCGATCGGAGTGGTCGAGGGCGCGCTGGTGACCAAGTGCGATCCGGGCCGTCCGGTCTCGGCGATGATCTTCCACGGGACGGCGGACGGGAACGTCCCCTTCAACGGGGGCGGCAACCGGGACTTCAACGACAAGCGCCCGTTCCCGCCGGTCTCGGACGCGGTGGACTTCTGGCGCAGGCTCGCGGGGCTGCCCCAGCCGCGCGAGCGGGTGAAGGCGCTGAGCGACGACACCCGGTGCGAGAGCACGGGCAAGGGCGGCCGCGGCGTCGCCGTGACCTTCTGCAAGATCGACGGGGGGCGGCACCAGTGGCCCAAGGAGGCGAGCTCGATGCTCTGGAGCTTCTTCGCCGCCCATCCGCGCAGCGGGACGTGAGAGCTTTTCATATTCTCCCGGTAGTATGGCATCGTGACGAGCATGAACCTCCGGGACCGCTATGACGCCGCGACCGCCGGACTAGAGGCGCCGTTCGCCGTCGTCGACCTCGCGGCCTTCCGCGCCAACGCCGCCGACCTCGTGCGCCGCGCCGCGGGCAAGCCCATCCGGGTCGCCAGCAAGTCGGTGCGCTGCCGGGCCCTCCTGGAGGACGTCCTCGCGATGGACGGCTTCGCCGGGATCATGGCGTTCACCCTCCCGGAGGCGCTCTGGCTGGCCGCCGAGGGCGTCAGCGACGACATCCTCGTCGCCTACCCCACGGCCGACCGCAGCGCGATCGCCGCGCTCGCCGACGATCCCCGCGCCGCCCGCGCCGTCACGCTGATGATCGACTCCCCCGAGCACCTCGACCTGATCGAGTCCGCCGCGGGCGACCGGCGCGTGCGGGTCTGCATCGACATCGACGCCTCGTTCCGCACGCTCGGCGGCCGGGTCCGGATCGGCGCGCTGCGCTCCCCGCTGCACACCGCCGCCGACGTCGGGGAGTTCGCCGAGCTGGTCCTCAAGCGGCCCTCGCTCGACCTCGTCGGCCTGATGGCCTACGAGTCGCAGATCGCGGGCGTCGGCGACGTGCCGCCCGGCCGGCCCGCGCGGGGCCGCGTCATCCGCGCCATGCAGCGGCAGTCCCGGGCGGAGCTGGCCCGGCGCCGCGCGGCGATCGTCCGGGCCGTCCGGGGGCTGACCGAGCTGGAGTTCGTCAACGGCGGCGGCACCGGCAGCGTCGAGAAGACCGCGGCCGAGCGGGCCGTCACCGAGGTCGCGGCGGGCTCCGGCCTCTACCAGCCGCACCTGTTCGACCAGTACTCCAACTTCACCGGACGGCCGGCCGCGCTGTTCGCGCTGCCCGTCGTCCGGCGTCCGGCGCCCGGTGTCGTGACGTGCCTCGGCGGCGGCTACCTCGCGTCCGGACCGGCCGACGCCGTCCGCCTCCCCCAGCCCTATCTGCCGACGGGCCTGTCCTACAACGGCAACGAGGGCGCGGGCGAGGTGCAGACGCCGCTGCTCGGACGCGCCGCCGACCTGCTGGCGGTCGGCGACCGCGTCTGGTTCCGCCACACCAAGGCCGGGGAGCTGTGCGAACGCTTCGACGCGCTGCACCTCGTCGAGGACGGCCGGCACGTCCGCACCGTCCCCACCTACCGGGGCGAGGGCCGCACGTTCCTGTGAGCGCCCGCCCGACCGTCTAGGTTGGGGGGCATGAGCGACGCTCCCATGATCAGTGTCCGCGGCGAGGCGGTGCTGGAGGCCGAGCCGGAGATCGCGCGGCTGTCGGTGCACGTCCAGTCGCAGGAGTCGGACCGGCGCGCGGCCCTCGATCGGCTCACCGAGCGGAACCAGCGGTGCCTCGACCTGGTCAAGTCCTACGGCGAGGCTGTGGAGAAGCTGGAGACCGGCGGCCTGTCGATCACGCCGCTGCTGAAGTACAAGCGGCGCGAGGGCGACGTCCGCGCCTACCGCGGCACCGTCTGGATCAAGATCACGGTCAGCGACTTCGCGGTGCTGGGCGAGCTGGTCACCCGGCTCGGCGACCTGGAGCGCACCTACGTCTCCGGGCCGGAGTGGGAACTGCGGCACGACAGCGAGGTGTACCGGCGGGCCGCGCGGCAGGCGGCGAACGAGGCCGTCGAGCGGGCCCGCGGCTACGCCGAGGCGCTCGGGGCCCGGCTCACCGGGCTGGTGGAGCTGTCGGACGAGGGCCTCGGCCGCGACAACGGCGCGGGCGGGCCCGTCGCGCTCGCCGCCGCCTACGGGCGCGCGCCGGGCGGGGCCGCCGAGGAGCCCGAGCCGATCGACCTGGAGCCCGAGACGCAGATCGTCCGCGCCACGGTCGAGGCCCGGTTCACCGCGACGGCGCCCGACCTCGGCTGACCGGCCCGGCCTCCGCTGAACTGCGGGGGCCGCCGCGCCCGTACTCCAGGACGTGGGAGGAACGGACTGCGGGGAGTACCGGATCGGCCTCGGCGTCTACGCCATCGGGCGGCTCGCCGACGCCGAGGCGGACGCGCTGTCGGCGCACCTGGACGACTGCCCGCCGTGCCGGGACGAGCTCGCCCGGCTCCGCGACGTCGCCGAGCTGCTCGCCCGCTCCGCCCGGCAGTGGAACGGCGCCGTCCCGCCGCACCCGAGTCCCGCCCGGAAACGCGGAAGCGCCGGCCGCGGACCGCGGACCGGCGCCTCGGGGGCGGGGCTCAGGGGCGCCTGCGCCTACGGCGCCGCAGGACCAGGGCGGTCACGATGACCGCCGCGCCGACGCCCGCGAGCACCAGCCGCCTGTCGATCTGACCGCCCTCGCCGTCCTCGTCCTCGGAGGGGCGCACCATCGCGCCGAGCGCCTTGGCGACCTGGTCGGCCTCCTCCTTCAGCCGCTCCGCGCCACGCTGCGCGACGTTCCGCGGGCTGACCCGGTCGGCGAGCTCGTCGATGGTGCGGGCCAGTTGCCGCCGGCTGCGCTCTATCTCCCGTTCCAGCGCCTCCGGGTCGCGGCTCTTGTCAGCCATGCCGTGTCCTTATCGTGTCGGGCGTACTCGCGCGGGCCGGGACCGTGACGAGCCGAGCGGTGATCCGCACAGTCTTGCAGGTCTTCCCGGCGGATGCCCGCCGCACCCCAGCCGGTACCGTTGGACCCACCATCCGAGCGAAAGGCGGGACAGGGTGTCCGAGCGGCTGCAGCCGGGCGACGTCGCCCCCGAGTTCGAGCTACCCGACGCCGACGAGACCGCGGTGTCGCTGGCCTCGCTGCGCGGCAAGCGCGTGATCCTCTACTTCTACCCGGCGGCCATGACCCCCGGCTGCACCAAGGAGTCGGTCGACTTCGAGGGAAGCCTGCCCGAGTTGGAGGCCGCGGGCGTCACCGTCGTCGGCGTCTCCCCCGACAAGCCGGCCAAGCTCGCCAAGTTCCGGGACAAGGAAGGGCTCACGTTCCCGCTCCTGTCCGACCCGGACACGAAGGTCCTGCAGGCCTACGGCGCCTACGGGGAGAAGAAGCTGTACGGCAAGGCCGTCGTCGGGGTCATCCGGTCGACGTTCCTCATCGACGCCGACGGCAAGATCGAGAAGTCGTACTACAACGTGAAGGCGGCGGGGCACGTGGAGCGCCTCCGCCGCGACCTCGGCCTGTAGGCACCGCGCCGGCCCGCGCTCCGCGCGGGCCGGGTGCGGGCGGGGGGATTCGAACCCCCACGGTGTCGCCACCAACAGGACCTAAACCTGCCGCGTATACCTGATTTCGCCACGCCCGCCCGTGCCCTCGTCCGGGCTCCCGTTCGAGGGCGCGTTCAGCTTAGCGCCCTGATCGGCGGGTGCGGGAACGGATTCCGCGGCCTCCCGCCGGGGCGCCCGGTACAGGATCGCGACGGCGACCGCGGTGACGGCGAGCGCGATCGACGCGGTGAGGAACGCCGACTGGAGGCCGTCGCTGAAGGCCGCCCGCGCGTGGTCGGCGGCCTGCGGGCCGAGCCGTACCGCCACCGCGACGGACGTCCTCGCCTGCTCGGCGGCCGGGTCCGGAAGGTTCCCGAGGTCGAGGTTCGCGCGGTAGACCGACTGGAGGAGGCTGCCGAGGACGGCGATGCCGAGCGCGCCGCCGAGCTCCCGGGCCAGGTCGTTCATCGCCGAGCCCACGCCCTGCTTCTCGGCGGGCAGCGCGTCGGTGATCGAGGCGGTGGACGGGGTCATGGCGAGGCCCATGCCGGCGCCGAACGGGATGAGGCCCGCGAGCAGCAGCCAGTAGGTGCTGTCCTCGTCCAGCAGCGAGAAGACCAGCATCCCGACGCCGACCAGGAGCAGGCCGGCCGTGATGACGCGGCGCGGGCCGAGCCTCGCGGCCAGCTTCGGCGCGACGACCCGGGCGGACGGCATCATCGCGAGCGCCATCGGCACCAGGCTGAGGGCGCCCACGAGCGCGCTGTCGCCCTTCACCAGTTGCAGGTACTGCAGGATGATGAAGACGAAGCCGAAGAAGGCGAAGAACTGCAGGGTGATCGTGAGGGAGCCGGCCGAGAAGGCCCGGAGCCGGAACAGCCGCGGGTCGAGCAGCGGGTTCGGCCGCTTCAGCTCCCACGCGACGAACCCGGCGAGGACGACCAGGGCGGCGGCGATGCCGAGCAGGGTCCGCGCGGAGGCCCAGCCGTGCGTCGGCGCCTCGATGATCGAGTAGACGGCGGCGCCGAGCCCGGCCACGGTGATCAGCGCGCCGGTCAGGTCGAGCCTCGGCGCGTCCGGCTCGGCGGACTCGGGGACGAACGCGAGCGTCGCGACCAGCGCGACCACGGCGAGCACGACGTTCATCCAGAACACCGACCGCCACGACCAGAACTCCAGCAGGGTCCCCGACACCAGCAGGCCGAAGATGGCGCTGGCCCCGGCGACGCCCGCCCAGGCGCCGACCGCGCGGGTGCGCTGCGCGGCCGGGAACGTCGAGGTGATCGTGGACAGCGTCGCCGGCATGACCAGGGCCGCGCCGACGCCGAGGACGCCGCGCATCGCGATCAGCCAGTTCGGGTCGCCCCCCAGCGCCGCCGCGGCCGAGCCCGCACCGAACACGACGAGCCCGGCGGCGAGGGCGCGCCGCCGTCCGTAGCGGTCGCCGATCGCGCCGCCGAGCAGCAGCAGGGCCGCGAAGACCAGCGCGTAGGCGTCGATGATCCACGACAGCTCGGTGAGGCCGGCGTGGGTGTCGCGGGCGATGGACGGCACCGCCGTGTTGAGCGAGGCCACGGCCGAGACCACCGTGGCGAGGGACAGCATCACCGCCGGCAGCACCGCCCGGTGGACGGCGCCCGGCCCCTGCTTCGTGGTGTTCATACCTCGACCGTGCCTCCGGCCCGGCCTATATTTCAACCATGATGAATAAACCCGGGGCCGGACGCGGGCGCCGGCGCGGCAGCCCCGACACCCGCGAGACGATCCTCGCGGTGGCCCGCCGGCGGTTCCTGGCCGACGGGTACGGGCCGGTCACGATGCGGTCCGTCGCCGCCGAGGCGGGCGTGGACGCCGCGCTGATCAGCTATTTCTTCGGCTCGAAGAAGGGCCTTTTCGGGGCGGTGCTCGGGCTCGTCGCCAACCCGCCCGAGGTGCTGGCGGGCGCGCTGCCCGGCGACCCCGCCGAGCTGCCCGAACGCGTCCTGCGCGCGCTGGTCGCCACATGGGACGACCCCGAGCGCGGCGCGCCGCTGCTGCTCATGGTGCGCGCGGCCGTCCAGGACCCGGACCTGACCCGGCTGGTGCGCGACCTCCTGGAACGCGAGGTGGTCGGCCGCATCGCCGACCATCTCGGCGGCCCCGACGCCACCGCGCGGGCCGGGGCGTTCGGCGCCCAGCTCGCCGGGCTGATCTTCGTGCGCTACATCCTCGCGATGGAACCCGTCGCCTCGATGCCGCCCGATGAATTAATCCGGTACCTCGCCCCCGGCCTCCGCGCCGCCGTCCACAGCCCGTCCCGCCGGTCCCGGATGCGGTGAGCCGGTAGCGGACACGCCGCGGCGGGATTGCGGACGACACATCGGACGATTCGGGCAAAGATTCCCAGCGCGCCCGGGGCGGGCGCTCTAGGCTGGCCGCACCCTTTCACCACGCGCAGCCGGTGACAACATGATCACACATCTGGCGGGACCGCCGTGAGCGCCGGCTCCGCGAGCGCCGATCTCCTGAGCGGCGGCTTCACCCATCGCCTGCTGCCCTTCTCCGGTGCGGAGGAGTTCCTCGGCGGCGCGGTGCCCTTCCTGCGCGCCGGCCTCGACGCGGGCGACCGCGTCCTCGCGGTGTGCGGCACGGGGCGCGAGATGCTGCTGCGCGACGCCCTCGGGCCCGCCGCGGCGGGCGTCGAGTTCACCGAGGCCGCCGCCTGGTACGCGCACCCGTCCCGCTCGCTGGCGGACTGCCTGGGCGTCGCCTGCGAGACCGCGCGGCACGGACGACGGCTGCGCGTCCTCGGCGAGCCCGTCTGGGCGACGCGGCCGCCGCTGGAGGTCGTCGAGTGGCAGCGGGCCGAGGCCGTGCTGAACGAGGCGTTCCGCGACACCGGCGCCGCGATCATGTGCCCCTACGCGGCGTCGCTTCCCGCCTCCGTCGTCGCGGCCGGGCGCAGGACGCACCCCGAGACCGCGCGCGGCGCGCGGGCCCTCCCGAACCCCGGCTTCGTGAGCACCGCGGCCTACTGCGCCCGGTGCGACAGTGAGCCGCTGCCCCCGCCACCGGACGGCGCCGAGACGTTGGAGGTCGAGCGCCCCGACCTGTACTGGCTCCGCGTGTGGGTCACCGACTGCGCGCAGACCACGCTGCCGGGCGGCGACCTGCAGCGGCTCCTGGTCGCGGTCACCGAGGTCGTCACGAACGCGTTCCGGCACGGCGAGCCGCCCGTCGTCCTGCGGACGTGGACCGACGCGTCACCCGGCGCCGCCGCCCTGGTCTGCGAGGTCACCGACCGAGGACGCTGGGAGCCGGACGGCGGGTTCGGGCTCGTCCCGCCGAAGCCGGACGGCGGGCCGCCCGGCGACCGGTTCGGGCTGTGGGCGGTGCGGCTGCTGTGCTCGTTCGTCCAGATCCGGACGGGCCGTAACGGCACCGCCGTGCGGCTGCGCATCGCCCTTCCGTAGCACGACCACGGCGAATCGCCGAGGTGACCACGGCGGTTCGAACGGAGCGTGAGGAACTCCATGCGTTGGGCTTCCAAAGACATCGGACCGGCGTACGCTGAACAGATCCGCCTCACACCGATGGGCAGGCCATGGACACATCCTGGTTCGCCAAGCGCCACGTAAGCGCACTCCGTCCCGGAGATCACGGCTGGCTGGCCTACAGCAGTCAGGAGGAGCGCGACCAGGTCATCGGGCCCTTCGTCCTGGAGGGCCTGGAGACCACCGAGAAGGTCGTGTACGTCGCCGACGTCCCGGCCGATCGGCTGCCCGGCCTCGGCTCGGGGCACCCGATCGACGTGGACGCCCGCGTCAGGTCGGGCCAGCTGCGGGTCATCCCGCTGCGGGAGGCGTGCCTCGACCGCGACGGCGCGTTCGAGCCGGCCAAGATGGCCGACACCGTCAGCCGCGAGGTCGGCGCCGCGTTCGGGCAGGGCTTTCGCGCCGTGCGCCTCACCACCGACCACAGCAGGCTGCTGACCGATCCCGGCCGATCCGACCTCGGCCGGATGCTGGGCTGCGAGCACCGGGTCGGCGACACCGTCTCGCCGAGCACCATGGCAATGGCGATCTGCCAGGTCGACCGGTACGCGTGCCCGCCCGCCGAGCTCACCGCCCTTCGCGACACACACGAGGTCCTCGTGGAAGTGAACCCCGAGTTCGACGACGGGATACTGAAGATCGTGCGCACGTTCGAGCCCGACGGGCTCCGCGTCGAGGGCGAGCTGGACGCCGCGCGGCACTCGGTCTTCGCCGACCAGCTCCGCCGGCTGCGGCCCGGCCGCAGCGTCCACCTCGACCTCTCCCGGCTCGGGTTCATCGACCTCGGCGGGCTGCACCTGCTCGCCAAGCACGCCACCCGGCTGCCCGCCGACGCCGCGCTGGTCCTGGACCACCTGTCGCCCGACGTCGAGAGCGTCATCGACATGGTCGGCTGGCACCGGCTGCCCGGCCTCGCCCGCGGGCGGCGGCTCGCGGAGACGGAGGGCATCGCCTGATGGCACTGGAGCACAAGGCGTTCATGTACCGGGGCACCGACGACTTCCTGTCCGTCACCGTGCCCTTCGTCGAGTCGGGCCTGGAAGGCGACCAGGTCGTGATCGTCGTCACCCGCGAGCCGCATCTGGCCGCCCTGCGGGACGCGCTGGCCCCGCACGGCGACGCGATCATGTACTTCGACTCCGCCGCCTTCTACCAGCACCCCGTGCACACCCTGCGCGACTACCAGACCATCGTGAAGCAGAGCGCGCCGCGCACCGTCTGCGCGCTCGCCGAGCCGCTCTGGCACGGGTGGGACGAGCGCCAGACGCTCGAATGGGTCCGCTACGAATCCCTCATCAACGTGGTCTTCGGCGATTCGGGGGCGCGGGCGCTGTGCCCCTACGACGCGGAGGAACTGCCGCCCCGCATCCTCGACGAGGCGCGCCGCACCCATCCGCTGCTGCTCGCCCCGGGCCACGACGGGGTCAACGGCGACTACATCGACCCGGTGAGGTTCGGATCCGGCTGCGATCGCCGGTTCCGCTCCGACCGCCCGGCCGCCGCGGAGTACCTGTCCATCGACGGCGACGACCTGCACGCGCTGCGCGTGTTCGTCGGCGAGCGCGCCCTCACGCACGGTCTGACCAAGCAGAAGGCGCAGAACCTCGTCACCGCCGCCAACGAGGTCGCCGCGAACGCCCTCCAGCACGGCACCCCGCCGATCGGGCTGTGGACGTGGCAGGACGGCGCCGACCTCGTCTGCGAGATCGGCGACCACGGCTTCTGGCGCCCCGGCCCCGACCCGCTGACCGGCTTCATCCCGCCCGACTCCGCGCTCCAGCGCGGCTTCGGCCTGTGGACCGTCCGCCTCCTGGTCGACCTGATGGAACTGCGCGCCGGATGGGACGGCACCTTCGTCCGGCTCCGCTGCGGGTGACCGGGAGCGGGTGACCGGCCGGGGCCTGTGGTCAGGCCAGGCCGGCGGTTCGGAGGGCGCCGGGGACGATCTCGGCGAGTGCGCGGAAGGCGCGGCCCCGGTGGCTGATGGCGTCCTTCTCCGCGGGCGCCAGCTCGGCGGTCGTGCGGGTCTCGCCCTCGGGAAGGAAGACCGGGTCGTAGCCGAAGCCGCCGGTGCCGCGCGGCTCCCGGATGACGGTGCCGCGCATCCGGCCCTCGACGCAGTGCTCGGCGCCGCCCGGGACGACCAGCGCGGCCGCGCACACGAACGAGCCGCCGCGCCGGTCGTCGGCCACGTCGGCGAGCTGGTCGAGGACGAGCCGAAGGTTCGCGGCGTCCCGGTCGCCGGCGCCGAACCGTCCCGACCAGCGGGCCGACAGGACGCCGGGCATGCCGTTCAATGCGTCCACGCACAGGCCGGAGTCGTCGGCGACGGCGGGCAGCCCGGTGAACGCGGCGATCGCGCGGGCCTTCAGCAGCGCGTTGCCCTCGAAGGTCAGCTCGGTCTCGGGCACGTCGGGTGCGCCGGGGAAGGCGTCGAGGCCGACGACGTCGAGGGCGCCGAGGATCCGGTGGAGCTCGGCGACCTTGCCCTGGTTGTGGGTGGCGAGGACGATCCCGCTCATCGGCCGAGGGCCTCGTTCTGGATGCGGGTCAGCTCGGCGCAGCCGGCGGCGCCGAGGTCGAGCAGCGCGTCCAGCTCGGCCCGGTCGAACGGGGCGCCCTCCGCGGTGCCCTGCACCTCGACGAACCGGCCGTCGCCGGTGCAGACGACGTTCATGTCCGTCCCGGCGGCCGAGTCCTCCTCGTAGCACAGGTCGAGTCGGGGCTCGCCGTCCACGACGCCGACGCTGACCGCCGACACCGAGGTGATGAGCGGGTCCCCCTTGAGCAGGCGGCGCTCGCGCATCCAGCTCACCGCGTCGGCCAGCGCGACGTACGCGCCGGTGATCGCGGCGGTGCGGGTGCCGCCGTCGGCCTGCAGGACGTCGCAGTCGAGCTGGACGGTGTTCTCGCCGAGCGCCTTGAGGTCCAGGCACGCCCGGATCGACCGGCCGATCAACCGGGAGATCTCGTGGGTGCGCCCGCCGATCCGGCCCTTGACGGACTCGCGGTCGTTGCGGGTGTTGGTCGCGCGCGGCAGCATCGCGTACTCGGCGGTGACCCAGCCGAGCCCGCTGTCGCGCCGCCAGCGGGGCACCGAAGCCTGCACGGACGCGGCGCACAGCACCCGGGTCGCGCCGAACTCGACGAGCACCGACCCCTCCGCGTGGTCGAGCCATCCGCGCTGGATGCGGACGGGACGGAGCCGGTCGGATGCACGATCATCGGGGCGAGCCATGCGCCCACCCTAGCGGGCGGGCCCTCGCCGGACGCGGCCTACCGCAGGGTGGCGCCGGTCACCGCGGCGGCACCACTCAGAAGTCGTAGACGGCGCCGACCTCGGCCAGTTCGACCGGGCCGCGGAAGCCGCTGGCCTTCGCCTCGGAGAGCGTCTCGGACGGGTCGTTCCACGGCAGCAGGTGCGTCAGGACCAGCCGGCCGACCCCGGCCCGCTCGGCGTGCTCGCCCGCCTCCCGTCCCGTCAGGTGCATGTCCGGCGGCAGGTCCGGCCGGTCGGCGAACCCCGCCTCGCACAGGAACAGGTCGGAGCCGCGGGCCAGCCGCACCAGGTCGTCGCTGTGGCCGGTGTCGCCGGAGTAGGTCAGGGCGCTGCCGCCGTGCTCGATCCGCAGGCCGTAGGCCTCCACCGGGTGGTTCATCAGCGCGGTGGTCACCGTGAAGGGGCCGATGCGCGTCGGCCCCGGCTCCAGCGGACGGAAGTCGAAGGTGGCGGTCATCTCCGGGTTCGGTTCCAGCTCGTACGCCTTGATCATGTGGTCCGCGGTGTCGCGGGGCCCGTACACCGGGATGCGCGGCGCCGGGCCGTCCGGACAGTACGTCCGCGCGATCCAGTAGACGGTGAGGTCGAGGCAGTGGTCGGGATGCAGGTGCGAGATGCAGATGGCGTCGATGTCCAGCAGGCCGTGGAAGCGCTGGAGGCTTCCGACCGCGCCGTTGCCGATGTCGAGGAGCATGGAGAAGCCGTCCGCCTCGACCAGGTAGCTGGACGCCGGGCTGTCCGGCCCTGGGAAGCTGCCGGAACAGCCGATCACAGTGACCCGCACGCTCACTCCTCCTCTGGGTCCCGAGGAATCAGGTCGTCAAAGCCTTGCTCAACGTGCTCTCCACCGGACCGATCTCCGGCCCGAGGAAGCGGCGGCCGAGCTCGGCGAACACGGCGGGGTCACCGGTGGCGCGGAACCGGTGCCCCGGCCGGGGCGTCGCCTCGGCGCGGGCCAGTCCCCGATCGTGCAGCACTCGGTACACGTCCTTGGCGGTCTCGTCGGCGCTTGAGACCAGTGTGACCCCGTCTCCGACCACATACGAGATGACGCCCGTCAAAAGGGGGTAGTGCGTGCATCCGAGGATCAGGGTGTCGCAGTCCGCGTCCACGATCGGGCGCAGGTAGCCGCGGGCGGCGTCGAGGAGGTCCTCGCCCATCGTCACGCCCGCCTCGACGAAGTCGACGAAGCGCGGGCAGGCGACGCTGACCAGCTCGATGTGCGGCGCGGCGGCGAACGCGTCCTCGTAGGCGCGGCTGTTCACGGTGGCCTCGGTGGCGATCAGGCCGACCCGCCCGTTGGAGGTGGCGCGCGCCGCGCGCCGGGTCGCGGGGTTGATGACCTCCACGACCGGGACGTCGTAGCGTTCGCGGGCGTCGCGCAGCATCGCCGAGCTGGCGCTGTTGCAGGCGATCACCAGCATCTTCACGCCCTCGTCGACCAGCTCGTCCAGCATCTCCAGCGCGAACGCGCGGACCTGCGCGATCGGGCGCGGACCGTACGGCTGGCGGCCCGAGTCGCCGAGGTAGACGATCGGCTCGTTCGGCAGCTGGTCGAGGATGGCACGGGCCACCGTGAGGCCCCCGAAACCGCTGTCGAAGATCCCGATGGGCGCGTCTGGGAGGCCGTCCCCCCGGGCTGGATCTGACATGGTGCACAAGGCTAGGCGACAGCGCCCCGCCCAGGTGCGTCATGCGTTGGACATCACACCGTCACGCACCGGAAAACCGTCCAGCTCACGCCGTTGACACAGGGTCCGGTCGTTCATCGCTCCGAAACGCCGGTGCGTCGCGCCGGCTGGGAGCGGGCGAGGGGGACGCGGGCGATCTGCCGGCTCTGCGCGACGAGGCGGCCGGCGCTGTCCCACACCTCGACCTCCTCGTCGAACCAGCCGCCGGAGAGGAGCCGCCCGGTGCCGTGCACGGCGAGCCAGCCGGGCGCGGGAACGGCCCGCATGTGCCAGGTCAGCTCGACGGTCGGGGCCCAGCCCTGCGCGCCGAGGTTGAGCGCCACGGGCGGCAGCGCGTCCACGGCGAGGGCCAGGGAGTAGCCGTCGGGCTCCTGGCCGCAGCCGTGCCGGAACCAGGCGCGGATGTCCGGGCGCCCGCTCGGCCGCCCGTCCAGCCAGCCCATGGTCGTCGGGTCGAAGCGCATGTCGACCTGGTCGGCGAAGCCGCCGCCGGTGGCGGCGGGCGGCCGGAACCCCGTGCACTCCTCCAGCGGCGGCAGTGTGGCGGGCGCCTCGGTGGCGAAGTCGGGCTCGGCGGACGGGTCGAGGGTGCCGGTGGTGATCAGGGCGTCCACGACGGGACGGCCGTCCTGGACGAGGGTGACGAGGGACGAGGCGGCCGTCCGCCCCACTTTGCGGGAGTCGACGACCAGCTCGGCGGGGCCCGCCTTGGCGACGCGGTGGAAGTTCGCCGCGGTCGAGACCGGGTGCTCGTGCGGAGAGGCGTCCACGGCGGCGCGGGCGAGGACGGCCATCAGGTAGCCGCCGTTCAGCGCCTGGGCGATGCCGTAGCCCTCGTCCAGGACGGCCTCGTACCGGCCCTCACCGGCCGGCTTCACCGCCGTGGAGTCCCCGAACCCGCTCATCCGCACTCTCCCGGCTCGACCGTCCCGGCTGATGCCCGCCGAGACGGTTCTAGAATCACGTTCGAGTACGCACTCTACCCTGCCCGCCCCGACGGGCGACCCCGCCGGTCAGGCCCAGAGCTGGCCTTCGAGCCGGGCCTCGGCCTCCTCCAGGGTGCCGCCGTACGCGCCGGTCGACAGGTACTTCCAGCCGCCGTCGGCGACGACGAACACGATGTCGGCGCGCTCCCCGGCCTTCACCGCCTTCTTCGCCATCCCCATCGCCGCGTGCAGCGCCCCGCCGGTCGAGATGCCGGCGAAGATGCCCTCCTGCTCCAGCAGCTCGCGGGTGCGGCGCAGCGCGTCCAGCGACCCCACCGAGAACCGGGTCGTCAGGACGGAGTCGTCGTACAGCTCGGGGATGAAGCCCTCGTCGATGTTGCGCAGCCCGTACACCAGCTCCCCGTACCGGGGCTCCGCTGCGACGATCCTGACGTCCGGCACCCGCTCGCGCAGGAACCTGCCGACGCCCATCAGGGTGCCCGTCGTGCCGAGCCCGGCGACGAAGTGCGTCACCGACGGCAGGTCGGCGAGGATCTCCGGGCCGGTCGTCTCGTAGTGCGCGAGCGCGTTGGCCTCGTTGCCGTACTGGTACAGCATCACCCACTCGGGGTTCTCCCGGGCCAGGCCCTTGGCCACCCGCACGGCCTCGTTCGAGCCGCCCGCCGCCGGGGAGGAGATGATCCGCGCGCCCCACATCTCCAGGAGCTGGCGGCGCTCGGCGGAGGTGTTCTCCGGCATCACGCACACCATCGAGTAGCCGCGCAGCTTGGCGACCATGGCCAGCGAGATGCCGGTGTTGCCGGACGTCGGCTCCAGAATCGTGCAGCCGGGCGTCAGCAGCCCCTCCTTCTCCGCCTTCTCGATCATGTGGAAGGCGGGGCGGTCCTTCACCGAGCCGGTGGGGTTGCGGTCCTCCAGCTTGGCCCAGAGCCGCACGTCCTCGCTCGGCGACAGCCGCGGCAGCCCGACCAGCGGGGTGCCGCCGAGCGAGTCCAGCAGTGAGTCGAATCGCATGTGGCGCTCGTCCCGGCCGGCTCAGCCGCCGGCGACGGCCGGCAGGATCGTGACGCTGTCGCCGTCGGCGACCTCCGTCTCCAGCCCGCCGAGGAAGCGCACGTCCTCGTCGTTCAGGTAGACGTTGACGAACTTGCGCAGGCCCTTGTCGTCCACGAGCCGGTCGCGCAGGCCGGCGTGCCGGGCGTCCAGGTCGGCGAACAGTTCGTCGAGCGTGCCGCCCTTGCCCTCGACGGCCTTGGCGCCGTCGGTGAGGTTGCGCAGGATCGTCGGGATCCGGACCTCGATCGCCATCGCGATGATCTCCTTTAACGTCGTACGGGACTGCCCGCCCCTCGTGTGGAACCGGGCGGGCGGCGGGATGATTCCAGGCGTGATCAGCGCGTCAGCGACAGTCGTAGACGACCTCGGCGCGCGAGTGCCCGAACAGGAAGCTCTGCACGGGCGGCACCGCTGGGGCCCCGGCACGGCGCCCGGCGCCGCCCGCCCCATGCCCGCTCGTCCACATGTCGACCAGTTTACCGGCCGCGGGGCCGCCGATCCCGGCCGCCTCCGGACCTCCCGCGCCGCGCATCGTCCTCAGCCCGTCCTCTCCGGCGACGCCGTCAGGCCCCCTCGACGACGGCGACCTCCTCCTCGGTGACCTCGCCGTCCACGATCCGGAACGAGCGGAACTCGGTGTCGCCCTCCTCGCGGGTCGAGACGAGGACATAGTGCGCGTTCGGCTCGGACGCGTAGGAGATGTCGGTGCGGGAGGGGTAGGCCTCGGTCGCGGTGTGGGAGTGGTAGATCACCACCGGCTCCTCGTCCCGGTCGTCCATCTCCCGCCACACCTTCAGCTGCTCCTGGGAGTCGAACCGGTAGAACGTCGGGGAGCGCTCCGCGTTGACCATCGCGACGAACCGGACGGGCCGGTCCGAGCCGACCGGGCCGGCGATGATGCCGCAGGCCTCGTCGGGGTGGTCCGCGCGCGCGTGCGCGATGATCTGGTCGACCAGGGCCCGTTCAATCGTCAGCATGGCCGCAAGCTTAGGCGGCGCCTCTTACAGGGCGCGGACGAGACCGTCCTGCAGCATCGTCAGCCAGTCGTAGGCGGCGAACATGGGGGCGCGCGGGTCGCGCGGGTCCATGCCGCCCACCTCCTCGTACCAGTCCTCGGTGATGTCCAGCCTGGTGCCGAGCGCCAGGCGGACGTCGTTCAGCGCCCGCAGCCACTCCTGCACCTGCTTCTCGTCGAGGACGGCGTCGGTGCCGTGCTCGCCCAGCGCCCCGAGGACCGCCTGGGCCGCCTCGCGCTTGCCGTCGCGCAGGCCCATCTCGGTGTAGCGGCGGAACTCCCCGGCGGCCTCGCCGTCGTCGCGGTAGGCGTCCGGGAACAGCCGCGCCAGGACCGGGTCGTCCGACTTCGTGGCGTTCTCGGCGATGCCGAGGGACGCCAGCTCACCGTCCTCGCCCGGCCCCTCGCCGAGGAGGGCGAGCAGCTGCTCCATGAGGGCGCGCAGCAGCGCGGTCTCCTCCGGCTCCAGCCGCACCCGGAAGCCCTCGCGCTTCTTCCTCACATGGCTCATCGGCTCAGTCGTCCTTCTTCACGGTCGCCCACAGGCCGTAGGAGTGCAGGATCTCGACGTCCCGCTCCATCTCCTCGCGGGTGCCGTTGGCCACCACGGCGCGGCCCTTGTGGTGCACGTCGAGCATCAGCTTCTCGGCCTTGGCCTTGGGGTAGGCGAAGACGGCCTGGAACACGTACGTGACGTACGACATCAGGTTGATCGGGTCGTTCCAGACGATCGCCAGCCAGGGCCGGTCGGCGCTCACGTCCTCCGCCCCCTCCGGCCGCTCCAGCTCCACCGGTGCGGGCGCCGTGCTCATGGCGCTCATTGGCCGGGTCTCCCCCTTCTCTCGCGCGCAGTCTCACCCTGGAGGACGCGGCCGCCCACCGCATCCGATGCTATGCGCCGCACCCCCGGCGCGTGTGGCGGCCCGCGTCACCATGGTGCCCGCAGTCGGCCCTAAAGTTCCACTTGTGGACCTTGGTGACGGCACGGCCCTGCTGACCGACCAGTACGAGCTGACCATGTTGCAGGCCGCCCTGCGCAGCGGGACGGAGGGCCGCCGCGCGGTCTTCGAGGTGTTCGCGCGGAGCCTCCCCGCCGGGCGCCGGTACGGGGTCGTCGCCGGCACCGGGCGGCTCCTGGACGCCATCGAGGCCTTCCGTTTCGGCGACGCCGAACTGGAGTTCCTCAGCGAGAACGGCATCGTGGACGAGCCCACGGTGCGCTGGCTTGAGAAGTACCGCTTCACCGGGAACGTCTGGGGCTACCCCGAGGGCGAGTGCTACTTCCCCGAATCGCCGATCCTGACGGTCGAGGGGACGTTCGGGGAGGCGGTCCTGCTGGAGACCATCGCCCTGTCGATCCTCAACCACGACTGCGCGATCGCGTCCGCCGCGTCCCGGATGACGCAGGCCGCGCAGGAGCGCCCGATCATCGAGATGGGGTCGCGGCGCACCCACGAGCGCGCCGCCGTGGCCGCCGCCCGCGCCGCCTACATCGCCGGGTTCACCACCACGTCCAACCTGGAGGCGGGCCGGCTGTACGGCGTCCCGACCGCCGGGACGAGCGCGCACTCCTTCACCCTCCTGCACGACAGCGAGCGGCACGCGTTCGAGGCGCAGCTCGCGGCGCTGGGCGAGGCCACCACACTGCTGGTCGACACCTACGAGGTCGAGCGGGCCGTCCGGACGGCGGTGGAGCTGGCGGGACCGGACCTCGGCGCCGTCCGGATCGACAGCGGCGACCTCGGCGTGATGGCGCGGCGCGTCCGCGAGCAGCTCGACTCCCTCGGCGCGCACGGCACGCGCATCGTGGTGACCGGCGACCTGGACGAGTACGGCATCGCGGCGCTCGGCGCGGCGCCCGTGGACGGGTACGGCGTGGGGACGTCCCTGGTGACCGGTTCCGGCGCCCCCACGGCCTCGCTCGTCTACAAGCTCGTCGCCCGGGCGGACGGCCCGCGGGAGGACGCGCCCATGCGCCCGGTGGCCAAGCGCTCGACGGGCAAGCCGAGCCGCGGCGGGCGCAAGACCGCCGTCCGCCGCGTCGACGGGCACGGCGTCGCCCACGCCGAGACCGTGTTCACCACGGAGCCGACGTCCGGCCCCCACGACCGCGTCCTCCAGGTGGAGCTGGTGCGGGACGGCGAGGTCGTCGGACGCGAGCCGCTCAGCGTCGCCAGGGAACGGCACACGCGCTCGGTCGCCGAACTGCCCCCGACGGCGCGCCGGCTCTCCAAGGGGGAGCCCGCCGTCCCGACCGAGTTCGTCGACGGCGGGCCACGCCGTTGAGCCGTCCCGCGTGGGGGGACAAGGCTGGGGTACGGTCGGTGGAGGTCCGGTGGGGCAACCGGTAGAGGGAGCGGTCATGGGCACGAAGGCTCTGATCATCGTGGACGTGCAGAACGATTTCTGCGAGGGCGGTTCGCTCGCCGTCGGCGGCGGCGCCGCGGTGGCGACCGCGATCTCCGAGTACATGGCCGCCCACCGGTCCGAGTACGCGCACATCGTGGCGACCCGCGACTTCCATCTCGACCCGGGCGGCCACTTCTCCGCCGAACCGGACTTCGCCGACACCTGGCCGCCGCACTGCGTGATCGGCACCCCCGGCGCCGACTTCCACCCCAACCTCGCCCTCGCCCCCATCGAGGCCGTGTTCAGCAAGGGCCGCGAGACCGCCGCCTACAGCGGCTTCGAGGGGTTCTCCGACGACGAGACCCCGCTCGCCGACTGGCTCGCCGCCCGCGGCGTGGACTCCGTTGACGTCGTCGGCATCGCCACCGACCACTGCGTCCGCGCCACCGCGGTGGACGCCGTCCGCGCGGGCCTGCGCACCACCGTCCTGCTGGACCTCACGGCCGGGGTCGGCAAGGCCACCGTCGACCGGGCGCTGGACGAGCTCGGGCAGGAGGGCATCGTCCTGTCCGGCGCCCCGGTGGTGACCGCCTGACCATGCCCCCGGACAACCCCCCGGACACGGCCGAGCCCATGGTCATCCTGGTCGCCGGCGTGTCCGGCAGCGGCAAGACCACGATCGGCGCGCTCCTCGCCGAACGCCTCGGCTGGGAGTACGCCGAGGCCGACGCGTTCCACTCCGAGGCCAACGTCGCCAAGATGCGCGCGGGCCACCCCCTCACCGACGCTGACCGGCTCCCCTGGCTGCGCGCCATCGCCGCGTGGATCGCCGACCGCCTCGCCACCGGCCGCCCCGGCGTCGTCACCTGCTCCGCCCTCAAACGCCGGTACCGCGACCTGCTGGCCGGCGGCCACGCGGGCGTCCGCCTGGTCCTGCTGGACGGCGACCGCGACACGATCGCCGCCCGCATGCGCTCCCGCAAGGGTCACTTCTTCAAGGCCGAGCTCCTCGACTCCCAGTTCGCCGACCTCGAACCCCCGGGCCAGGACGAGAACATCATCACCGCCCCCGTCACGGGCACCCCCGAGGAAACCGTCACCCACATCCTCAAGTCTCTGGACCTGACCCCCACCTCCCCCTGACCTCATGCCGATGACGGTGATCGCCTGACGTCACTTCCGAGTGCCGTGCAACGAGACCGGGTCGTGGCGGCCCGCACGCCCGGTTCGGCGATCACACCTACTCCACCATGGCCACGCGTCCCAGATCGGAACGAAGAGAGACCCGGCTGGTGCCGGGCCTCTCGATGTGCGGGGCTTTGGCCGGCGCCGAAGCCTTGGTGAAGGGTGACGGCCGGCGGCCGTTGCCCGTGGCTGGTCAGGTGCTCTTGCGAAGGGTCTCGCGCCAGCACTCGCCCAAGATCCACAGGGCTCGGTCGTCCCAGTCGCCGTGAACGTCGACGTTCCCTCCCTTGGGGGAGATGGTGAGGGAACTGGGGGCGGCCGCCTCGACCTGTACGGACCCGCCGTTGGTGTTTGCGGAGAGTTCACCGCTGGTCTTGCCGACCTTGATCGAGCTCCACCAGCCCTTGGTGGACAGAACGGCCGTGGAGTTCGTGGGGATCTCCTCGACCCTGATGCGCCCGAAGGCGGTCAGTTGGACGCGCCCGATCGGGCCGGTGGTGGTGATGCGACCTCGCGTGTACGCCTGGATGAGGTAGGCGAAATCGCGCGGAACGCGGACGGTGACCGCCCTGACGAGCGCGCCCCATTCCCACAGGCGATCACAACGGACGAAGCAGTATCCGTTGGTGGTGGGATCCAGGATGACCCACTCGGGGATCCTGCGGAGTCCGAGGCCGCTCAGGACGACCTGAACGTCCGGGCGGTCTTCGGCGACGATGGTCATCGCGCCGAATCCACCATGGAGAATCGGGCTGAGGCCGGGTTGCACGGTCAGAAGGCGCTGCTTGAGAAGACGACGCATGTCGTACTCCTTGAGTAGTGGTGTCTGGGTTGCGTTGCACTCGCGCTGATGCGCGGGTGCTTCACATCACCGTCCGCATGCTGAATCGCTTCGCAATCAGGCGATGCCGCTCTGCCTGCAAATCTTTGGCCTGAGTTCCCCGCCCCCTCCCCGACAGCACCGGGCGGGGAGCCGTCGCAGACGGCACCTGACAGCATCCGCGACGGCGGACGGCATCGGCGCCAGCGTCCTCAGGCCGGGCGCCATCAGCGGCAGCATTCACAACTTCCGGGCTGCCCGCCGCCCCGCGCGCCCCTTTGCAGGGGCAACCAGACCAGCTTGACAAGGCGGTCACAGTATGGAAATCCACGCCTTTTCACATCATCTACGAGGCCTGGCCGGCCTTCCTTTCGCGCCCTGATTCGAGGGCTCGACCTCTGAGCACGCACGTGCCGGTACTCCTCCAGGCCGACGCCCGCCCTTCGTGGGCGTCCAGCACCTGCGCGTGAGAGGCGCTGTTGCGCGCGCGGGCCACCCTCTCACCGACGACGACCACCTCCCCTGGCGGAGCCAGGCCCTCGTTCACTTCTGATCGAACCGCCGGACTATGGCACGTCTCGAACCGGTGGGTGACGGTGTGCCGTGATCACAAAGAAGCGACGTCTCCGGCAGAGGGAACAACACGGGCCCGAGCCCGGCTCGCTCGCGGACATGGGATGCATCGAACCTCACCTCACCTCCCCTCGATGTACGTGATCACGTACATCGACCGCGAGTTGTCGCGTGGGTCTCGACCATGCGCTCGTCGCCTCGAGGCCGACGGATCACCTGCATCTGCTTGCGCGGGGCGACCGGTCACGGACGGTGCGCGGCAGGCACCTCACCTCACGAGAGGTGCGACATACAACCGGAGGGTTCTCATGAACCACGAAACCGCACACCTCAAACTCTGTCTCAGGATCGTGGCGGGTCTCGGTGTGTTCGCTTCGATCGGCGGCTTCATCGGCGTCCTGATCGGGGTCATCATCGGCCTCATCGTCAGGGTGTCCGTCCCGCTGAGCCTTGGCGTCTTCATCGGCGCCGTCTTCCTGGCGCTCGGCGCCTTCGTCGGCTGCAGGTTCTACATCTGGGCCGAGTTCTACAACAGGCGTGCCCGCTCCAGGGGCAACCGGACCGTCTGAGAGGGCGGTCCCGCGTGAGAGGCTCGCGCCTCTCCGCATCACCGACGAGGGCCTGGCTCAGCCGGGCCCTCGTTCTGCTTCTGATCGGACCCGCCAGGCTAGGCGTTCTTGATGGCCTCGCCGAGGTGACGAAGTGCCCGGGGGGTGGTGAGGAGCTTGGGGCCGTCCGGGTCCTTGCTGTCACGGACGGCCACCACCTCGCCGCCACGGGCGAGCTCAACGCAGTCGCCACCGTTGTTGGAGCTACGGGACGCCTTGCGCCACACGACGGTGCTCAAGTCCATTTCTCCTGCGCCACCTTCGCTATCAGTTCGAGGGACTGGTCTACGGGATACGCGGCGGACTGAATTGACGTGAACAACCCGGCGAGCCGATTGAGTTCGGCCCGGTCCGTGGTCGTGTCGCCGTTGATCGGGTTGTCCTTGTACCCTACCTCGCTCCCGTCCGGGAGGGTGCCTATGACGAATGCTCCGCCGATGCCTTCGTGCACGCGGAGCGGAATGATCTGGATACGCACGAGGCGGGACGAGACGTCGATGAGACGCTGGAGCTGTTCGCGCATCACTTCCGCTCCGCCGGCGTCGCGATAGAGCACGCTCTCGTCCAGCACGTACAGGAGTCTGGGCGGCGACCCGTCCGGGCTCAGGATGTCCTGCCGCGCCAGGCGGGCCTCGATGGCCGCCTCGTCGTCGAGAACAGCGGCGGCGTACGCGGGCACTTGGAGGAGGCCGGGCACGACCAGCGGCTGATAGCTCCGGATCCTCTCGAACTTCGGTTCTTGCATGGCCCAGTCGACGAACCATGCGGGGACCGCGTTGGTTCCCTTGTAGAGGCCGTCCCACAGGTGGGTGAGGGCTTCGCGGGTGTCGAGGACGCGATCGGCGTGGACGGCGAGGAGCCGGTCTGGGCGGGACTCCCCGCGTTCCACGGAACCGACCGTGCTCTTCGAGTAGGGCGCGCTCTCCTGGATGAGTTCGCAGAAGGCGGCGATGCTCAAGCCCGCCGCCTCTCGATAGCGCCGTAGTTCGGAGCCGAGAAGCGCGTTCGGCGACTCCCAGGGCATAAGTGGCACCTAGGCGACGACTACATCGCGCGTACCATGGTCACGGAATTAGTCACGAACGCCTATAGGCACACCGACACGAAAGCCATTTCCGTGCGTCTCGTCTTGGAAAACGGCTACTTCGTGGTGGAAGTGTAGGACAGGTCCGATGTGGCCCCGGTCCTCCACGGCGAGAACGCCACGGCCGAGTCCGAGCGGGGGCTGCTCATGGTCTCTCTGCTGGTCGACGAGTGGGGCGTCCGGGCGCTGGACGGCGGCGGGAAGGTGACATGGGCTCGGCTCCATGGATGAGGGTGGCGCGCGGCCGGCTGGTGATGGCGTGGTGGCGTGTCCGGTTCGGGCATGCCACCGCCGAACGGCATGTCGACGTCCTGGCCGCCGCGACGCACGCTCACGGCTGGTCCCACCTTCAGGTCTACGTGGAGTCGCCGCCGGTGCTGTGGGTCTTCCCCGAGGGTGAGGGAAGTCTCGCGGTCAGTGTCACGGCGGAACGCACCGGCGGGCGGTGGGTCTACCGGGTCTCAGGGGCGATGCTCTACCCCTCCGACGGCCCTCAGCGCGTGGCGGGCGTCCTCAGCGACGTCCTCTGGGATCGTCTGAGCGCGCGTCGTGCATCCGGCTCCGCGGCAGACTCGGCCGCGGCGCGGCGGTGACGCGTCAGTGGCGGCGTTTGGTGGCCCATTCGCGGATCTTGGCTATGCGCCCGCGGATCTCCTCGGCGCTCGCCTGGGGGACGGGCGGGCCGCCGCAGGCGCGCCGCAGCTCGTTGTGGATGACCCCCTGCGGCTGGCCGGTCCGGTGGTTCCAGGAGTTGACGAGGCCGTTCAGCTCGCGGCGCAGGGCCGCGATGTCCTCGGCGGCGGTCCGGTCGGCGCGGGGGTCGCCGGTCTTGCGCCTGCGCTCGTTGGCGATCTGCTCGGCCTGCCGCTTGCGCAGCAGCGCCGACACCTGGTCGGGCTCCAGCAGGCCGGGGATGCCGAGGAACTCCTCCTCCTCGGCCGACCCCGGCTCGGCGTTCATGCCGAACTCGCCGCCGTCGTAGAGCACGCGGTCGAACGTCGCGGACGCCTCCACCGTCTCGAACGGCAGCTCCTCGCCGACGTCGGGCGAGTCCTGCTCGCGGTTGGCCTCGGCGAGCAGATCGTCGTCGAGGCCGTCCTCGCGGACGGGCCGGTCGAGGACGTGGTCGCGCTCCTCCTCCATCTCGGAGGCGTGGCCCATCAGCGTCGGCACCGACGGCAGGAACACCGACGCGGTCTCGCCGCGCTTGCGGGCGCGGACGAAGCGCCCGATGGCCTGCGCGAAGAACAGCGGCGTGCTGGTGGAGGTGGCGTACACGCCGACGCACAACCGCGGGATGTCGACGCCCTCGGACACCATGCGGACCGCGACCATCCAACGGTCGTCGGTCTCGCCGAACGCCTTGATCTTCTTGGACGCGGTCGGGTCGTCCGACAGCACGATCGTGGCGCCCTGCCCGGTCACCGCGCGCAGCATCTTGGCGTAGGCGCGGGCGGCCTCGTGATCGGTGGCGATGACCAGGCCGCCCGCGTCCGGGATGACGCGGCGCAGTTCGGTGAGGCGGCGGTCGGCCGCGGCCAGCACCTGTGTGATCCAGTTGCCCTTGGGGTCGAGCGCGGCCCGCCACGCCTGGGACGTCTGGTCCTGGGTGAGCGGCTCGCCGAGGGTCGCGGTGATCTCGTCGCCCGCGCGGGTGCGCCAGCGCATCTCGCCCGCGTACGCCAGGAAGATCACCGGTCGGACGACGCCGTCGGCGAGGGCGGGGCCGTAGCCGTAGGTGTAGTCGGCCCGGCTCCGCCGGACGCCGTCCGGCCCCTCCTCGTACTGGACGAACGGGATCGGGTTGATGTCGGTGCGGAACGGCGTGCCGGACAGGGCGACCCGCCGCGTCGCCGGCTCGAACGCCTCCCGGACGGCGTCGCCCCACGACAGACCGTCGCCCGCGTGGTGCACCTCGTCGAAGACGACCAGCGACTTGCGCGCCTCGGTGCGGTTGCGGTGCAGCGCCGGGCGCGCGGCGACGGTCGCGTACGTGACGGCGACGCCGTGGAAGTCCTTGCCGACGGGGCCCTGCCCGTTCTGGTACTCGGGGTCGATCCTGATGCCGACGCGGGCCGCCGACTCGGCCCACTGCCGCTTGAGGTGCTCGGTCGGGCACACGATCGTGAGCGACGAGACGACGCGGCGCTCCATCAGCTCGCGGGCGAGCCGGAGCGCGAACGTCGTCTTGCCGGCGCCCGGCGTCGCGACGGTGAGGAAGTCGCGCGGGCCGGGCGCCGTTCCGTCCGCGCCGAAGTACGCCTCCAGCGCCTGCTGCTGCCAGGCGCGCAGGGAGGACGCGGTCCCCCAGGCGGCCCGCTCGGGGAAGGCGGGGGGCATGCTCGATGCGGCGAAGGTGCTCACGGTCATTGAAGGCTACCGAGCCGCACCGACAGATCGTGCCGCGCCCGGCGCACCTGTGCCGAGATCCACACGGTGGCGGCCGGGCTTTCGGGACCGGTACGCCGCCCACACGGCACGGATGCGGCGGCCCTGACCTGTGGTGAAGCCCCGCATGCAGGCGTCGTGCGCGTAGTCCATGAAATTGTGGATCGGATCGCGGCCGCGCTGCGGGCACGTGTCGCGGCCCTGCGGACAGCCCTGCGCCGGCTCCTGCTCGTACGGAGTGTCGGCGACCCCGTCGCCCGGCGACACGCACCCGCCCTCGAACGTGTGCATCAGGCCGAGCCAGTGCCCGATCTCGTGGACGGCCGTGAACCCGTGGTTGAACGGCGCGTACGACCCGTACGGCAGGCTGCGGAAGTCGACGATGACGCCGTCCAGGCGCGGGTCGCGCCGGTACCACTGCGGGAAGGTGGAGAAGCCCAGCACGTCCGAGCCGACGGCCGCCGTGTAGAGGTTGAGCGTCCCGCGCCCGCCCTTGCGCAGGCGCCGCTTGATCGGGCCCTCGTTGCGCTGCGGGTTGTGGAACCAGGCCGAGTTGTCGGTGCGGTCCAGGGAGTCGAGCCGGAACCTCACATGGGTGTCGGAGCCGCCGAGGCGTCCGCCGTAGGCCGCGTTCAGCGTGGCGATCTGGCGCCGGACCGCCGCCGTGGACAGCCGCCCGGAACCCCCGCTGTGGACGACGTGGAACCGCACCGGCACGACGAGGCTCCCCGTCGCGCGCCGTTCCGACCCGCGGCGGGCCGAGCCGGGGAGCGTCTCGCCGAGCAGGCGCGAGTCGAGGAGGGCCTCGTCGGTCGTCCCGAACCGGTCGAGGAGCGTGCGGCGGAGGTCGGCGAGCATGGCGGTGGCCTGCTCGTGGCCGAGGTCGGCCCGGTCGCGCGCCTGGGCCGATCTCGCCGCCCCGCCCGAGGCGCCCCTCCCGCGGAGGGCGGTCCCGCTGGCGGCGGCCGTCCCGCCCGTCGTGCCCGCGCGGACGCAGTCGTCGCCGCCGGCGGCGGGAGCGACCTTCGTCCGTTCCCACTCCCCCTCACTCACCGAACCTGGAACAGCACACACCGTGACCGTCAGTGCGCACAGTGAAACCCCGGCCAAGCGCCGCATTCAATCCCCCGATTGTTCAGGGACGTCCCTTTCGGGGCATCCCGCGATAAGAAAGGCCGAGGTCCCGCGGCACATGACCGCAGGACCCCACGCGCGCACGCCTACCCGGCGCCGCGCCGTCGGCCGCCGTTCAGCGGCCGGTCACTCCTCGCCCTTGCCCCCGCCCGACTGCATGGACTCGTAGATCTCCTTGCACTCCGGGCAGACGGGGTACTTCTTCGGATCCCGGTTCGGCACCCAGACCTTGCCGCACAGCGCGATCACCGGCGTACCGGTCACCGCGCTCTCGGTGATCTTGGCCTTCTTCACGTAGTGGGCGAACCGCTCGTGGTCGCCGTCACCGTGGGAGAGGTCCGGCTTGACATCGGTCTGGGTGTCGCCGTCGGGAAGGATCTTCGTACTCACACCGTTCACCTTAGTTCAGCGTCGGGTCCTCGGGGAATGTGGCGACGAAGGCCAGGTCGCCGCCCTGCCTGCGCAGCACGTCCTGCCACAGCCGGTCCGGGTCGCCGGCGAACACGTCCCCCGCCTCGGCGGGCACCAGGTACCACGAGCCCTCCTCGACCTCGGTGCGCAGCTGCCCGGGCGACCAGCCCGCGTATCCGGCGAACACGCGCAGTTGCAGCAGCTCCGCCGCGAGCAGGCCGGGCGGGGCCTCCAGGTCGACCAGGCCGACCCGGGCGACCTCATGGCCGCCGTCCAGGGCGCGCCATCCGAGCGGCTCGTCCTCGCCGGGGAGCCGGGCCAGGGCGAGCGCGTTCTCCAGCGCGACCGGCCCGCCCTGGAACACCACGGCCGGTCCGGTCACCAGCTCCGCCCACGGCGGCAGCACGCGGTCCACCGGAATCTCGGTCGGCCGGTTGAGGACAACCCCGAGGGTTCCCCCGTCGCCGTCGTGCTCGACCAGCAGGACGACGCTGCGCCGAAAGTTCGGATCCTCCAGCTGTGGAGTGGCCACCAGCAGGAGCCCGACCCTGATCCCGTCTTCCATGGGTCCCATGATGCGTTGCCCGGACCTCCGGCGGCACGCCTCCTCGCTCGTTAGCCTGTTACGCATTCCTATCGATGGGGATATCGGCACCACAAGGTCCTGGGTTAAGAATGATCTAGGATCATCGGCCACCCGCTTGGTGCGGGCCGGGAGGACCAGCGATGCAGTTGCCCAGGGTCGTCATCGCCGCCGTGTTCATCGTGATCGGGGCGCTGATCGCGATCCCGGCCCTGTTCAGGTCGGACGGCTCCGCGTCGCCGACCTCCGGTGCCGCGTCCACGTCGGCGAGCCCGAGCCCGTCCGGCGGTTCACCGTCCGCCTCGGGCAAGCCCACCCGGACCCCGACGCGCACCCCGACCCGCACACCGACGGGGGCTCCGGCGCGGCCGGTGACGGCCACCATCGGATCGGTGTCCTGCCCGGACCGCACCGTGAACGTCAGGGTCCGCAACACCGGAACGCAGACCGAGGACTTCTCCGTCGAGAAGAACGACGACACCGCCGCCGTCCCCGGCAAGATCGGCCCGGGCGCCACCCGGACGGTCGCGGTGAAGCTGCGCGAGGACCGCGGCACCCGCATCACCGTCCGGTGGGCGAACCGGCAGATCGGGAGCGCCTCCGCCAAGGCGAACTGCAAGAAGGCCGGCGGCGCCGCGCCGCGCGAGACGCCGCCCGGCAAGCTGCCGCACACCGGCCCCGACACCGTGCTGTGGGCGCGGGCCGCGACCGGCGTCGCCGTCATCCTGACCGGCGCGATCATCTTCTGGTGGGGCGGCACCTGGCCGCGCCGCCGCGAGCAGATGTTCGCGGGCAGGAAGTCCGACTGAGCGCAGCGGCGGGCCCGCGCCGCGGGCCCGCCTTCCGGGCGCCTACGCCTCGGTGCGGGGACGGCCGCCCGCGGCCTCGCGGACGGCGCCGGCCACGCGGGTGCTGACGTCCGGGTGGAAGACGCTCGGCACGATGTAGTTCGGGCCGAGCTCGTCCGGGGTGACGACCTCGGCGAGGGCCTTGGCCGCGGCCGCGAGCATGTCGAGGGTGACGCCGTCGGCCTGGGCGTCCAGCAGGCCGCGGAACACCCCGGGGAACGCCAGCACGTTGTTGATCTGGTTCGGGTAGTCGCTGCGCCCGGTGGCGACCACGGCGGCGTGCTCGCGCGCCTCGTCCGGCGAGACCTCCGGCTCGGGGTTGGCGAGCGCGAACACGATCGCGTCGGGGCTCATCGTGGCGATGTCGTCACCGTTCAGGATGCCGGGGGCGGACACGCCGATGAACACGTCGGCGTCCTTCACCGCGCCGCGCAGGTCGCCGGAGTAGCCGCCCTCGTTGGTGTGCTCGGCGATCCAGCGCAGCGAGTCGTCCAGGTCGTCGCGGCCCTTGTGCACGGCGCCGGCGTAGTCGCAGACGACGAGGTTGCGGGCCCCCGCGTACATCAGCAGCTTCAGGATGGCGCTGCCGGCCGCGCCCGCGCCCGCCATGGTGATGCGCACGGTGCCGATGTCCTTGCCGACGACGCCCAGCGCGTTGGTCAGCGCGGCGAGCACGCAGATCGCGGTGCCGTGCTGGTCGTCGTGGAAGACGGGGATGTCCAGCAGCTCGCGCAGCCGGGCCTCGACCTCGAAGCAGCGCGGCGCGGAGATGTCCTCCAGATTGATGCCGCCGAAGGCGGGCGCGAGGATCTGCACCGTCCGGACGATCTCGTCGGTGTCCTGGGTGTCCAGGCAGATCGGCCACGCGTCGATCCCGGCGAACCGCTTGAACAGCGCCGCCTTGCCCTCCATGACCGGCAGCGCGGCCTCCGGGCCGATGTTGCCGAGGCCGAGCACCGCCGAGCCGTCGGTCACCACGGCGACGCTGTTGCGTTTGATCGTCAGCCGGCGGACGTCCTCGGGGTTGCGGGCGATGGCCAGGGAGACGCGGGCGACGCCGGGCGTGTAGGCCATCGACAGCTCGTCGCGGTTGCGCAACGGCACCTTCGACTGCATCTCGATCTTGCCGCCGAGGTGCATCAGGAACGTCCGGTCGCTGACCTTGTGGATCTTGACGGACTCGATCCGCTCCAGCGCACCCGCGATCGCCTCGGCGTGCTGGGTGTCGCGGGTGGCGATCGTGACGTCGATGCGCAGGGTCTCGTGACCGGCGGTGTTGACGTCGAGGGCCGTGACGATGCCGCCCGCGTTCTCGACCACATGGGTGATCTGGCTGACGGCCCTGCCGCCGGCCGGGACCTCCAGCCGGACGGTGATGGAGTACGACACGCTTGGCACGCTCGCCACGACAGCTGCTCCCTATTTATACGGGTTTGTCCACATCCGAGCGCGCCGCTCACCAGGGGACGGTGCGTCCGGAGCCGCCGCCCGGTCCCGTCCCGCGGCTCGCAGAGCCCGGGCCGCGACGACGATCGGCTCGACGGTCGCGGGCACGGGCGCCCCCGTGGTGTCGATCACGAGCCGGTGCCGGGCACGGGCGGTGTCGATCACGAGGCGGCGGAGCCGCGGACCGGCCGGATCGGCCCCGTGGAGTACTTCACCCGTGGAAGTGCTCCACACGGCCGCACGGGCGCGGTCATCAGTCAACGAGCATACGCTCACCAGCGCGGTCAGGTGTCCCGCTCGCCCCAGCTCGCCACCCTTCGGCCGTCGCCCGTGTGCCGGCACGGGACGCCGTCCGCCCGCGCCACGCGGCCGCGATCATCTCCGGCACGCACCCGGAACACGGTGACGACACGAGCCGGAACGGCGCCGCGCGCCAGAAGACGGGCCCGGGTCGCACAGCGGCCCGGGCCGGACCGGCGGCCTGGTCAGAACAGGGCGGACTGGAGGCCGCGGCGGGCCTTGCCGATGCGCGGGTCGTCCGGGGGCAGGAGCTCGAACAGCGACAGCAGGTGCTTGCGCGCCGCGTCGCGGTCGTCGCCGGCGCCGCGCCGTACCGCGCCCACCAGCCGGTCGAAGGCCTCGTCGATGCGCCCGGACACCATCTCCACGTCGGACGCGCTGATCTGCGCCTGGACCTCGCCGGGCTTCTCGGCCGCCTCCTGGAGGACGCGCTCGGCGTCCAGCGAGCGCACGCGCAGGCTCAGCTCGACCAGGGCGAGGCCCTGCCTGGCCTGGCCGTCCCTCGGGTCCGCGGCGAGGATCCGCTCGAACGCGACCTTGGCGCTGTCCAGGTCGCCGCGCTGCAGGGCGTCCTCGGCCTCGCCGTACACCGGGTCGGCTGCGGGGGCCTCCGCACCGGGGGCCGGCTGCTCGCCCTCGGGGGCGTCCGGCAGGATGCCCTCCTTGCGCAGCGCGTCGAAGAGCTGGTCGATGGCCTGGCGGACCTGCGGCTCGGGCGCGGCGCCGTTCAGGAACGGCAGCAGCTGCCCGGCGACGACCGCGGCCACGAACGGGATGCCGCGCACGCCCATCTGCTGCATGTAGGCGCCGAGCTGCGGGTTCGCGTCGATGTCGACCTTGGCCAGGATCCACTTGCCGGCCGCCTCGGTGGCGAGCTTCTCCAGGATGGGGCCGAGCTGCTTGCACGGTCCGCACCACTCGGCCCAGAAGTCCACCAGGACGGGAACGGACTGCGACCGTTCCACGACCTCGGTGTTGAAGGTCTCGTCAGTGACGTCCAAGACGTAGGGGCCGCCGGGCGCGGCCGCGGCCGGAGCCGGCGCACCGCCGCCCTGGGCCCGGCGTTCCTGCTGCTTCCTTGCCGCGGCCTGGCGCGCTCCCAGGTCGATGGCCCCGTGCAACGAAAAGTCCCGAGAAGGCATGGGACCATCCTGCCCCATGACCGCGCCCGGCCGTACGTCCGTACGCTCCCAGCGGAGCGCGGCGCCCGCGCCGGACGCCCGGCGCGTCCGCACGGGGTCCGTATGGATGGCATATCCAGAGAATTGTCCGGCTTTTTTATTCTCTTTCCCGCCGCGCCCCGGGGCAAAGACTTCCGTCGTCTCGCCGTAAAGGCGATTAGATTGCTGACAGCCATCACCAAGCCCGGTTATAGTCACGATGTCGATGCATTGCGGCCCGGCAAAAGCGACCGGGCCGGAGCCGCCGGGGGGCGGCCCGGCCTGCGGGCGTGCCGCGTGGCGGGTTGGGGGACCCGAGGCCACCGGCGCGGCAGGCGCACCGTCCAGCCGCCGCGACAGCATGACGAACAACGGGGGGAAACTTGTGATCGCGGAGCATTCCGTGATCGTGGCCCGAGGAATGGGTGTCCGCCGCGGGGGGCGGTGGCTCCTGCGCCCGGTGACCTTCGGCGTGCCCGAAGGCGTGGTCGGCTTGGCCGGTCCACCGGGTGCCGGTAAATCCACTCTGCTGGCCACGTTCGCGACCTTGCGCAGACCGAACACCGGCGCGCTGCACATTCTGGGGCACGACATCACGAACGCCGCCGGGCAGCGGGCCGCCCGTGCCGGGATCGGTTACCTGCCGGCCCGCTTCTCGCGCGCGGAGGGCATGACGGCCGGCGAGTTCGTCGCCTACGCCGCGTACTACAAGCGGACGAGCGCGTCCGCCGCGCAGAGCATGATCCGTCGCTTCGACCTCACCGAGGCCGCCGGGACGGAGCTGGCACTGCTGCCGCCGGACGTCCGGCTGCGCGCCGGACTGGCCGCCGCCTGCGTCCACGAGCCCGGCCTGGTGCTGCTCGACGACCCCTTCGGCGAGCTGTGCGCCGCCGCCGAGCCCTGGCCCACGGGCGCCGCGGGCCCCGGACGGCACTCGCTCACCGCGGCCATGGCCGAACTGGTCCCCGTGCTGCGCACGCTGGCGCCCACCGTGGTCGTCACCGCCGACGCCGCCGGGACGCTCACCGGCTGGTGCGACCGCCTCTTCACCCTCGCCCGCGGCCGGCTCTCCGAGCAGCCCACGCACTCGGCCGCCGCCCGCCGGGGCCGCTCCCCCGCCGACCGCCGCGGCGCCGCCGCCCCGCGGGGTGCTCTCCATCCGCAGACCGTCGACGCGATGACCCGGCGCCGCCCGGCCCGGCGCACGCTGCCGCAGGTGTCCCTGCCGCAGCTCGCCCTGCCGCCGCTGGTCCTGCCGCACCTGCCCCTGCCACAGCTTGCGAAGGCGCGGGCGCGGCGGTCGCCCGCCGAGAGCCCCACCGGTGTCTGACCTCGGGCGGGTGCTCCGGTTGGACGCCCGCCGCACGGCACTGCTCGTCGCGGTGCCGGTCCTCACCGTGCTCGGCACGACGGCGGCGTGCCTGTCGCTGAGCCCGGCGGTCGCGTACTGGGACAACACCGTCGTGGCGCTGGTCAACGCCGTCCGGCTCCTGGGCCCGGCGGCCGCGGGGCTGGCCGCGTGGACGGCCGTCCGGGAACGCCCGCTCGACTACCTGCGCGACCTCACCGCCCGCTCTCCCGCGACCGGCGTGCTCTTCGACCTGCTGCTGCTGTCGTCCGCCGCGCTGGTCTCCTACGTCGTGGTCACGGCGGTGGTCGTCACCGTCACCCTCCTGCACGCGCACGCCGGGCAGCCGCATCCGCTCGGCGTGGTCTCGGGCGCGGTCGCGCTCGTCCTGCACGTCGTCATGGGCTACCTGACGGGACGCGTCGCACCCCACCGCGCCACCGCGGCCCTGGTGCTCGCCGCGACGTCCCTGTGGGCCGCTCTGCGCGTCCCCGGCATGTCCTGGTGGAGCCTGCTGCCCCCGGCAGCGTTCCCTCGCATCCAGCTGTTCACCACCCTGCGTCCGGAGGTGTTCGCCGTCCAGGTCCTCTGGGCCGCCGGGCTGACCACCGCGCTGATCCTCGGCTACGTGATGTGGGCGACGCGGCGGTTCCTGCTCGTCCTCCCCCTGGCGGTGGCGCTGGCCGCGACCGTCTCCGCCACCCTCGGCCTGCACCGCTCCGGCGGGACGGTCGCGCCCGCCCAGGCGGAGCCGGTGTGCCGGAGATGGCCTCTCACCGTCTGCGTGCACCCCGCCCTGCGGGACGCGCTGCCCCCGCTGATGGCGGTGGCCACCCCGCTCGCCGCGCGGCTGAACGGCACGCCCGGCGCCTTCACGATGGTCGAGCAGCGTCCCGCCTGGACGCCCGTCACGGTGGCGGACGGCGTCGCCGCCGTCCACCTCGACGAGGACCTGGCCCCGGGATACGCGTCCCGGGCCGTCCGGCAGATCAGCGAGGCGCTCAAGGACGCGCGGTCCTGCGCGTCCGGCGACGGGTACCGCGCGGTGGTCGACGCGTGGCTTCTCGGCGACGAGCCCCCGGCCATGGCCGACACGCGCGCGGGGCACCGGTTCGCGTCCTGGACCGAGCAGCGGCGGCGCGACTGGCTGCGGCTCCACTTCGCCGAGTACCGCGCCTGCACGCTCCGCCCGCAGGACTTCCACGTCCCCCGCAACACGGAGGGCCGCCTCCACGACGTCCTGGACACCCGGCCTGCGTGACCGCGGCGGGACCCCCCGGCCGGCCGCGGTCACGCAGGAGGTCAGGCGCCCCGCCCGGCCGGTTCCGGCTCGGCGGCGGGCCGCGTCCAGTGCCGCTCCACGAAGAACGGCGCGACGGGCAGGACGGCGGCGCCGAGCGCGAGGGCCGTGCGCCCGAGGTCCCAGCCGAGCTGCTCGCGGACGAGGAAGACCAGGCCGACGTAGGCCATGAACAGGACGCCGTGCACCGGTCCCATCACCTGCACGCCGATCGGCGCGTCCGCCCCGTACTTCAGCGGCATCGCGACCAGCAGCAGAAGGAGGAACGAGAACGCCTCGGCGACGGAGACGAACCGGAAAGCACGAATCATGTCCACGCCCCGCTCAACGGCGCGGCATCGGCCCGCGGTTTCCGCGCCCTCTATGGCGTTGCTCACACGACCGTGTGCAAACCGTGACGTATGCGGACCCCGGCGGACCTCTAGTGTGTCCGCGTGGACTGGAGCCTGCTGACCTGCGCGCGCAAGGGACACATCACCTACGCGCCGGACGAGGAGACGCTGCGCGAGCGGCTCGTCGTCTCGTCCCCCATCGGCGCGGCGTGGCGATGCCTGCGCTGCGGGACCTACGTGCACGGCGAGCCGCACGGAACCGGCCCGGCCGACCGGGCGCCGCTGGTCAAGCGCGGCCGGGAGCTACGCGACGCCTTCATCATGCGGTTCTTCGCCGTGGAGCGCGGCATCCGCGGCCTGATCGTGCTGGTCGCCGCGTACGGGGTGTGGCGCTTCGCGGACAGCCGCGGATCGATCGAGCGGATCTTCGAGAAGGAGATCCCTCTGCTGCGCCCCATCGCCGAGCAGGTCGGCTGGGACCTCGACCACTCCAAGGTCGTCACGTCCCTGCGGCACGTGTTCGACCTGGACGCGCGGACGCTGCGCTGGCTGGCCGTCGGCCTCATCGTCTACGGCGCGATCGAGCTGATCGAGGCGGTCGGGCTCTGGCTGCTGCAGCGCTGGGGCGAGTACTTCGCGGTCGTCGCGACGTGCTTCGGGCTGCCGATCGAGGTCTACGAGCTGGTGGAGAAGGTCACCGCGCTCCGCATCGGCGCGCTGGTGCTCAACATCGGTCTCATCGTCTACATCGTCGTCACCAAACGGCTATTCGGCGTGCGGGGCGGCCGGGCCGCCCACGAGGCGCATCTTCGCAGCGAGTCGCTGATCGAGGTGGAGCAGGCGACCCACGAGTCGGACCTGCGGCACCCGACTCCGGCCGAGCCCGAACCCGCCGGATGAGGTAGCGAACGCCGCTGCCGGGAATGTCGGATACATGGCTCGCTCGGAAACGAAGAACGACGCGAAGAACGACGCATCCGTCAAGTCGTCCCCCGGCCGGTCCCGCCCCCCGCGGCGCGGCCTGCTCACCCCGGTCGCGATCATCGTCGCCACCGTCGCGCTCGTCCTGGTCGCCCAGCAGGTGCTGCACGGCCTCCCCCACTGGCTGAACCCGTTCGCGGAGGAGACGAAGGACCGCAGCGGCCCCGTCCTGCTGAAGTCGATCCGCGACCTGCACCGCTACGAGGCGGCGAGCGGCAACTTCCAGGTCGTCGTGGACCTGGAGAAGGACGCCAAGTTCCTGCCGTCCTCGCTGCGCGGCAAGCGGACCCTGTTCGTCGGCAACGGCTCGGTCGACGCCTACGTGGACCTCTCGCGGCTCGGTTCGGGCGCCCTCAAGGTCAACGCGGACCGGACGGCGGCGACGATCTCACTCCCGCCCGCCCAGCTGGAGAAGACGAACCTCGACACGAAGAACAGCTACGTCTACGCGACCCAGCGCGGCGTCTTCGACCGCTTCGGCGACTTCTTCAGCAGCAACCCGAACAACCAGCAGCAGCTCTACGTCCTGGCGTCCCAGAAGATCCAGACGGCCGCCGGCCAGAGCGGCCTGAAGCAACGCGCCGACGCCAACACGAAGTCGATGCTGGAGAACATGCTCAAGGCCCTCGGCTTCACAACGGTGACCATCACCCCCGCCCCCCAATAACCCGCACCACCTCAGCCACCCCCGCGACCAAGCACGACCCCAACCCCCGCAACCGCGTCCGAAGGCAGGTTCGAGCGAAGCGAGAACCTGCCTTCGCAGCGAGCCGCAAGGCGAGCCGAAGCGATGCCAGCGATCGCCCGTGTTCCGATCGGGAACGAGCCGCTAGGCGAGAACCCGAGTCGGAACCCCCAACGACCCCGACAATCGCGATCGCGTCCGAAGGCAGGTTCGAGCTTGCGAGAACCTGATCGCGCAGCGAGCCGCAAGGCGAGCCGAAGCGATGCCAGCGATCGCCCGTGGTCCGATCGAGAACGAGCCGCTAGGCGAGTTCCCGAGTCGGAACACGAATAAGAACAGCATCGCCCTGGCCGCCGCCGCCGCAGAGGGCGGCGGCGCCGGTGCCGCCGCCTCGGCGCTTCAGCTCGTAGGCCAGGTGCAGGAGGATGCGGGCGCCGGACATGCCGACCGGGTGGCCGACGGCGATGGCGCCGCCGTTGACGTTGACCTTCTCGGGGCCGACGCCGAGGTCGCGCATCGACTGGATGCCGACGGAGGCGAACGCCTCGTTGATCTCGATGAGGTCGAGGTCGTCGACGGTGAGGCCCTCCTTGCCGAGGGCGTGCTTGATCGCGTTGGACGGCTGGGACTGCAGGGAGTTGTCCGGCCCCGCGACGTTGCCGTGCGCGCCGATCTCGGCGAGCCAGGTGAGGCCGAGCTCCTCGGCCTTGGCCTTGGACATCACCACGACCGCCGCGGCGCCGTCGGAGATCTGCGAGGCCGAGCCCGCGGTGATCGTCCCGTCCTTGCCGAACGCCGGGCGCAGCCTGGCCAGGCCCTCGGCGGTGGTGTCGCCGCGCACGCCCTCGTCGGCGGCGAACACGACCGGCTCGCCGCGCCGCTGCGGGACCTCGACCGGGGCGATCTCCTCGTCGAACACGCCGTTCTTGATCGCCTCGGCGGCGCGCTGGTGGGAGCGGGCGGAGAACTCGTCCTGCTCCTCGCGGGAGATGCCCAGCTCGGCGTTGTAGCGCTCGGTCGACTCGCCCATGGAGACGCCGTCGAAGGCGTCGGTGAGGGCGTCGTGGGCCATGTGGTCGAGGAGCTCGACGGAGCCGTACTTGTAGCCGCCGCGCGACTTCGGCAGCAGGTGCGGGGCCTGGGTCATCGACTCCATGCCGCCCGCCACCACGAGGTCGAACTCGCCCGCCCGGATGAGCTGGTCGGCCAGCGCGATCGCGTCCAGCCCGGAGAGGCAGACCTTGTTGATCGTGATGGACGGGACGCTCATCGGGATGCCCGCCTTGACCGCCGCCTGCCGGGACGGGATCTGGCCCGCGCCCGCCTGCAGCACCTGACCGAGGATCACGTACTGCACCTGGTCACCGGACACCCCGGCACGCTCCAGCGCCGCCTTGATCGCGTGCGCCCCGAGGTCGGCCGCGGAGAAGTCCTTCAGCGAGCCCATCAGGCGCCCGATGGGGGTGCGCGCTCCGGCGACGATCACGGACGAGGTGGTCATGTGGGGGCCTCCAGGGTGGTGCTGCGGCGACGTTTGCCACGATACCCACGGGAGCGGCGTTCGGTTCCGTTCGCCCCCGCCTGGCCGTCCGAGGAGGGACAAAGCCCATGCTGACCCGTATCGACCACATCGGCATCGCCTGCCGCGATCTGGACGCGACCGTCGAGTTCTACAAGGCGACCTACGGCTTCACCGACGCGCACTTCGAGGTGAACGAGGAGCAGGGCGTGCGGGAGTGCATGCTCAAGATCAACGACACGAGTGACGGCGCGGCGAGCTACCTGCAGCTCATCGAGCCGATCCGGGAGGACTCGGCCGTCGCCAAGTGGATGGAGAAGAACGGCGAGGGCGTCCACCACATCGCGTTCGGGACGGACGGGACGGTCGCCGGCGAGGCCGCCGGAATCGCCGGCAAGGGCGTGCGCGTGCTGTACGACGCGCCGCGCAACGGGTCGATGGGATCCTTGATCAACTTTTTGCATCCCAAGGACTGCCACGGCGTCCTGACGGAGCTGGTGCAGAAGCGGCCGGACGCCGAATGATCTTGTACGCCGGGCCTGGCGGGGGCGCGCCAGGATCGTGACGTGTTCGATATCACGGTCACGGACCGCGCGGCATGGACCGCCGCTCTGTGACCGTTCGGACACATCTGGTGTATTTGCACCCCCCACACCTGGGCCGCCGCGACCCCGTCACAGGTCCGAACAAAAGGGACATTCCACGCAGCGCGTCAAGATGAGCCCCCAACACGGCAGTGTCCGGAGTACGCTTCATTCGCCGGAAGAGGTCTCGGGCAAGTGCGTCCGTCATGCCAGGCGATCGACCGGTCCCCGGAACCACCCGTAGCCCCGTCACATCAGGATTGAGCCACATGCAGTCCGACATCGACGCCCAGCTCAGCAACTTCTTTGAAGACACGCCCCCGCGCGAGTTCGACGTGGTGCTTCGCGGCTACGACCGGCACCAGGTCGACGAGCACATCAAGCAGCTCGACAACGAGGTGCGGCAGACCCGCGAGCAGACCCAGGCCCTGCAGCGCGAGCTGTCGGACGCCCATCGCCAGCTGCAGGAGCAGGAACGTCCGACCTACTCCGGCCTCGGCGCCCGCATCGAACAGCTGCTGCGGCTCGCCGAGGAGCAGGCGACCGAGCTGGTCCAGGCGGCCCGCTCGGAGGCGAACGAGATCAAGGCCGCGGCCAAGGTCGACGCCGCCGAGCAGCGCGCCACCGCCGAGAACGACGCCTCCGAGCTGCGCGCCAACGCCCAGCGCGAGGGCGACGACATGCGGCAGGCGGCCGAGCGGGAGGCCGAGGAGGTGCGCACCTCCGCCCACCGCGAGGCCGACGAGCTGACCTCCACCACCGAGCGCGAGGTCGCCAAGCTGCGGGCCACCGCCGACCACGAGGTCGCCGAGAAGCGCGCCGGCGCCGAGCGTGAGATCGCCAAGCTGCGCACCACCACCGAGCGCGAGGTGGCGCAGCTGCGCGCGTCCACCAAGCGGGAGCGCGACGAGATCCTCACCACGGCCAAGCGGCAGGCCGACGAGATGCGGGCCCAGGCCCAGCGCATCCTGGAGGAGAGCGAGGCCCAGCGCGCCCAGGCCGAGGCCGAGTTCGAGATCCAGCTCGCCGCCCGACGCGAGGAGGCCGACCGGCAGGACGCCGAGCGCCACTCCGCCGCCCAGGCCGCGACGCAGAAGCTCGTCGCCGAGGCCGAGCAGCGCGCCGCGTCCGCCGAGCAGCGCGCCGCGAAGGCGACGCAGCAGGCCGAGCAGACCCGGCGCGAGGCCGACTCGCACGCCAAGCAGCTGATGGCCAACGCGCGCAAGAACTCCGACAACGTGATCGCCGAGGCCAAGTCGCAGGCCGAGCAGCTGCTCGCCGAGACCAAGTCCGAGGCCGACCGCGTCCGGACGGCGGCGCAGCGCCAGGTCGACGAGCTCACCCGGCAGCGCGACAGCATCACCAGCCACCTCAACCAGCTGCGCCAGCTCATCGGCGGCGTCGCGCCGTCGATGGGCTCCGAGCCCGAGCTGGCCGCGCCCCCGGAGAAGGCCGCGATCCCGGCCGCCGAGCCGAAGCCGGCCCCGGCGCCGCAGGCCCAGCCCAAGCAGCAGCAGCAGCCGGCCGCCAAGGCCGCACCCGCCAAGCCGGCCCAGGCCAAGAAGTCCGAAGAGGACGACGAGGACTGGTGGCAGGAGTGACCCCTTAAAGGTCGGGCATGACGGGAAGCCTGGAGGCGGTGAAACGCCTCCGGGCTTTCCGTCGTCTCAACCCCGTAGACGCACGACAGAGGAGAGCGGCGTGCCCGACGAGACCCCCCAGGACGACGGCCGTGAGCCCGTGCCCGGCGAGGGACGGTCCGCGACCGGCCGCCGGGTCCCCGCTCCGGCGCCGCCCGCCGACGACACCGACGAGGCGGACCGCGACGGCGGACCGTCCGGCGAGTCCCGCGACGGCGAGACCGGCACCAGCGAGACCGGCTCCGGCAAGGACGACACCGGTGACGACGACAGTGTCGCGCCCAGTGGTGCGCTGATACCCGAGGAGATCGAGCAGCCCGTGGGGGAACGCGACCCGGCGACCGGCGCCCCGGTCACCCTTCCGGCTGCGGCGGCCACCGCCGAGCCGGTGGCGCCCGAGCCCGGCGCGCCCGACCCGGCGCACGACGTCGAGCAGCGCAAGCGCGAGGCCGGCGTCGACCACCTGTTCCCGTTCGGCAAGCCCGGCCAGCCGCTCGGCCGCGCGCACCCGTTCGTGTTCGGGTTCACCGCGGCGCTCGGCGTCATCACGGCCTGGATGCTGGTGAAGGCCGCGACGAACGCCAAGTCGGTGCTCGTCATGATCGTGGTCGCGATGTTCCTCGCGGTCGGCCTCAACCCGGCGGTGGAACGGCTCCGCAGGTTCGGCCTCCCGCGCGGGGCCGCGGTCGCCACGGTGTTCCTGATCGTGATCCTGTTCTTCGCCGGATTCGTCGCCTCCCTCGTCCAGCCGGTGTCCGAGCAGGTCACCGAGCTGCGGCACAACATCCCCGAGTACGTCCAGCAGCTGCAGAACAACAAGACGCTGGCCGACTGGGACAAGCGCTACGGCCTGCTGGAACGCGCCGAGAAGACGGTGAACGGCGACGGCTTCCAGAAGGGCCTCACCGACACCGCCACCGGCATCGGCAAGGTCGCGATCAACGGCATCTTCCAGACGATCACGATCCTGATCCTGACGCTGTACTTCCTCAGCTCGCTGCCGCAGATCAAGACGTTCTTCTACCAGCTGGCGCCGCGCACCCGGCGGGCCCGCGTCGCCCTGCTCGGCGACGAGATCCTCGACCGGATCGGCGGCTACGTCGCCGGCCAGTTCACGATCGCGCTCATCGCGGGCGTGTGCTCGTACATCTTCCTGTCGATCCTCGGGGTGAAGTACGCGCTCGCCCTGGCGCTGATCGTCGCGGTGACCGACCTCGTCCCGCTCATCGGCGCCACGATCGGCGCGGTGGTCGTCTCCCTGGTGGCGTTCCTGACCGGGACCACGACCGACCTCATCGTCTGCGCGATCTTCTACGTCGTCTACCAGCAGGTGGAGAACTACCTCGTCTACCCGCGGGTGATGAAGCGGACCGTGGACGTCCAGCCGGCGGTGACGATCGTGGCGGCGCTGGTCGGCGCGGCGCTGCTCGGCGTGGTCGGCGCGCTGCTGGCGATCCCCACGGCGGCCGCGATCTCGCTGCTGATCCGCGAGGTCGCCATACCGCGCCAGGAGACGCTGTAGGCCGGGCTCCGGGGCGCCCGCGCCGGGCTCAGCGCGCGGTGCGGGCGAGGGCGGCGGCGAACTCCGCCACCGCCTGGTTGAACAGGTCGGGCTGCTCCACCGCGCACAGGTGCCCGGCGCGCGGGATGACCAGCAGTTCGGCGTTCGGCATCGCCTCGGCCATGGCGCGGGCCTCGTCCTCGGTGGCCGGCGCGTCCTCGTCCCCGATCATGACGAGCGCGGGGACGCGGAGGCCGCCGAGCGTCGCGGAGGAGTCCGCGCGTCCCGCCATGGCGCGCTGCGCCCACGCGGCGGCGAGCGGCGGCGCCGCCTGGACGAGCCCGCGGACCCGCCCGTAGACCAGCGCCCGCTGCCGGAGGGTGGTGGGGCCGACGAGACCGGGCAGCACCTCGTCCACGAGGACGCGGGTGCTGTGCTCGCTTTCCAGTGTCTCGGCCTGCCGCAGCCGGTTCTCCCGGGCGGGGGCGGTGTCGGCGGTGGCGCGGGTGGCGGCCAGCACGAGGCCGAGGACGAGGTCGGGGTGCCGCCGGCACAGCGCCATCGCCACGTACCCGCCCATGGACAGCCCGCCGACGACGGCCCGCCGGACGCCGAGCGAGCGGCACGCGCGGGCGACGTCGTCGGCCATCGCGTCGACGGACGGCTCGTCGTCGCCCAGCAGGGAGCCGCCGAAGCCGCGCAGGTCGGGGGTGACGACCCGGAACCGGGCGGCGAGGCCCTCCCGCTGGGCGAGCCACATCGCCGACGACAGCGGGAAGGCGTGCAGCAGTACGAGCGGTGTGCCGGTCCCCACGTCCCTTGCGTACAGCTGCACCGTCATTGGGCAATGGTCGCCCGCCGGCGCGGCCGGTGGGACGGAGTGGCCGCGATCGGCCGCACGTGTTTATCTGTCCGTTTCATCCCATTCGGTGGGGAGCGGGCAGGCGGCCGGCGCGACCCGCTTGACGATCTCGTTCAGCACGATCCGGACGTAGGGTTCGCCCACCCAGAGGTGCTTGGCGTCGTCCACCGCGACCACCTCGGCCTGCGGGACGCGCTTGAACCGCTCCCGCGCCTCCGCCGGGCGCAGGTAGTCGTCGAACTCCGGCACCAGCGCCACGACGGGCCGCCCGTCGGCGCCCCACGCGTCGAGGTCGGCGTCGCCTGCCCTCTTCAACGGCGGCGACAGCAGGATCGCACCCTCCACCAGCGGGTCGAGCCCCCACTTGAGCGCCAGTTCGGTGCCGAACGACCAGCCGAGCAGCCACGGCCGCGGCAGGTCGTGGTACTCGGTGTACTCCAGCGCCGCCGCCACGTCGAACCGCTCGGTCTCGCCCTCGCCGAACTCGCCCTGGCTCGTGCCGCGCGCGGACGTCGTCCCCCGCGTGTTGAAGCGCAGGACGGCGAGGCCCGCGAGCGCGGGCAGCCGGAAGGACGCCTTGCGCAGGACGTGGCTGTCCATCATCCCCTCGGCCGTGGGCAGCGGATGCAGGCAGACCAGCGTCGCCACCGGCGGCCGCTCCGGCGGCAGTGCCAGCTCGCCGACCAGCTCCAGGCCGTCGGACGTGTGCAGCGTGATCTCCTCACGCCGCGCCGGCAGCACCGAGGCCGCCCTGATCTCCGCCATCGTTCTCTCCGTCTCACTCGGCCGGGCGGCGTCCGCCGCGCTCCGGACGCCGGTCGTCAGTAGCGCGGGGCGTTGCGCGACCGCAGGACGCGGGGCGACCGGCGGGTCCGGGCCTGCCAGCAGGGCCGGTGCCAGTGCCGCCGGTCGTCGCCGCCGTCGCCCGCCCGCCACGCGACGACATGGCCGACGCCCGGCGGGATCTCCTGGTCGCATCCCGGGCAGCGGTACGGCTTGGCCGCCCCCGCCCCGGAGACCGACCGGACGATCCATTCTCCGTCCGGCCCCTCCTCGGTCTCCTGAGCCCACGAAGCGCCCCCGCCTCCGGCGGAACGTCCAGATGCGGCACGGCGATTCTTCCGGGGGCTCATGCCCTAAAGCATATGAACTCGACCACCTTCACGAACGCAGGGGCTTTTCCGCCGTCGCGTGTTCCACGAGGAGGGGAGCCGGCGCCAGGGCCGGGTCGCGGGTCTCCGCGTGGAGGGCGCGCAGGACGGCGACGGCGCGATCGGGGCCGATGCGGTCGAGGTCGGCGATGGGGCCGGTCGGATAGCCGCAGCCCAGTGTCATCGCGGCGTCGATGGAGTCGGCATCGGCGTATCCGGCGCCGAGCATGGCGGCGGCGTCGTTCAGGTACGGCAGCCGCAGGGCGTCCACGATGAACCCGGCGCGGTCGCGGCAGCGCACGACGGTGAGGCCGAGACGCGCGAGGAGGGCGGCGGCGCGGTCGGCGACGTCCGGAGCGGTCGCGACCGTGGCCGACATCTCCACCAGGGCGCCGGCCGGGTCGGGGAGGTGCAGCCCGACGACGTCGGACGGACGCCCGGTGGCCATGGCCTGCCGGATCGCGGAACCGTCCGCGGAGCCGTCCAGCGAGGTGACGGCGATGACCGTGCCGGGCTTGACGGCCTGGACGGCGGCGGACAGCAGCGCCCGCGCCGCCTCGGGGTCCTGCGCGGCCTCGATGACCAGGTCGCAGCCGGCGAGTTCGGCGGCGGAGTCCACGACCTGGCCGCCCGCCCGGTCGCACAGCGCGGCGACCGCGTCCGCGAGCGGCCCGACGCCGACGACGCCCACGGTCGGCGCCGCGGCCTCGGGCGGCCCCTCGTCACCTGGCCCGGACTTGTCGTAGGTGTGGAAGCCGCGGCCGGTCTTGCGGCCGAGGAGCCCGGCGGTGACGAGTTCGCGGAGCAGCGGCGAGGCGGCGTGGCGGCGGTCGCGGGACTCGGCGTAGATCGCGTCCAGCACCTCGACGCAGGTGTCGAGGCCGATCAGGTCCATCAGGGTGAACGGGCCCATCGGCAGGCCGGCGCCCCCCTTCATCGCGGCGTCGATGTCGTCGCGGGTGGCGTGCCCGGTCTCCAGCATGGTCGCGGCCTGGTTCAGGTAGCCGAACAGGAGGCGGTTGGCGACGAACCCCGCCCGGTCCCCGATCGTCACCGGCGTCTTGCCGAGGCCCTTGACCAGGCCGGCCACCCGGGCGACGGCCTCCGGCTCGGTGAGGACGGTCCCGATGACCTCGACGAGCTTCATGACCGGCGCCGGGTTGAAGAAGTGCACCCCGACGATCTTGGTGGGGCGGCCGGTGGTGACCGCGATGTCGGTGACCGACAGGGAGGAGGTGTTGGTGGCGAGGACCGCGTCGTCCCGGCACACGCGGTCGAGCTCGGCGAACACCGTGCGCTTCAGGTCGAGCCGCTCGGGGACGGCCTCGATGACGAGGTCGCAGTCGCCGAGGTCGGCGAAGTCGGTCGACAGGGTGATCCGGCCGAGGATCTCGCGCCGGGCGTCCTCACCGAGCTTGCCGCGCTTGACGGCCCGTCCGGTCGAGGACTCCAGGTTGCCGCGCCCGCGCTCCAGCGCCTCCCGGTTCACCTCGATGCCGACGACCGCGAAGCCGCCGCGCGCCAGCACTTCGGCGATGCCCGCGCCCATCGTGCCCAGTCCGACGACCCCGACCCTGTTGAACGAACCACCAGTCATGAATCGCAGTCTTGCAGAGCGCTCGCCCGTCCCCCAGGGCGGGTACGACGGGGACGTGCGCCTCGGAATCCTCCTCCTCGCCGCCCGTTTCCCCGGCCAGGACGACGCCGCCGCCCTGTCCCGCACCGTCGAGGCCGCGGTCGCCGCCGAGCGCGCCGGGTTCGACGACGTGTGGCTCGCCGAGCACCACTTCATGTCGTACGGGGTGGTGCCGTCCGCGACCGTGCTGGCCGGGCATCTGCTGGCCGCCACCTCGCGGGTCGGCGTCGGGACGGCGGTCAGCGTGCTGTCCAGCCAGCATCCGGTGGCGCTGGCCGAGCAGGCCGCGATGCTGGCGCTGCTGTCCGGCGGCCGCTTCCGGCTGGGCGTCGGGCGCGGCGGACCGTGGCGCGATCTGGAGGTGTTCGGCACGGGCCTCCCCCGCTACGAGCACGGCTTCGCCGAATCCCTCGATCTGCTGCTGGCGTGGCTGCGTTCCGACCGTCTCGCCTGGTCGGGCGAGCATTTCGCCTTCCGGGAGGTGCCGGTCGTCCCGCGGGCGCCCGTCCCGCCGCCGGTGACGGTCGCCTGCACGTCCCCCGCGACCGAGGCGCTGGCGGCGGAGCGCGGCCTGCCGATGCTCCTCGGCATGCATGTCGGACCGGACGAGAAGGCCGCCGCCGTCGCCCGGCACGGCGACCCGTCCCTCCCCCACGTCTCCGCCCATGTGGCCCAGGTCGCCGACACGCGGGAGCAGGCGGTCGCCGCCCTCATGGACGGGATGCCGCGCTGGCTGGGCCCCGGCCTGGAGGGATACGTCGCCGTGGACGACCGCCCGCGCCCGTCCCGCGACCCCGTGGCCTACACGCGCCTGATGTGCGACCTCCACCCGATCGGCTCACCGGACGACTGCGCCGAGTCCCTCATCACCACGGTCGAGCGGACCGGCATAAGGCACCTGATCCTCCTGGTGGAGGCCGCCGGCTCCCGCGCCGCCACCCTGGAGAACATCACCCGCCTGGGCCGGGAAGTCCTCCCCGGACTCCGCGCCGCCACATAGCGGCGCGGCGCGCCGAACCGGTCGGCGCGCCGCGTGGGGCTGGGCGGGTCAGCAGTCTCGGAGTTCGGGGGACTGGTTGAGGATCTGTTCGCGGGCCGTGACGAACGTCCGGTAGGCGGAGGAGTCCTCGGTGGGGAAGACCGCGACGCGGTGGCAGTTCTGGAACGCGAGTCTCACCCCGAAGTAACGTTCCAGCGCGCCGCGCATGGCGTCGCTCGCGAGGACGCGGAGGAGTTGGCCGCGCGCCTTCTCGTCCGGCGGCGGGGTGAGGTTGTCGGCGAAGTCCCCGCCGTCCACCTGGAGCCGGGCGACGAGGCCGCTGACCATGTCCCAGGCGTAGGGGAGGGAGGTCCTGATGCACTCGACGAAGTCCGCGTCGCCGACCTCGCCCTTCTGCGCCGTCTCCAGCAGTTCCGGGGTCACGTCGAGAGACATGCGGGGTCCTTTCGCAGACGGAGGATGAACACCCACCCGCCGACGGTAATCACGGACCCGGGAGAATTCCAGGCTTGACAAAGGTTTTCATTCCGCTATGACCGCGGCCCCGGCCGGGCGGCCGGGGCCGTGATCATCGCGCGGGTGCGGCGTCGTGGTGGCGACGCCGCCGCGCCGCCGGGCGGGCGGCGATCCGCTCGGCGCGCTCGGCCCAGTACTCGCGGGCCCGGCGCACCAGTCGTGCGTCCCGCTCGGCCCCGGCCTCCGCGCGCAGCGCTCGGACCCGCTCGCTCATGAGCGACTGCATGATCTCGTGGTGGTACACGGCCCCTCCGAATGGCTCCGGGCCGATCGACACGGCCCGACATCCAAGAGACTCGCGCTAAGGTCCCCGTCCCCACATGGGCATGACGCCTTATATCGCCCGGTCAGTGGTCTTAGGCGCGCTCAGGGGCGGATGTCCCGGCGCGGCTGGCATGATCGCGGCATGCGCGAACCGCCGGCCGGGCTGGACGACATCGACTGGGCGGGCCTCGACCACGCCTACGGCTCGGCGGAGGACGTGCCCGACCTCCTCCGCGCGCTTTCCTCGGCGGACGAGGATGAGCGGCAGGCGGCGTTGGGGGAGCTGTTCACCAACATCTTCCATCAGGGAAACCGGTACGGCGCGTCCGCCGCGGCCGTCCCGTTCCTGCGCGCCCTGGCGTCCGATCCCGGCGCCCCGGAACGCATCTGGCCGCTCTACCTGGCGGCCGCGCTGGCCATCGGGTACGACGAGGCGCACCTGCCGTCCGGTGTCGACATCACGGCCTGGCGCGAGGAGGCGGCGCGGCTGCGCGAGACCGACCGTGCCGCGGGGGCGGAGCTCGCCGCCTACGACGCCGTCCGCGCCGGGCTGCCCGCCGTTCGGAGCCTGCTCGGCGATGACGACGCCGGAGTGCGGGCCGCCGCCGCGTACACGGTGGGCTGGTTCCCCGAGGATGCGGCGGCCACCCTCCCCGCGCTGGACGCGCTCCTCGACGTCGAGCAGGACCCGAACGTCATCGCGCACGCGCTCGTCGTAGCCGGGCTGCTGGAGGGCCGGGCGTTCCTCCCCCGGCTCCGCGAGCACCTGGCCGCCGCCGAGCCGCTGCCGCGCTGGGCCGCCGCGATCGCGCTCGCCCGGCTGGACGCGGCCGACGCACCCGTCATCGCCGAACTGGCAGCCTCCAGCACGTCCCCGCCCGAGGGGGAGGTGGCCTTTCTGGAGGGCGACCTGCGCCTCTACTCGGCACTGACGATCGCCGCGCTGGGCGAGGCGCCGCCCGCTGCCGTCGACGCCGTCCTCGACGGCCTGTCCCGCACGTCCGACGAGGCGTCGTTCCCGATGGCCGGGGCGGCACTCAGACTGACGTTCGGCACACCGGTCGTGCCGCTCCCCCGGTTCTCCGAGCTCAGCTCCGCGCAGCGGCGGACCGTCCGCACGATCGCCGAGCTGCCGTCCGAGAGCTGGCGGTGGGTCAATCTGCTGGAGATCCTCCGCGACTGGGGCCTGCCCACCGCCCAAGACGAGTGCCGCCGGTACGCCGGTCTCGCCTGAAGCAGGCCGGACGTCGCACTAAGGTGATGCACCGTGCGTCTCGTTATCGCCCGCTGCAGCGTCGACTACGCCGGCAAGCTCACCGCCCATCTGCCGATGGCTCTCCGCCTGATCCTGATCAAGGCGGACGGGAGCGTGAGCGTGCACGCCGACGACCGCGCCTACAAGCCCCTCAACTGGATGAACCCGCCCTGCTCGCTGCGCGAGGAGGTCTACGAGGAGAACGGTGCCGTCGCGCGCTGGACGGTCACGCACGGCAAGTCGGGCGAGCGGCTGATCCTCACCATCGAGGAGCTCCTGCACGACACCAGCCACGAGCTGGGCATCGACCCCGGCCTCCAGAAGGACGGCGTGGAGGCGCACCTTCAGGAACTGCTCGCCGAGCACATCACCACCCTCGGCGACGGCTACACCCTGATCCGCCGCGAGTTCCCCACCGCCATCGGCCCGGTCGACATCCTCTGCCGCGACGCCGCCAGCGCCACCGTCGCCATCGAGATCAAACGCCGAGGCGAGATCGACGGCGTCGAGCAGCTCACCCGCTACCTGGAGCTGCTGAACCGCGACCCGCACCTGGCCCCCGTCCGCGGCGTCTTCGCGGCCCAGGAGATCAAGCCCCAGGCCCGCGTCCTCGCCACCGACCGCGGCATCACCTGCGTCACCCTCGACTACGACACCCTGCGCGGCATCGAACACGAGGGCACCCTCTTCTGACGGCCCGTCCCGACGACCCACATCACTCCGTGGGCTCGTAAGCCTGTGCGGCGGGTCAGGAAACGGGGAGCAAGGCCGCGAATTCAGGCTTGAAGAGGGCTTTCACTTTTCCATAGGGGATAGGGAAAACGTAGGCATTCGTGCTGCTCAGATCCACTCCCCCGGAGGGCGGACCGAAATCCTGTCCCATGCAGACGAGGTCGAACTGCCGTTCGCCGAAGAACGGCAGCGCCCACGGGGGCGACTCTGGCCGCCGGGAGGTCGGGTAGAACGCCTCGCGGTGGAGGGGGTTGAAGAAACCGCCCGATCCGGAGAAGCCGATGGACAACTGCAGCTTGTCGGGTCCTTCCGGAATCCCGTCCCACAGCCGGGTCATTCCGGCCTCGCCGAACGAGGCGGGCTTGAAGATGTCGTCGGCCGTCAGCGCGCGGCCGGTGCGCAGGTCGACGGTGACGCCGAACCCCGGAAAGTAGCCGGGCCCCTTGCCGCAACTGCGCTGGAACTTCGGCACGTAGCGCACCGACACGAGGTCGGGGCCGCTCAACCCCTTGACGACGCTCGTGCCGAGCAGGTTCATCCGGCCGCCGCAGGCGGCGCGCGCGGCGGCGGTCTTGCCCCATTCCTTGTAGAACCTGATGGCCTGGTCGAGAGGGACGCGCAGGGCCTTGTTGGCCGCGGTCTGGACCGACGCCTTCTTCATCCCCTTGACCCGGGCGTACTGGCCGCCCTGGACCTTGAGCACCCGGTCGCCGTAGGTCTGGTTCAGGGAGGCGAGGGTGATCTGGGGCTCCTGTGCGGCCTCCGGGCGGGTCGTCTCGTAGGCGACCACGCTGACCGTCCCCGCCGCGGTCGCCCCCGCGACGACCAGAGCCGCCTTGGCCACGCTCGCCTTGGCGAGGAAGCCCGCCGAGGTCTTCCCTGCGCCCGTGGCGACGGTCCCGGCCGTTCCGGCGCCCCCTGCGCCCCCCGCCCCCGCTCCCCCGGCCCCGGCAGCGGCGCCCGCGCCGGCGGCGGTCGTTCCCGCCGGCGCCGAGATCCCCGCGGCGACGAGCGGGAACAGCATGGACAGCCCGGCCGCCGTCGTGGCCAGCGCGCGGATGCCGCGGCCCTCCCAGTCGTCCCCGTAGGCCGTGCGGGCGACGCTCTCCAGCTCGGCGACGAAGTCCAGGGCCCCGGCGTGCCGCTCCGCGGGGCTCTTCGCCAGTCCCCGGGCGACCAGTGGGCGCAGCGGTTCGGGGAAGTCGCCCAGCGGGACGGGGGCGGTGAGGTGCTGCCCGCGCAGCCCGACGACGCTGTCCGCGCCGAACGGGCGCCGGCCCATGACGCATTCGTAGAAGACGCAGGTCGCCGCGTACACGTCGGCGGACGGTCCGGCCTCGCCCGCCTGCCACTGCTCCGGCGCCATGTAGGACGGCGTGCCCGACCGCGACGCCGAACCGGCGGCCGACGCGATGCCGAAGTCGATGAGCTTGCTGCGCCCGTCCTCGGGGACCACCACGTTGGCGGGCTTGTAGTCCCGGTGGACGACGCCCGCCGCGTGCGCCGCCGCCAGGCCGAGCAGCGACCCCTTCAGGACGGTCAGCGCCGCGTGCGGTTCCAGCCGCCCGTGCTCGGCGAGGACCACCTTGAGCGAGACGCCGTCGACCGCCTCCATCACGATGGCGGCGCCGTGCTCGCTCTCCACCAGCCGGTACAGCCGGGCCACGTGCGGGCTCTCCACCCTGGCCAGCATCTCGGCCTCGCGGCGCAACGCCTCCAGCGGGGCCGGGTCCGCCCCGAGGGCGACGTACTTCACCGCGACCGGGAAACCGGTCTCCTCGTGCTGCGCCAGAACGACGCGTCCCTGCGCCCCCGCCCCGAGCTCCCGCACCTCGCGAAAACCGGAGATCTTCCACTCGCCCACATGATCTCCTCGACGCCCCGGCCTTGTTGATCACTGTGACGCGATGGTCCGCGAGGATGTTCGGTCCGATGTTCGGGACACGGCCTCGGCGTCACCCGGCACCGTGACGAAAGAAGGGCGGGGGCCCTTGCGGATTTTCGGGTACGCCTTCTCGACCTCCGAGGCCGGCGCGCCGACCTTGACGCCCTCGGGAGTGCTCGTGCCGTCCACGGCGACGATCGACGCGACGCCGAGTTCCGCCGAAAGGTACCCGTCCGAGCCCGAACTCCTCTGCGAAGCCTCCTTGAGGCCGAACGTGCCGCACCCCGTCCCTCCGGGGGGCTCCGACCGGACGTCGATGGGCCCCGCCGACTCGTCCTGCCGCCGCTCCCGGCCGAGCTTGGGAGCGCCGTGTCCGGTAGGCCCGGGGTAGGTCGGGCCGCCGGCTTCCCCGGGCATCCCGGGCGCCGCCGAGGATGCGGACGACGCGGCCCCGGGGGAACCGCCACCGGCTCCGGAGCAGCCATCGCCCCCCGCATGCCGCCAGCAGCAGACCGCAGACCGCCACCGCCGCGATGCCCACCCGTCGCAACAAGTCCAACCTCCCCGAAACGGCTTCGGCCATCCCACCATTCGGAACACGGGCGATGAATCAGCGGTAGCACTGATCATGTGGCCGTTTGTGGGCAACGACGGACCTTGCGCCGGTGCACCTCGTCCACTGGCGCGGCCTGGACGCGGTGGCGCGGCCCTCCCGGGGGGCGGACGAGCGGTCGAAGCCCCCTCCGGCAGAGCCGTCGTTCCAGACGGCTTCCGGCGAGGGCATCACATTTCCGGGGACCGCTCCGTCATAGGGGTGAGAAGCCGAGATTCCTCACTGAATCCAAGGGGTGGACGAGCATGCCTACGCAACGCGAGATCGACGAAGCCGAGATCCGGCAGCAGATCGACAAGATCGTCGAAGGGATCCGGACCAAGGACCTGAAGGCCCTGGAGCGGCTGTACGCGGCGGACGTCGTGTCCTTCGACGTCGAGCCGCCACTGCAGCACGTTGGGGTCGCCGCGAAGATGAAGAACTGGACGAACGTGTTCACGTTCTTCCAGGAGGCGGCGTACGAGGTCCGCGACCTGACGGTCACCGTGAGCGAGGACGTGGCCTTCGGGTACTGCTTCGGCCGGCTCAGCGGCACGCTCGGGAACGGAACGGCGACCGACGGCATGTGGGTCCGGGCGACCTTCTGCTTCCGGAAGACCGACGACGACTGGCTGATCGCGCACGACCAGGTCTCCGTGCCACTCGACATGGCGAGTGGCAAGGGAGTGATCGACCTCCAGCCCTGACGAGCCACCGGCCCGAGCCCCCAGTGCATGCGACAGGCCGAGCCCGTGACCTGGTCTCACAGGTCACGGGCTCGGCCTTGTCGCTGTCAGCGAGACCCTGCTTCGCGCCGACCGGACCCGCGTCCCCTGCGAATGCGAGGTCGGCGCGGTAACGAGCTACTGCCCCCGCCCTCGGACGGTCCCGAGCCTGAGGCCGCACAGATCCGCGCACCGACCGCCGAAGAATGCTGGCCCTTACCGAAAAGGACTACGCCAACGCGGTCCAGCACACCACTTACACGGCCCGGAAAGCACCTCGCCCAGAGCCGGACCCGCAGGCCATAACCCGCTGGTATCAGCACGTCAAGACGGAAGCAGCTCCTTGACGTCGTCCTCCCCTCCCGGACTGTTCTTGATGGTCGCCTAAGGCGGCCCCGCCGAACGGCGGAGGTAAACCAGACAGGAGGAGGCCATGGAAACGGCCTTTTTCGAAAGGATGACCGTTAGCGACTTGCTTCGAGCAATGGCGCACGGTCTGCTGACCGCAGAAGAGCTCACCGCCCGGTGCCTGAAGCGCATCGAGCTTCTGAACCCCCTGCTGCACGCAGTCATCAGCGTGAATCCGCACGCGTTGGCAGAGGCCCGCAAGGTCGATCGCCTTCGGGCCTCGGGCTTCCCGCTCGGTCCGCTCGCCGGGATTCCGGTCCTGGTGAAGGACAACATCGACACCCTGGGCCTGCCCACCACGGCGGGCTCCGAGGCTCTGCGCCACGCCCTGCCGCACCGCGACGCGGAGTTGGTGGTCCGGTTGCGCCGAAGTGGCGCGATCATCCTGGGCAAGGCGAATCTGACGGAGTGGGCCGCCTACCGCTCCGAGGTCCCGCACAACGGGTGGAGCCCGGTCGGTGGCCAGACCAGGAATCCCTACGTCCTGGATCGGTCGCCCTTCGGGTCCTCCAGCGGTTCCGCGGTCGCGGCGGCCGCCGGTCTGGCCCCGGTGACCATCGGCACCGAGACCTTCGGCTCCATCGTCTCGCCCTCCGGGATGAACGGCGTCGTGGGCTTCAAGCCGTCCCTGGGACGGGTCAGCGGGGCCGGCATCGTGCCGATCTCGCCGTACCAGGACACGGCCGGGCCGATCACCCGGAACGTGGCCGACGCGGGCGCGGTGTTCGAGGTGATCGCAACGTCCCGCCGCGCCATCCGTCTGGAACCGGGCCTTCTGGCCGGGACCAGGATCGGTCTGTGGAACGGGGTCAGGAAGAGGGCGAGCCATCAGGATGAGAATCGTGTTCTCGCCGAAGCCACGGCGAAGCTGCACGAACTGGGCGCGACCATCGTCGAGGTGGACCTGTCCGTATTCGACACGTCCGAGGTGCTCTCCTACGAGTTCAAGGTGAGCATCAACGACTACCTGAGCTCGATCGGCGGCGACGGCCCGCACGATCTCGACGAGCTGATCGCATTCCGGAGTCATCCTGCCGAGCGGACGTCCGATCTGGGGCTGGCCAAGTTCGAGCAGGCCCAGGATTCGGACATGGCCCGCCGGCCGAGTGACTACCTGGAAGAACGCGTGCAGATCACCGAGGAGGCGCGCGACAGCCTTGACGGCGTCTTCGTGCGTCACCGCCTGCACGCGATCATGAGCCCGACCAACGGCCGGGCGCCGGAGATCTCCGAGCGCGACATCGCCTGGCTGCACTCCTGCGGCCCGGCGGCGGTCGGCGGATATCCGAGCATCACCGTCCCGGCCGGCTACGCCGACTCCCAGCTCCCGCTGGGGGTCTCGTTCACAGGCCGCAGGAACCGCGACGAGGAACTCCTGGGTCTCGCCTACTCCTTCGAGCAGGCGACCTTGGCGCGCAAGCGGCCCCTGTACCTGCCCACGCTTCCGGTGTGACACCCGGCACGTGTGACAGGTGACCTCCGACCGGCCCCAGCCACCCGCTGGGGCCGGTCCCTTCACGCTCCCCTCCGCCAACTCTGGACAGTGGACGGGCGTTGCCGGGACGATTCATGGCCGTGAACCAGAGCGTGCGCCTACGACCGGCCGAACCGGATGACTACGACCGCATCGTCGGTGTGGTGGACGACTGGTGGGGGCGGCCGATCAGGGCGATCCTGCCGCGCCTGTTCCTGGATCACTTCCACCGCACAAGCCTGGTCGCCGAAGACGGCGTCGGCCTTGCGGGGTTCCTCATCGGACTGTTGTCGCCTTCGATGCCCGACACCGCCTACATCCACTTCGTCGGCGTTGCGCCCCGTCTTCGCGGCAACGGCCTGGCCCGTCGCCTCTACCACCAGTTCTTCGACCTGGCCGCGACCGAGCGTCGCACAGAGGTGAAGGCGATCACCTCTCCACAGAACCTCGGTTCCATCGCCTTTCACGCCGCGATGGGTTTCACGGTCACCGGACCCGTCGCCGACTACGACGGCCCTACGATCGACCGCGTCGTCTTTCAGCTCCGACTCCCCCCAGGACGGGAAGCCGGTCGGTGATGTGGGCGTAGGGGTCCCGTGGTGTCGGACGGGGCGGGCATCATGGCGGGCATGACGTTTCAAGCCAGCGGCAGCTTCGACATCGAGGCGTGGGACGCCGACAAGCCCTATGACGAGCAGGGCGGCAACCGGCTGACCCGGGTCCACGTGGGCAAGACCTTCCACGGCGACCTCGTGGGGACGAGCTCCACCGAGCTGATCACGGTGGAGTCGCCGGCGGGTCCGGTCGCCTATGTGGGGATCGAGCACGTCCAGGGGATCCTGCACGGCCGTGAGGGGACGTTCGTCCTGCAGCACAGCGCGGGCAGCGAGGACGGGACGGCCGACACCCAGTGGCTGCGGTGGCTGATCGTCCCCACCTCGGGGACGGGGGAGCTCGCCGGGATCCGCGGCGTCGGCCAGATCTCCGTCACCGAGGACGGCGCGCACACCTGGGCGCTGGAGTACACGCTGGACTGAGCGCCGACCAGCGGCCGGTAATGTTCGGGTCATGCCCCCGGTCACCGGCGACGCCACGCGTGAGCGCATCATCGACGCGGCCGAAGTGTGCTTCGGCCGTTTCGGCGTGGCCAAGACCACGGTCGAGGACATCGCCGCCGCCGCGAAGCTGTCGCGGGCGACCGTGTACCGCAGCGTCACCGGCGGACGGGACGAGCTGATCCTCGCCGTGGTGGTGCGCGACCTGCGGCGGTTCCTGGACCGGCTCGCCGAGAGGCTGCGCCGGGAGCGGTCGGTCTCGGAGGCGATCGTCGAGGGCACGCTGGACGCGGTGAACTACGTCCGCGAGGAGCCGGCGATCGCGCACTTCCTCGTCCCTGAGGCGGCGGGGCACATGCAGGCGGCGGTGGCGGGGGCGGCCGAGCCCGTGCTCGCGCTGTGCTGCGAGTACGTGCGGCCCTATTTCGATCAGGCGCAGCGGCAGCGGACGCTGCGCGCCGACATCGAGGTGGAGGGGACGGTCGAGTTCCTCTTCCGCATCATCACCTCGCTGATCGTGATGGACCGGGACCGGGACGCCGACGGGCTGCGCCGCTTCCTGCGCACCTACGTCGTCCCGGTCATCGCGGCGCCGGCGTCCGGGCGGACGGCCTCCGCATGAGGACCTGGGACGGGACGCCGCGGAGACGGCGCGGCGAGAGGGGCCGGGAACGATGAATGGCACTGCGCGCGAGAAGCGGGGAGGCGCGGCCGTCCGGCCGAGCCCGGTGTTCCTCGCGGTCGTGGGGGCGACCGTCCTGTGCGGCCTGATCGCCTGGCGGTACGGGACGATCCTGGACAAGCCAGGCCGGATCGCGCTGTTCGGGTTCGTGATCTCGGCGTGGGTCCTGTCGCTGTCCCTGCACGAGTTCGGGCACGCGTACATGGCCTACCGGTCGGGCGACCGCAGCGTCGCCGCCAAGGGCTACCTGACGCTCAACCCGCTGAAGTACTCCGACATCACGCTGAGCTTCCTCATCCCCGTCGTGTTCATCGTGCTCGGCGGCATCGGCCTGCCGGGCGGCGCGGTGTGGATCGACCGGCACGTGATCCAGGGCCGGCTGCGCCACAGCCTGATCTCGGCGGCGGGCCCGCTGTCGAACGCGCTGTTCGCCATCATGCTCGCGGTGATCTTCAAGAACTTCGCCGACGCCGACCACGCGCTGTTCTGGTCGGGCCTGGCGTTCCTGGCGTTCCTGCAGGTGACCGCCACGATCCTGAACCTGCTGCCGATCCCCGGGCTGGACGGCTTCGGGATCGTCGAGCCGTACCTGCCGCGGCGCCTGGCCGACCAGGCGAACGCCTACGGCGGCTACGCGTTCCTCATCCTGATCGCGCTGCTGTGGCTGGGCCCGATCAACGAGGGCTTCTTCAACGTCATCTACTACCTCACCGACGCGATCGGCCTCGGCGAGTTCCCGTTCCGGGTCAACGGCTCGATCGACCACTTCCCGATCGAACTCGGGCACTATCTGTTCCAGTGGTGGAAGAACTAGGCTGTGTTTCACAGGCCCGGCCCACTTCGCTCGCCTGGCGGCTCGCTACGTGACCGGACCTGGGCGAACGCGGCATCGCTTCGCGATCAGCCCGGTTTCGCTCGCCTCCGGCTTCGCTGCACCGGGCAGGTCACGCGTTCGCGCGCGTGCCTGAGGCCACTTCGAGACAGGCCCTAGCCCGTCAGGTGGCGGACGATGCGGCGCAGCTGCTCGGCGTAGTGCTCCTGGAACTCGGGTGACTCCGGGTCCATCCCGAAGACGTGGCGGACGGCGAGCGGCTTGGTGACCGGCGCCGAGACCAGCGCCATCACGGCGAACATGATCGCGGCCGGGTCCAGGTCGCCGGGCAGTTCCCCGGCGGCCTGGCGGCGTTCGATGTCGGACAGGTCCTCCCGGGGGCCGGGCGGGATGTCGTCCAGGTCCTCGGTGAGGCCGCGCCAGGCGTTCAGCCTCGTGCCGCGCGGGTCGTCCAGGACGTGCCGCAGGTACCGGCCGACGATCTCGTCGAACGGGACGTCCGGGTCGTTGAACTCGGCCTCCCGCTTCAGCCAGCGGCGGTGGAGCTCGCAGTACAGCCCCTCCTTGCCGCCGAAGTAGTAGTTGATCAGCTGCTTGTTGACGCCGGCGCGGTCGGCGATGTCCTGGACGCGGGCTCCCGCGTAGCCCTTGGCGGAGAACTCCTCCAGCGCGGCGTCCAGCAGCAGGCGCCGCGACCGCTCGGCGTCCAGCGTGCGCTCGTCCGGGGCGGGAGCACGCCTCGCCTGTTTCGTCGCCGGCCGCTTCGTCGGTTCCGTCACGTTCCCCATGGTAGCCGGGCTTCTGAGAAGTTCAACCATCCTGCTGTTTGACAAGTTCATCCAATTGGTTGAAGCTGGCCGCATGATTCTCGTAACCGGAGCGACCGGCAATGTCGGACGCCATCTCGTCGGCGAGCTGCTCACCGCGGGCGCCGCCGTCCGCGCGCTGTCCCGGGACCCCGCCACCGCGAACCTGCCCGGCGAGGCGCAGGTCGCCCGCACCGACGAGATGCCGCTGGACGGCGTCACGTCGCTCTTCCTCAACCCGGCCGTGTTCTGGCACGGCCTCGACGACCTGCTCGCCCGCGCGGTCGACCACGGCGTCCGGCGCGTCGTCATGCTCTCGTCCGCCGCGGCGCTGGACGACGACCCGTCCAACGACCTGGCGGTGCACCACCTCGCCATCGAGCGGGCGATCGAGGCGACCGGGATGGAGTGGACGTTCACGCGTCCCGGCGAGTTCGCCTCCAACGCGCTGGGGTGGCGCGAGGCGATCCGCGCGGGCGAGCCCGTCCGCGAGCCGTACGCGACCGCGCGCAGCACGCCGATCCACGAGCGCGACATCGCGGCCGTCGCGGCGAAGGCCCTGCTCACCGATGCCCTGGTCGGCGCCAAGCCGGTGCTGACCGGCCCCGAGCAGCTCACCCATCCGGAGATGGTCGGGCTCATCGGGGAGGCGGCCGGCCGGCCGGCGCGGTTCGAGGAGGTCGCTCCCGAGCAGGCGCGGGAGGAGATGCTCGGCCGCCCCTACATGCGCGAGGGCCTGGTGGACGTCCTGCTCCGCCTGCGCGCCCGCGCCGTCGACCATCCGGCCGCGCCGTCCGGAGAGGTCGAGCGGATCACCGGCCGCCCGGGCCGGACGTTCAAGGAGTGGGCCGCCGACCACGCCGACGACTTCCGCTGACCGCGTTCACGACCTTCACCGAACGCGCGCACGCCCCCGTTCCGACCGCCCCGCCGGGCCGCGAGCCGCGATGCTCGCGGCCCTGCCGCTCACCGGGCCGTTCGTCCCGCCGCGCTACCCGCGCTCGGCGGCCCGCTCGCGCTCGCCGAGGGACTCGATCTCCCGCGAGGCCCAGTCGAACCAGTCGCGGCGCATCGCGGCGAACCGCTTGCCGTACTCGATGACCAGCCGTCCGTAGACGGACAGGTCGTCCTCGCCCCAGTCGACGTTCTTCTCCAGGGCGGTCAGCTCGTCGAGGTACTCCCCGAGCCCGGCCACGTGCCCGCGCATGTAGCGCCGGGCCTCCGCCGGCTCGACCAGGCCGAGGAAGAAGACGCGCAGCAGCGACTCGTCCTTGCGGCTCCCCTTCGAGGGGACGTCCACCAGCCAGTGGCGCAGCTCCGCGCGGCCGGACTCGGTGATCCGGTACGCCTTGCGGCCGCGGGGTCCCTCCTCGGCGACCTCGATCAACCCGGTCTCGGCGAGTTTGCCCAGCTCGCCGTAGAGCTGGCTCTGCCGGGCGGGCCAGACGTTCCCCAGCGAGATCTCGAACATCTTCAGCAGGTCGTAGCCGCTGGCGCCGTCCATCTCGGCGATGAGCCCGAGCACCGCATGTCGCAAACTCATGCCCCGCACTCTAACCCTTCATAGTTGACATGTCGAAACTGGAATGTCTATCTTCGACATGTCAAAGTTGGAATGTGAAGCCAGGAGCCCCCGGCCATGCCGAAGTACTACGCCCGAACCTTCCTCCCCTGGATCCTGCTCGCGGTCGTCAGCGGCTTCGACGACCGGGCCGGCGCCGTCTCCGGGCTCGTCGCCGCGCTGGCCCTGCTCGGCCAGGACCTGCGCCGGGGCCGCCGCGCCGACTCGCTGATCCTGGAGATCTCCACCTCGGTGTTCATGGCCGTCCTCACCGCGCTCGCCTTCACCGTCCCCGGGTCGCCGGCGCTGGACTACGGCGCCTCGCTCGCGATCGGGTGGCTGGGGCTCACCGCCTGGGCGACGCTGCTGCTCGGACGCCCCTTCACGGCGGGCATCGCGCGCCGCCAGGTCACCGCGGAGATCGCCGCGACGGACGTGTTCCGGAGCATCAACCGCGTGCTCACCACCGTGTGGGCGGCGAGCTTCACCGTGCTGGCGGCCGCCCTCGGCTGCGTCCAGCACTGGTCACCGGACGACACGGCGCTGCTGGTCGCCGTCAAGATCGCCGGTTTCCTGGTCCCGGCCGTCGTCACCGCCCGGTACCCCGAGGCCGCGCGCAGGCGCCACCTCGCGCGGCTCGGGCTACCGTTGACGGAGGCGCCCGCCACGTCGCAGCCCGAGCCGTCCCCCCGCTGACCCTCGCCGAGGAGCGGCCCGGAAAGGAGCACCGAGATGGGCGAGAACATCACCGAGCGCCCCGCCACCTGGCTGGACGGTCATCTGGCCCCCGTCCCCGACGAGACCGACGCCCGCGACCTCCAGGTCACCGGCGTGCTGCCCCCCGAACTGACCGGCCGCTACCTGCGCAACGGGCCGAACCCCAAGCCCGGCGAGCCGAGCAGGCACTGGTTCACCGGCCACGGGATGATCCACGGCATCCGGCTGCGGGACGGCCGCGCCGAGTGGTACCGCAACCGGTGGGTGCGGACCGACGCCTACCTCAACGGGACGCCGTTCGTCCGCGACGACCTCACCTTCGACCGCCGCTCGGTGCAGGCCAACACCCACGTCGTCCCGCACGCGGGCAAGATCTGGGCGCTGGTGGAGGCCGGGTTCCCCTACGAGGTGACGCCCGACCTGGAGACGGTCGGCGCCTGCGACTTCGGCGGGCGGCTCACCAGTGCCATGACCGCGCACCCGAAGGAGGACCCGGTCACCGGTGACCTGCTGTTCTTCGGGTACGGGGCGTTCGAGCCCCACCTCTCCTACCACCGGCTGGCGCCGGACGGGACGCTCGCCGAGAGCCGCGAGGTCACGGTGGCGGGCCCGACGATGATGCACGACTTCGCGATCACCGAGAACCACGTGGTCTGGCTCGACCTGCCGGTGGTGTTCGACGTCGACCTGGCGTTGTCCGGATCGACCGGCATGCCCTACGTCTGGGACGACGCGTACGGCGCCCGGCTCGGTGTGATGCGCCGGGACGGCACGGACGAGGTCACCTGGTACGAGGTCGACCCCTGCTACGTCTTCCATGTCGGCAACGCCCACGAGGACGCCGCCGGACGGATCGTGGTGGACGGTGTGCGCTACCGTCCCGATAACTTCGTCACCCTCTGGGAGGACATCGGCGGAACCGTCGATCCCGCCACCGGGGCGGCGCGCTCGCAGACCGCCGCCCTGCACCGCTGGACCCTCGACCCCGCCACCCGCCGTGCGACCGAGGAGCCGCTCGACGACCGCGGCGTCGAGTTCCCCACGCACGACGACGCCCGCACCGGCAGGGAGCACCGCTACCTCTACACGGTGGGCGGCGAGTCGATCGTGAAGTACGACCTGCGCGGGCAGGGGACGTCCGCGCACGCGCTCGGCGAGGACGCGCACGTCGGCGAGGCGGTCTTCGTCCCGGCGGCGGGCGCCCGCGCGGAGGACGAGGGCTGGCTGCTATCGATCGTCACCCGCGGCTCGGCGTCCGAGCTGCTGGTGCTGGACGCGGCGGACCTGTCGCCCACCGCGAGCGTCCGGCTGCCGCGCCGCGTTCCGGCCGGATTCCACGGAAGCTGGATCCCCGACCCCCGAACCGGCACATAGGGTGGTTTACTAGCCGGTACTGCCGTGCAAGCAGTCACTTACCAGGCCCCTCCCGGGAGGTTCCCCATGTCCGTGGCCACGGAGAACACCGAGACGTTCGCGTCGCTGAACCCGGCCACCGGCGAGGTCGTCGCCGAGCACCCCGTCCAGGACGGCGCCGCCGTGGCCGCGGCGGTCGAGCGCGCCCGCGAGGCGGCCGGCTGGTGGCGCGCCCTCGGCTGGAAGGAGCGCCGGCTCCGGCTGCTGAACGTCAAGGGCTCGCTCACCCGCAACCTGAACCGGATGGCCGAGCTCATCCACCAGGAGACCGGCAAGCCGGTCCAGGACGCCCAGCTTGAGACGATCATGGCGATCACGCATCTGGACTGGGCGGCGCGCAACGCGCAGAAGATCCTCGGGCCGCGCAACGTCTACCCCGGGCTCATGGCGATCAACCAGCGCTGCGTCCTGGAGTACCAGTCGCTCGGCGTCGTCGGGGTCATCGGGCCGTGGAACTACCCGATCTTCACCCCGATGGGCTCGATCGCCTACGCGCTCGCCGCCGGCAACGCCGTGGTGTTCAAGCCGTCCGAGTTCACCCCGGGCGTCGGCGTGTTCCTCGCCGAGCTGTTCGCCGCGGTGATCCCCGAGCACCCCGTCCTGCAGACGGTCACCGGGCTCGGCGAGACGGGCGCGGCGCTCGCCTCGTCCCCGCACGTCGACAAGATCGCCTTCACCGGTTCGGCCCGCACCGCCAAGCGCGTCATGGCGGCCTGCGCCGAGAACCTGACCCCGATCGTCGCCGAGTGCGGCGGCAAGGACGCCTGCATCGTCGACGCCGGCGCCGACCTCGACGCCGCCGCCGACGCCGCGCTGTGGGGCGCCATGTCCAACGCGGGCCAGACCTGCATCGGCGTCGAGCGGATCTACGTCGTGGACGAGGCCTACGACAAGTTCCTCGGCAAGCTGACCGAGAAGGCCCGCGACCTGCGTCCCGGCTTCGACCGCGAGGCGGCCTACGGTCCCATCACGATGCCCTCGCAGCTCGACATCATCGAGCGCCACATCAAGGACGCGCTGGACAAGGGCGGCAAGGCGGTCGTCGGCGGCGCCGAGTCCGTCCGCAAGCCCTACGTCGAGCCGGTCGTGCTGACGAACGTCCCGGACGACTCGTCGGCCGTGCGCGAGGAGACGTTCGGTCCCACGATCACCGTCCACCGCGTGCAGGACATGGACGAGGCGGTCGAGAAGGCCAACCAGACCAGCTACGGCCTCGCCGGGACGATCTTCTCCGGTGACAAGTCCCGCGCGATGGACGCCGCCCGCCGGATGCGGTCGGGCATGACGTCCATCAACGCCTTCGCCGCCTTCGCCCAGGTCGCGGCCCTGCCGTTCGGCGGCGTCGGCGAGTCCGGCTTCGGCCGCATCCACGGCGCGGACGGCCTGCGCGAGTTCGCCCGCCCGAAGGCCATCACGCGCCAGCGGTTCGCGACCATGAACCTCACCACGTTCGCCCGCACCGAGAAGGAGATGGCGCGCGTCCTCGGCATGATCAACATGATCCACGGCCGCCGCTACAAGCGCTGACCGGTAGCGCCCCCGCCGGTCTCCGGCGGGGGCGCCGCCTAGACTCGGCACCATGAACGCCCCCGTGCGGAGCCGCCTTCAGGTGACCCTGGGTGCGCCGCCTCCGCCCCCGCCCGGTTTCCTGCCGTTCACCGGCGCCGACGTCCCGGCTCTGGCCGCCCTGATGTGGGACGCCTACCGCGGCACCCCCGACGAGGCCGACGTGGGGGACGTCCAGGGCGCCGTCCGCGAGATCCACCTCACCGTGGCCGGCGAGTACGGCGCGTTCCTCCCCGATGCGTCCTTCGTGGCCGACTACGAGGGCCGTCCCGTGGGAGCGGCCCTCGTCACCCTCTACAGGGACCGCCCCCTGCTCGCGTTCCTCTTCACCGCCCCGGCCCACGCGGGCCGCGGCCTGGGCCAGGGCCTCGTCCAGGCCGTCATGCACGCCCTGGCCGCGCAAGGCCACGACACCCTCACCCTGGCCGTGACGCGCCGCAACCGCCGTGCCCGCCGCCTCTACGACCGCCTGGGCTTCATCGAGGTCGCCTAGGGCCTGTCTCGAAGTGGCCTCGGCCGCACGCGCGAACGCGTGACCTGGTCGGTGGAGCGAAGCCGGAGGCGAGCGGAGCCGGGCAGATCG